>CALIZI010000151.1 GCA_938028705.1 uncultured Saprospiraceae bacterium | reverse complement strand
CGACAAAAATAGGGTACACTCGTCAGACGAATATTTTATAGAAAAACCAGCGTTTGGCTTCTTAAATATCCGGTTTTAGCAAAGGGCTTCGTCAGACGAGTATCGCTTTTAGACGCACCCTATTTTTCTCGAACACTACCGGAAATTAGGTATCTTGACAATGTCAAGTTATGATTTGTATTTCGTTTTGCGAAATATTTTGTGGATAAAAGCACTAAAAAAAGGCACACCATTCTATGATAAAATGATGTGCCTTTTATGCGACGGAGAATTTCTTTAGAGCATGTTCAAATTACTGCCCGATAAGCATTTGCTTAGTATCAACGATTCTGCCGTCGAGTACCAATGAGTAGCTATATGTACCCGTTGCAAGATTTTTGGATTTGAGTTGTATTTCGCCTGCCCCGTTTTGAGCAATGCGCTCTTTGTGAATCAATTTGCCGTTCATATCATAGACATTGACAACTGCACTCGCCACATCTTCGGCAACATAAAACTTAATCAAGGTATTTTCTCTAAACGGATTGGGTTGATTTTGTTCCAAATAACCTTGTGCGCCTTCAAGTATCATTTCTTGCTGATTATCAGCATTTTGTGTTAGCTTGCTGACGATTTCCTTCAACTCGTCCAATTGTGTTTGTTGGTCTTCGATGATGGTTTGTTGTTCTTTAATCGCATTTACAAGCATATACTTGATGCCTGTATCGTAGATTCTCAGGTAGGTTTCTTCGCCCACGATTTCATCTCTGTATTCTATTTCGTCTTCGTCATTAATTTCCTCTGTGGTTTTAATAACTTGATGCTTAGACTCAGATACAAATTCAGGGGCTATTTCTTGCAAATCCTGTGCAAAAACTCCGACATTATAACGACCGGAGTGTGTGCCACCTTCGCCGTTGTAATCGTAGGTCAGCGGTTGCATTGCCAAGACTTCTTCAAGTCCATATTCAAATACTTGTACATCTTGCTTCAGGCGCAAATCTGAATCGACCCAAGTACCCAAAACAGTTAAATCACCGTCAACATGAAGATTGTTGTCAATATGAGCATTACCGTTAACATGAAGTTTCTCCGTAGGAGAGCCTGTGCCGATACCTACATAACCAGTTCCTCTTTTTACAGTTATTTTCGTACTACCGGCTGCTCTTAGCTGTAAATCCTGATTCCAATGACTTCCTATTTTTCCGCTATTAATGTGAATCTCTTTATTAAAGTAATATTTAGGTTGGTCTGTGTAGAAATGTGCCCAACCGTATGAATTTTTAACACCTACGTCCACATAGCCATCGTTACTTTGGATTCTGATAGCTCCTCCTCCTTGATTCCCTCTGAGTGTACCATTAAATTGAACTTTTCCGTCAAAATAACCGGCATGACCTTGAAGCGATTTTCCATGTACAGCATTACCGGTAAATGATTCGGCAGATAAACCGTCTCCACTATAAGATGCGGCACGCACGCCCGTACCATCGGTCATGTGAGCAAGACCGGTTATTGCTTCGCTTGAATTATCAATTATCGAGTAAATTCCACCTTGTTCGGAGTCATTATTGGATATTGTAAGTACCCTGTAAGGATCCGGCAGATTACCTATATCACCTAAATGCGTAGTCTCATAAATAGGGTTTAAAGATACATCCGTACCATTTGTTATCCATGTTTGTGCAGTGCTTTTTGAAGTAAAAAAAACGACAGTTAAAACTATCAAAAGTGTTTTCGATAATAAAATTTTCATAATTTTAAATACTTAATTTGTAATGAAAAATTATGTGGTTGTATGTAATTTTCGATTAATGATCAACAAATATTTTGAATCTTAAAAAATATCTCCGCGCAGTATAGTTTTTCATTAACCGATAGTGCAATATTCGGAACATTTACCGCCGATAGCAACTACATAAAAACAACTTTTCCAAGAAAATAAATTCATTCAAATAAATATTTTAACACACTTTATTTTTATAAAAAATTTATATTCAATAAAATATATAGTAGCGAAGGTTTATATTTATAAATAAAATTCCTAATAGATAACTTCATTTTAACTAGTGTTAAAGTTGCCTTTGTAGCGATTGTCTTTAGTTCCGAGAACTTTCTTTGGCAGCTAAAAAGAACCGATACGACTTATTTACAAAAAAACATTAAACCTTTCCCACGCCCAAACTGTCTAATTTATCTTATGCTTAAAAATTGAGTCTGCATTAATAGTTAGAAAAAACGATTTTAATAAAATCATGTAAAAATTAAAATTATTTAAAAAATATTTTATATTCATTTTTTCTTATTATAATTTTTTAATATAAAAATAAAATTTTAACTTTTTTGAATTTCTATACTTTGACTCAAAATTCTAAGCCTCAAAAGAGTATCTAAATTAGAATTTGGAATTTGTCAGTTAGAATTTGATTACTTTTGCGCCATAAAAGAAAAAAATATGACACGTTTGTTGCTCACTTTATTGACCCTGATAATGACATTCCAAATGCAAGCACAACGCCCCGGCGGACCTCCGGGCGGACGCGGCAATTGGGGCGACGGTGGACCTCCAAAAATCGACATCAAAGGAAAAGTCTTGGATGCAACTACGGGTGCGCCGCTCGAATTTGCGAATGTAGCCATATTCAGCAAGCGTGATTCCAGCGTATTGGGCGGTGGACTGACAGGGGCTGACGGTACATTTACGGTCAAATCGCGTCCCGGAAAACTCTACGCAGTCGTAGAATTTTTGGGCTATGAAAAATTTGTCGTTGACCCCGTACCCTTTGACCGCGATAAGATGCGAGCCGGAGAACGCAGTGTCAATTTAGGCGAAATTCGCTTGGGCGATAGCGGTATTGACCTTTCGGAAGTAGAGGTACGTGCCGAAAAATCGGAGACCCAATTTTCATTGGACAAACGCATCTTCAATGTCGGTAAAGACCTTGCCAATCAAGGTGGTACAGCGGAAGATATTTTAGATAATGTGCCCTCTTTGTCTGTAGATGTAGAGGGGCAGGTCAGCCTACGTGGCAATACAGGTGTGCGCGTACTCATAGATGGCAAACCCTCCGGCATGGCAACTTCCAATAATCTCAAACAAATCCCCGCAAATATGATTGACCAAATCGAAGTCATTACCAATCCCTCGGCACGATATGAGGCAGAAGGCACTAGCGGTATCATCAACATCATTTTGAAGAAAGAAAAACGCAGTGGTTTCAATGGTTCGTTTGATGTGACGGGTGGCTATCCGGCACGAGCGGGTGTGGGTGCAAATCTGAATTATAGAAAAGGAAAAATCAATTGGTTTTTGAATTATGGTTTGAATTATCGTACCGGACCGGGTAGCGGATTTCAGTATCAGGAAGCCAACCGGACTTCAGGGCTTTTTATTTCCGAACAAACACGCGATATGGATCGCGGCGGACTTCGTAATAATATTCGCGGTGGCATTGATTATTATTTGACCGATAAAGATGTTTTTACAGGTTCGCTGATGTACCGTATTTCTGATGAGCGAAATACTTACAAATTGACCTACGACGATTATCAGGATAGCAGAGCCAATCTAGTCAGCAGCAGTACCCGTACCGATAATGAAATTGAAGAAGAAAGTGGTTTGCAATACAGCCTTAATTATCGCAAGGAATTTTCCAATCGCTTCCACACGCTCAATATTTCGGCAGATTATCAGGATGATTTGGAAAAGGAAAGTTCAGACCTTCAGCAAAATACTTTGGTATTTACAGACTCTGCCCAAATTGTACCGCCACAGCGTTCTGCCAACTCAGAGGGGCAGCGGCGTTGGCAATTTAGAGCTGATTACAACCATGCTTTTAATAAAGACCACAAGATTGAATTGGGCTTGAACAGTTCCTTGCGCGATATTGATAATGACTATACGGTAGAGGAATTTCGTGAGGGTCTGTGGACTTCCGAAATCAGGGGTTTCATTCCCGGACAAAGCATTAGTTTTAATAATGGTTTTCGCTACGACGAGGATATTCATGCAGCTTATGCTCAATATGGCAATAAATATGGTGCGTTCAGTTATTTGGCGGGTTTGCGCCTTGAACATTCTATCGTCAAAACCGAACTGCTACTAAGCGAATACAGCAATCCGCGCAACTATACCAACCTGTTTCCTTCCCTCTTTTTGAGTTATGAAATCGGAGAGGGCAATGCCATTCAGACGAGCTATAGCCGGCGTGTGCGTCGTCCGCGTTTTTGGGATTTGAATCCCTTTTTTACCTTTAGCGACAATCGCAACCTTTTTGCCGGCAATCCCGACCTCGACCCCGAATTTACAGATGCCTACGAGGTGAGTTATCTGAAAATTTGGGATAAAGCGACCCTCTCTTCGGGCATTTTTTACCGCCATACGGAGGACGCGATTACACGCATACGCGAGGTCATTTCATTGGGTGATGAAACGACACCGCCTGTCACCCGTTTCACGTCAAAAAACTTGGCAACACAGGATGAAATGGGCTTGGAGTTTACACTTTCCTACAAAGGCTTAGATTGGCTCAACCTAAATACCGACCTCAACTTTTTCCGCTCCGTCACCGAAGGAGTTATCAATGCAGGCGAACTCAATGAACAACAACTTGATGCAGAGACCTTTACATGGCGAGCGCGTGGTACGGCAAGGTTTAAGTTTTGGGATTCGGATTTGCAAGCCCGATTCAATTATCGCGCACCACGCATCAGTGTACAGGGTAGTTACAAATCCATAGCAAGCCTTGATTTGGGCTGGAGTAAAGATTTCCTCAAATCTAAAAACATGACCATTACCATCTCGGTACGCGACCTGTTCAATTCACGAAAAAGACGATACGAAACTATTATTGAAGACTTCTATCAGGAAGGTGAATTTCAATGGCGGGCGCGTTCATCCAGCATTACCTTGAGCTATCGCATCAATCAGAAAAAGCGGCGTGGTCGTCCGGGTGGTGGCAGTTATCAAGGTGGCGATGAAGGTGGATTTTGACAATGATTAATGGTGAACGATGAATGGTTAATGAGAAATTTTCGCATAGTGAAAAATCAAAACGGAATTGACCATCAATTGATTTAGGTTATTTTTGATGTGTAGAGAGCATTCATAAATTCTCTCTACACATCAAAACATCAAAAAAACATTCTCTCATTACATGTTTGCTTAGTCATAAAAAAAGTTAATTTTGCAGGTCGAAAACGGTTGACGGTTAATGATTAATGGTCAATGGTTAATGGTTAATGGTTAATGGTGAACGGTTAATGGTAAACAATAGTTGGAATTTTTCGATTATTAATCATTAATGGTTAATCATTAATCTTACATTCACGAATTTGAAAAAGCTATTTTTTAATTAAATTTTTTCTTAAAATTTCAAGCAAAAAATAGCTTTTTGAGCTACCAAAAGGCGATTTTATGAATTTGCCAAATATTATTTGGGGAAATTTTAAGTAAAGAACTTTTTGAAACGAATAAATTTTATTTTTTGTGTGATTTTTGTAAAAAACTGATAATCAATACTTTATGCTTTTTCAAAGGTGTTAAAATTTGAGATAACCTGTTGATTATCAACATTTTACAACTAAATACAATATACAAAGAATTTATTAATTACAAAAATCAATTTTGGCAACTCGTGAATGTCAGATTAACCATTAACCATTAACCATTAACCATTAATTATTAATCGTTAAAAAACAAAATATGAATTTTTTATATCCGTCTTTTTTGTGGGCATTATTGGCGATAGCCATTCCGATAATTATTCACTTGTTTTACTTTCGCAGATTCAAAAAAGTCTATTTTACGAATGTAAAATTTTTGAAAGAAGTCAAGGAAGAAACCAGTTCGCGCAATCGCCTCAAACACCTGTTGATACTCCTCAGCCGGATTGGTGCTGTCGTGGGTTTGGTCTTGGCATTCGCGCAGCCTTTTATTCCGAATAAAGATGTAGAAGTCAAAAAAGGAAAAAAGGCAGTGAGTTTATTTATAGATAACTCATTCAGTATGAGTTCATTGAGTCAGGATGTGCCGCTCTTGGAAAAAGCCAAACAACGCGCTCGTGAGATTGTGGCGGCATATTCTGTGGAAGATGAATTTCAAATTATCACCAATGATTTCGAGGGTCGTCATCAGCGATTGGTGGGAAAAGAGGATGCCATGTCATACATTGATGAAATCGAAATTACGCCTTCCGTCAAAGAAATTTCCAAGACGATGACCCGTCAAAAGCAAGCCCTCAATACAGGCACAGCCGAAAACCGAACCTTGTATATCATTTCTGATTTTCAAAAAAATATTACGGATATTGATGAAAAAATATTGGCAGATACTACAGTAGAAGTCAATCTTGTACCACTCCAATCTGTTCAAAAACGCAATATTGCGATTGATTCCTGTTGGTTTGAAGCCCCTGTTCAAATGCTGAATCAGACCAATTCGCTCATCGTAAAAATCACCAACCTGAGCGATGAAGCTGCCGAAGATGTGCGCCTCACCCTCAATTTGGATAATCAGGTCAAGCCACTCGGCGGTATGGACATCAAAGCACGTTCTGCCGCTTACGATACCGTCAATGTGACCATTTTACGTACAGGCTGGCACGAGGCAACTTTAGAAATTACCGACTTTCCGGTACAGTTTGACGATAAATATTTTTTCACTTTTAATGTTGCCGAAAAAGTGAATATTCTGGTCATTAATCAAAGCCGCTCCAATAAATATCTGGATGCTGTTTTTCGTAAAAATGATTATTTTAAAACAGATAATGTCAGTGCCGGAAAAATTGATTATTCCAAGTTTAAAGATTATCAGTTGATTGTAGTCAATGAGTTGAAAAATGTATCGTCGGGTTTGAGTTCGGAGCTACATCAATATGCGAAAAATGGTGGTCACATTGTTGTTTTCCCTGATGATAAAGCCAAACCGGAAGACTACCGCACCCTACTCCGGCAGTTTAATGCCAACGAACTCGAAGTCTTCCAAAAACAAGACCGCACTGTATCGTACATCAATCGCGAGGAGTTTACCTTTAAAGATGTTTTTGAGAACACCCGCCGCAATATCAAACTGCCCGATACCCGCGGCAATTTCAGCTTGACCCGCTATGGCAGTCGCAGCGAAGAAGTCATTATGCGCTACCGCGACGGCAGTACGTTTATGGGTAAATATCGCGCTGAAAAAGGTGCGCTATTCCTCTGCTCCGCACCGCTTGATGTGAAACACAGCGACCTTGCACGCAGCGGCGAAATATTCGTACCGATGCTCTACAAAATGGCATTGGCATCAGGACAAGACTGGCAAATTGCGTATAGAATAGGTGAAGATAATTTGTTGGAAACCGACAATCGGATTACGGGCAACGAACTGGTTTACAAGCTAAAAGGCAGCGCCGAGGAGTTTATACCGGAACAAAAAAATATTGGTCCAAAAGTTATTTTGGGTATCAATAATCAAATCAAAGAAGCAGATTTTTACGAACTGTTTTTAGATAAAGATAAACCCCTTTCGGTCTATGCCTTCAATTATGACCGCAAAGAATCGGAACTCGAATATCGCACAGAACCCGAACTCGAAGCCCTTGCCGGTTCGCTCGCAGGCGTGATACGTGCAGGCGACCAAACCAATTTTACAGAACTGATAGGTGAGCGTAGCCGTGGTGTGATTTTGTGGAAATGGTTTTTGATAATGGCACTCGCGTTTTTGTTGATTGAGACGCTTTTGGTGAGGTTGTGGCGGACGTAGTCTTGTTATTTTTCTGAAAATATATTAACTTTACTAAATGACAACAGAGCAGGAAAAAGTAATTGAAACAGATATTGATACACTGAATGAAGACAAAAGTAATTTAGGTGGATTGTATCCCTACGATCCGGCGTATAAAGATATTGAGATAGCTGAATCTCCATTTTCAATATTTGAATATTTACGACAGCTCGAAAAAGGTAAAATTACAATACAACCTGATTTTCAAAGAAACCAAGTATGGACACCAAAACAAAAAAGCAAATTCATTGAGTCTATCATCTTAAACTTTCCGTTGCCTCCTATCTACTTAAATGAAACCAAATCTTCTACTTTTATTGTTATTGACGGCTTGCAGCGAACAACAGCACTACAAGAGTATTATGAAGGGAAATACAAGTTGACAGGTATTGAGGCACTTCCAAAATATAATGATGATAAATTTGAAGATTTACCGGAAAATTTGCAGTCTAAATTTGAAAATAAAAAGCTTAATGTATTTATTTTAAAGCCATCTACTCCTATGGTGGTTATCTATGATTTATTTAACCGAATTAATACCGGAGGAACACAACTCAACAGACAAGAAGTAAGAAATTGTATCTTTATCGGTAAGTCCACTCAATTATTAAAAGAACTCGCAGAAGAGGAATACTTCAAAGATGCAATAGATAGAGGAGTCTCGGGCAAAAGAATGAAAGACAGAGAGGTTATTTTGCGGTATTTAGCCTTTCGTTGGTTTGATTATCAAAACGAGTACGCAGGTAATATGAGTGATTTTGTCGAAACTGCTATGAGGAAAATTAATCAAATGGATGATGTCTCTATTTCGAAAATGAAAAAAGACTTTCGCAGAGTAATGAAACAGTCATTTTCAATTTGGGGCAATAAAAATTTTAGAATCCCTACGGATTCCAATAGAGGAACAATCAATATGGCAGTTTTAGAATCTGTTTGCAACTATTTATCATTCAAAGATGATGTTTTTATTAATAAAAATAAAAATATTATAAAAGGGAATTACAGTAAACTTATAACAAATGATACCTACTTTGAAGCTGTTTCAAAGGCAACAGGTAACAAAGGAAAGGTTTTAGATCGTTTCAAAATTGCTCACGAAATTCTAAATCAAGGAACAGCATGATAACAGAATTACAAATCACTAATTTTAAATGCTTTGGAAAGGCAAAACCATTTGAATTTTCAAAATTAAATTTACTTACAGGAATTAATGGAAGAGGTAAATCCTCATTACTTCAAGCCCTCTTAATTTTATCTCAATCTGCACGAAAAAATCCACTTTTAGAAAAATTATTTATCAAAGGCGAATTAATTAATCTTGGCAATTTTGACGATATAAAAAATAGTGAAACTCCAAGAGGAGAAAACATACAATTCAATTTTACGTTTTTTGAAATCATTGATGAGTTCAAAATAGAATATACCGAAAACCCCGACGATTCGCTTTATGCAAATCTTGTCAAAGATCAATACAATATTGAATTATTATCAAAAAAAATAAAACCCATTCATTTTGTGAGTGCAGACCGTCTTGGACCTGTCAATTATGTAGAAAAAACAACGCTTCCTACTTTTGTTAATGTTGGTCCGCGAGGAGAACATACCATCAATATCTTAGCAAATTCAATTAATTTAGATAATGTAAATGATGTACTTTACAGGGGGAATGACTCAAAATCAATTATTCAGCAAACCATAGAATGGCTCGGCTATATTCTTGAAGGCGCAAAAGTTGAAATCAAAGGAAAAGACAAAGATAGTAGCGTTCTTTATATGCTTTTAAATAATAAAAATAACGCTTATGGCTACAAACCTGCGAATGTTGGATTTGGATATAGTTACATATTACCACTTATTGTTACAGGTTTAATTGCTAAAAAAGATGAAATTATAATTATTGAAAACCCGGAGGCGCACCTCCACCCGAGGGCGCAATCAAGAATTGCTGAATTTTTTGCTAAAGTAGCTACTTGTGGTGTTCAAGTATTCATTGAATCACATAGTGAGCATATCCTAAATGGCTTGAGGGTCAACGCATTAAATCCCGAAATTTCTATCCATCATGATGAATTAATCATACATTATTTTAATGAATCTTTTGAAGCAGAAAAACTAATCATGGACGATAAGGGTAAAATAGCTAACTGGCCCAACGGCTTTTTTGACCAACAGGAAATTGACCTGTCTGAAATCTTCAAATACAGCCGATAAACCATGACCGCTCATTTCTATATCATGGCTGAATCATTCAGCAATAATACTAATTTTAGCCTTCACGAAATTGAAGAGAAGGTAAAACGTTTGGCTGAAGATGTTAGCTTGATTAACAGATACAAAAAGTCCAATAAACTATACGCCAATTATAATGATGTTTATCCTCAAATATTTTATAAAACCTATACTGTTGAAGATTTTCTTTGTAGAGCGCAGGATTTAAAGAGACAAGGAGTAGATAGAGACGTGATTAATGCACTACAAAATATATTCCAAAAATCCATGACTACCACAATCACATCAAAGGAAGTAAGGAATGAATTATTTGAGTGGACTGATGATACCGACTGCCACGGGCTTATAGCATTTCATAAAATAGATGGGATAGATGATACGCTACAAATTATTTATGGCATTGATGGGTGGTATAAATTTAGAAGGTACTTTTTAGGAAGCTACCCTAAAAATGGCGAATTTTTCATTGATGAATGTTGTAAATACTTTCCACGCCTTTATTTTCATCAAAGAAATAAAACTACGGTGAGTTCTATTTTAAAAAATAGTTCGCAGAAAATTGTACACCATTTAGCAGAGTTAAATGATAAATATCACCTATGCAAAACTACTCCATATTCGAGAGTTGAAACCCTTAAAAAATTCAATTCAATGTGTAATTTTGACCAAGACGCATCACCTGAAGGAAATACAACCAGAAAAAAAGATTTATCATGGAAATTCATAAACCATAGCGGAGTGGAGAAATCAGTGTATTGTGAAATTCACCTTAAATTACTTTTAGATGATTCGGATAAAGTATCTACCGATAGGCGAATTTACTTTCACGAAGGAAAGAAAGATATTCAAAATGGAAAAATATTAGTTGGTCATATTGGAAATCATCAATAATTTGTTGCAATTGAAATTTGAATTCAAGCACCATTAAATTCACCAATTTCTACAAACAAAAAAAGAACGCTACCAAAGCAGCGTTCTTTTTTATATTCTTTTTTCCATAAGGCAAACTTAATCCACCTTAACCATTTTCTGAGCAACAGACACCCAACTACTTCCTCTCAATTGTACATAATAAGTACCCGAAACAAGGTTTTTGGTACTAAACTGAAGCAAATTAGCACCGTCATTGACACCAAGTGTTTCGGTGTGAACGAGCCTACCGAGTGCATCAGAAACCGTCAAAACCAATTGAGTCTCTGAGTTCTCATTATAAAATTTAACAGTTGCTTCTTCACGAACAGGATTAGGAAAGACCTCAACCGTACTATCGTCATCATTAAAACAAGTAGAACGAATGACCAAGTGACTACTCACAGTCGGAATACCATCCACATCCATCTGCTTTAAGCGATAGTAGTTGTTAATCGAGGGTGACTGGTCAATGAAAGTATAAGCGCGGACAACGTTTGAATGACCTGCACCTTTCACCGTACCAATGGCTTTATAATGAATACCATTCGTACTCTTTTCGATAACAAAATAGTCATTATTTGTCTCTGTATTGGTTGTCCATTCCAACAGAATAGAGCAAGCGTCTCCGTTCATGGCATCAAAAGAGGATAATTCGACAGGCAACGACACGTCACATACCTCCTGATAACAAGAAAATGACATTTCATTAAGGAAGAAATTTCCGGGTACAGTGACACGACCGGTATCGCTGTTCGTACTTACAAATGTAGGTGGAAAGAGATTTCCATCATGCCAAGTCAGGTTAAGACAAGCCTGAAAATCATTGACATCAAAACCCAAACTACCTACGTTTATCCAATCGGTATTGAGCATTACACCGTCTCCACCTTGTAGTTCAACATTGTATGAAACAACGCTATCCAAAGACCCACTCAAATTGTGGGTAGCATAGAGGGCAATGAGGGCACCATCCTCAAAGATAAAACTACTCAACTCACCTTCTTCACTGATAGTCGTGCTATTTATAGAAATAGCATCCCGATTGAAAGAGAAGCGGTAATTTTGTTCGGCAATTTGAAAAGCAGAGGCATCGTTGCTTGCTCTTACATCAACATTGATGTATAGTTTTGCATTATCACAGTCTATATTGTCAAGGTCAAAACGCACATCATATTCGCCCTGACCAAATACGGCAATAGACATGATAAGAAACACGGCGGTAAATAATTTTTTCATGATTCGATTTTTTAAGCTTTGCAAAGAGCTTGATTACTAGTTGTTATGATTTATAAATTTAAAAAATATTTTACAAATTAAGTTTTGACTTAATACCAAATGGATGATCATTGCTAAATAGCAATAAGGAAACTTACAGGTAATAAAGATGTGTGCTTTTATGTTAGAGAATGTAGCTTTGTGAGGTGTCTCTATTGTGGCAAGGATATGAATACTTGAATTGTTCTATATTCTAATTAGGTGCAAATTTAAGTATAAATCTTCGTAAAATTAACACAAATGTGTAAAATTTGAGAGTGGTCTGATTTTTAAGTGACTTAATCTTGAACAGCTCAATTCAAACACCTTCCTAACTAATTGATTATTAACCTAAAAAGAATTTTAATTAAATTTATTCAAAATAAAAAAAAACAAACATTAATACATTGATAATCAAGAGATTAGTCTATCTCAACTGCAATTGTAAATTGAAGATTGAGTTTACCCTAAAAAAGCGAGTTCTTTGAAATATCCGAAAAGGTATAAAAATAGTTGATACTTTTTTGAGTTGTAATAGACGCTTCAAATTGAGCAATCACGCAGAGATTTGATAATGAACCCTCTGCAAACGCTGCACTCTCTGCGTGAAAAAGTGTCAACTACTTTTACAGCAAATTTAAACATGCCTAAAATTACTGGACTTTGGACATTAGGGAACTGGGAAATTAGGTAATTAGGCTAACGAAGACATAATTTGCTGTTTATCAGTAAAATAAAAATTGCAATAAAAATAATTCAAGGTAAAATACAAATCAGCATAAGTTATTGATAATGTCCCGATAGTTATCGGGATTACCTAATTACCTAATGTCCAAAGTCCAGTAAAATTAGCAATTATCGAAGTTTCCCGTTAGAAAATTTAGTACCCAAATTTCATTCCTAAAACAATGTTTCAAATTTTATTTTATCTTTGTATTCTCCAATAAAATATTTTTAAAAAACTCAAGTTGCGGATAAACGACCAACTTAAGTAAAATTCCAATAGAAATACAGCGTAAATTCACGTCTTAATTGGAATTTGGAATTTTTCAAATTTTAACTATCCATGGCATCACTGTTACCAAAAACGACTCCACTAACCCGTCAACAGGCAGCTCATTTGTTGCGACGTACTACCTTCGGACCTTCACGCCAACAGGTGGACGCACTGACAGGACTTTCGGTGGAAGAAGCACTGGGAGAATTATTACAGGCTTCGATTACACCACCCGACCCGCCGATTCGTCCGGGACAAACCAACTCTTGGGTCGTGGATTTCAGTAACCCATATAGTTCATCGCAAATCGGGGTTTTAAAACTTTATTTGAGACGCTGGTGGACAGGGCAGATGCTGCATTGTGATACCATTTTAGAAAAAATGGTCTTGTTTCTGCACAGTCATTTTACGGTGAAAGATAGTAAAGTGGATTTTACGACTTTGCTCTATCATCAAAATGAGTTGTTTCGACGTTATGCTCTGGGCAATTTCAAACAACTCACCAAAAAAATATGCACCGACCCTGCCATGTCTTATTTCTTAGACAATTATGCCAATACCGCCGAACAACCCAATGAAAATCTGGGACGCGAACTCCTCGAACTTTATACCATAGGCAAGGGCGCACAGGTGGGATTGGGCGATTATACCACCTATACGGACAACGATATTTTGGAAGCCTCCAAAGTCTTGACCGGACATGTCATCGGCGAAATCGCTAATAATAATCTTGACCCTCAAACGGGTTTGCTCATCACGCGGGTAGTGCCGGAACTCCATGATAGTTCCGATAAAGTATTTAGCAATAGATTTCAAAATACCGTCATTCAAGGACGTAGTGATAAACTGGGAGTGATACAGGAATTAGACGATTTGCTGGACATGATATTTGCACAGGAAGCTACCGCAAAAAATATTGTCCGAAAACTGTATCGTTATTTTTGTTATTATAAAATTGATGATAATATTGAACAAAATATCATCCAACCACTGACACAAACCTTTATTAATCAAGACTTTGAGCTGCTCCCTGTCTTACAACAATTACTCGGCAGCATTCATTTTTATGATGAAGACGACACCCTCGAATCCAATAATACCATTGGTGCCATCGTCAAATCTCCGATAGATGTCGTTATCGGTACAGCGCGATTTTTTGGCTGGACAATGCCCGATATGATGACCCAAACAACAGATTTTTATGAAGTCGGTGAGTTCCTCACAGGCTTTGCCTCGACGAGCGGTATGCAGTTATTCAATCCACCCGGAACTGCCGGATGGCCCGCCTTTCATCAAGCTCCTCACTTTCAGCGCAACTGGCTGAGTTCCTCCACATTGGTCAATCGTTATTATGCTTCCAAGATTGTTTTCATAGACGGTATTCCCTTGCCCGGTGGCGGTGTGCAACGAGTTGACCCCGTAGCATGGGTGGACGACCCAAATCATATTTCTGATGCTTTTGATGCCAATACTATCGTGCAGGAAATGACCGATTATATGTTCCCTTCCGGTGCCAATGAAGAACGCCGAAACACCCTAAAACAATACCTTGTCGAAACCTTAGAGGATGTGTATTGGACAGAAGCATGGGCAAGCTACAAAGGCGGTGGAACAGATGAAACCGTCCGTGTACGCCTGGCCGCTTTATTTAATGCGATTCTACAATCGCCCGAATACCAACTTGGGTGACTCAACCTCAAACTCAACCTCAAACTCAAACTCAACTTCAAATTAGGATTGACTAAAGGTAAATCAAAAAATTGAATTTGCACTTGAGTTTGAAGTTGAGGTTGAAGTTGAAGTTGCACTTGAGGTTGAATTTGATTTACTGGATTAATACTGGAAAACAACACTCCTCTTTTTTTAGGTTTTTTATTTATAATAAATTGATAATTAAATTTTTATAAAATAAAAATTTAATAAATTTATTATTTTTTTCTTCATTATTTTGTAGGAAAATATACAAAATTGTAATTGTAAACATAAGGTAATACCGCTACATTTGTATTCATCAGCCAATGACCTTTTATCAGTTTGACCACATATACTAAAGAGTGAGTCTAAGTTATACAACTAGACTTTGGACATTGGGGAATTAGGAAATTCGGTATTAGGTATCCCGATAGCTATCGGGATTTTTATCAAATAATTATAAAATTAATTTAATTAAATACTTTTTAATCTTAATAAAGTTAAAATACGTGATAACCAACTACTTACGATTTAAAACCGAAGATCCCAATTCCCTAATTTCCAAAATGTCCAAAGTCTAGTTATACAATCCTCCCCATTTATTTTTCTTTTTTTTATCAAAAAAAATATTATTTGAAATTTAAAAATACATAAACTAAAATTTAATGATGTATCAAAAACTTTCTAAACTGCCCCTTTTACTACTGCTAATGTTGTTATCCACACAGAGTATTGCTCAGACGGGTGTTTTCGATGTTCGTTTTCTCATTAATTCAATTGATTGCGAAAATTCCAAGCTGTTTTTCGACATTCAGATACGGGCAGATGCGCCCGGTACGGAGTTTAATATAGCAGAACAGAATTATCGCTTTGCTTTCAACAATGGATTGGATGATATTTCGCTCGTACAGGAATTAGATATTTCCGGCTTTATGCCGAGTGACGGTCCTCAAGGGTTTTCCTTTTATAATACTCATACCTTAACGGGTTCCATGGATACGGTGGTCTCTTACAATATTGAACTTTCAAGCGGTGACGGAGCTTTCATCGAACCTACCGATTATACAAGTGTCGGCAGATTATGTCTGACGATTATTGATTTCAACGAACCTGTTTGTCTGACTTGGCTTACATCTGCTGACTTTCCCAATACTTTTGTTAGCGAAATTTATAATAACATGCGCGAACAAGTCGAGGAAGGCTTCTATCTCAATTACAAACAAGACATCAGCAGTGCCTGTAACAACACCCCGCCTGCCGCCACCAATGACTCCGGCACTACGCCCGAAGGTCAAGCCATTGCCCTGTGTCTGCCCACGAATGACAGCGATGCTGAGAACGCTCTTGACCCTTCATCCGTCACGCTGTTGAGTACACCGCCGACTTCAGAAGGTACAGTGACGATAGACGCAGCTACGGGCTGCATCACCTTCACACCGACTGCCGGATTTACGGGTACAGTGACTGCTTTTGATTATCAGATTTGTGATGAAGGCATATTTATTCCCGCTTATCAGGGCGATAACAACCCCTACCCTACCCTTCCCGAACCTGACCCGGGCGACCCCGATATACAAACTCAATTGCCTGCATGTGCTTCGGCTAGCATCAATATCACCGTCACCGATGACGATATTCCGGTATCCGACGAAGTACCGACACTTGGCGAATGGGGCTTGATTGTGCTGGCTTTGATGATGTCTATTACAGCAGTGGCAGGCATTAGAGAAAGGAAAAAGGCGGTTGTTAGTTCATAGTTGTCGGTTCATGGTTCATAGTTTCTAAAAATTTCACAATCAATTGATTATCAACTATTTAAACCATTACATGAAGGATGGTATTGATGACATTTAATCGTGAAAAACACGAATTTATTAAGACATTAGACATGAAGAATGGAATGGGGATTTTTTTATAAATTAATTAATTTTTAATACGAAAAAAGGCATGTTTAAATTTGCTGTAAAAGTAGTTAACACTTTTTCACGCAGAGAGCGCAGAGGTTTAATTATCAAATCTCTGCGACCTCTGCGTTCTCTGCGTGATTTACTCAATTTGGAGCATTTGTTACATTGCAAAAAAGTGTCAACCGCATTTCTAAACATGCCGAAAAAAATATTCAAAATTTATTTTACATTAAAAAAATAAATTTATGAAAATAAAAAAATCCACATTCTGTTTTTTGTCTTAATCACGAATTACGAATCCACTACCTAAAACTCCGCCCTTTATTATTTTTATAATCTTTAAAAACAAACTCTCCGAGACCGCGAAGGCTGCTATAAAATGCCTTACCGTTATTGGCTTTTGTAAATTGGTCAACGAAGCGTATCAAATACGGGTCTCGTGCAATCATAAAAGTGGTAATCGGAATATCAAGTTTGCGACAACGCTGCGCGAGATTGAGGGTACGATTAATGATTTTTCTATCGAGCCCAAAACTGTTTTTGTAGTAATTTTTACCGCGCTTGATACAGGTCGGTTTGCCGTCGGTAATCATAAAAATTTGCTTGTTAGGGTTGCGTCTGCGGCGTAGAATATCCATAGCGAGTTCCATGCCTGCTACTGTATTGGTATGGTACGGACCGACCTCCAAATACGGTAAATCTTTGACCTCAATACGCCAAGCATCATTACCGAAAACGATAATATCAAGCGTATCTTTCGGGTAGCGTGTTTGTATGAGTTCGGAGAGTGCCATCGCTACTTTTTTGGCGGGCGTGATGCGGTCTTCACCATACAAAATCATGGAGTGCGAAATATCAATCATCAGCACCGTACTCATCTGACTTTGGTAGTAGGTTTGGTGGACTTCAAGGTCGTCTTGGGTGAGTTTGAAGTCGTCGAGACCATTATTGATATAGGCATTTTTGAGTGAATCGGAGACCGCGATTTGGTCGAGTTTGTCGCCAAAACGGTAGGGGCGTTTTTCGGAAGTATGTTCGTCACCCATACCACCGAAGTTGGTATTATGATTGCCGCGTTTCGATTTTTTGAGCTGCCCGAAAATATCTTCCAACGCTTTTTTTCGCATGGCAATTTCCATTTTTGAGGAAGGCACAAAATTCGGATTCATCGGATCTTGCTGTTGTATATAGCCCTTGTCTATGAGGTCTTGGATAAAATCCGCCATGCCGTATTCATCGGTCGTCAAACCGTATTCTTTATCCAATTCGGTGAGCCACGATAGGGCTTCGCTTACATTGCCCGATGTATATACCAACAAATCTTTTAATATTTGCAGTAATTCCTCAAAGGTGCCACCTCTGTGTTCATTGGGTACATATTCTGAAAAACGCCAGCCTATCATAATGAGTTGCGAGTTTGCGAGTTACCGAGTTACGAGTCGGGTTGTCAAGTTACGAATCATCTGTTGTTATGAATTTACAATTTTTTGGCATGTTTAGAAAAGTGGTTGACACTTTAGATGAACAAAAATAATGTATCCCGTTTATTAAACTTTTCGAGTTTAGTAAACGAGGTTCTAAATATTTTTTTTTGTAAAATGAAGTCAAAAAAGTGTCAACTACTTTTCCGCGAAATTTAAACATGCCAATTTTTTTAACAAAAAAAACTGCCTGATGTTGTACCACAAATGTTAAAGATAGCGTTTTTGGAATTATAATTGCAAATTAGTTGATAGAGTTGATAAATCAATCACTTCGTCAACTCTATCAACTTCATCAACTAATTAACTAATCAACTAATTCAAACTTATGACTCATAAATTTGTATTTACCCTGATATTAACTTTTTGTATTGCTCAGATTTTTGCCCAAACAAAAACCTATAAATCCATAGCCGAGACTCGCGGTAATGAGGAGCGGGTCGTAAAATTGAGCTTAATCGGGCAGGAATTAGAGGAAATTCCTGCGGAAGTTTTTCAACTCAAAAATTTGAAATTTATCAGTTTTAAGGATAACAAAATTGATAGTATCCCACCTAAAATCGGGCAATTGACGAACCTTGTTTATCTTGATTTTACGAATAATAGTATTGATAAGTTGCCACCGGAAATCGGTCAACTAACCAAACTCCGTTTTTTGGGCTTGGGCAATGCCGCAAGTGATAAAAAGGTAAGATATACCGGCAATAAAATAGCAAAGTTGCCAAAAGAGCTATTTAATTTGACGAATTTGGAAACCTTAGATTTGTCACAGTTGCGTATCAAGAAACTGCCCTCTGATATTGCAAATTTAGTTAATCTGAATGAGCTGTTTTTGAGTAGTAATTTGTTGCAAACACTCCCTTCCGAAATCGGAAAACTGACTAAACTGACTAATTTGGGATGTTCTGATAATCGGTTGAAAGAAGTACCGCGTGAATTGGGTAATTTGACGAATTTGCAGTGGCTGTGGTTGGGCTATAATGACTTGAGTTTTTTGCCTGTGAATATGAATCAATTGACCAAATTGGAATCTTTATACCTCAAAGGTAATACCTTTACAAAGATGCCAAAGGTATTATTTGAACTACCTGCTTTAACAAAACTCAATATGGGCAGAAATAAGATTAAGACTCTGCCAGACGAACTGAATAGCATGACGCAACTTCAGGTTTTAGCATTGGATGATAACCACATAAAAACCATATACGACAAAATCACTAAGCTTAAATCCTTAAAACGCTTAGATATACGAAATAACAATATTTCAATAGAACAATTCAAGAAAATACAAACTTCATTTCCACAAACTAAAATATCCTATACCCCTCCAAAGAAAAAATAAAGAAGTTGCAATCTGTCAAATTTCAAAGTGCCAAGTTTTCAACAGAAAAACTTGACGCTTTTTTGTTATACGGTGCAACCTTTTTTTGTGATTTAACTACTAAAATGTATATCCTGCCAAAAGAACTTATTTTAGTTCGATTGTTTCATGCAAAAAATAAAAAATAACTACTACCACTTAATCTGGACTTTGGACATTTTGGAAATTAGTCTCAATTAGCCGAGAGGTATCTTCGGTTTTAAATCGTAAGTAATTGATTATCAGATATTTTAGTCTTATTAAGACTAAAATATATTTAATTAATTTAATTTTATAATTATTTGATAAAAATCCCGATAGCTATCGGGATACCTGATACTTAATTTCCTAATTCCCCAATATCCAAAATCCAGACTTAATATAAGTTGATAAAATTGAATGGTACCCATTCTTATCACCCATATTCCAACTTTATTACTAATTTCTTAATGACTTTGAGACCTCAAAGGACAACAAAGTTCAATAAGTATTTTTAATATGAAATTTTATCACATTTCATAGTTTATTTGTATTCTTCAGTAAAATAATTGACACACATTTATGATAAGTTCCTATACACTCGCTTTTTAGTATATTTTATTCTGATAAATTACCCCTTTTTTATCAAGTCACAATATCTACTCATAGCAATATTTTATCATGTTTAATTGTGATAATTTTCAAGGGAAATACGTTTTTAAATCATTTTACTCAACAGGTTACAAATAAACCAATAGTTTGAGTAAAATTCAAATCTCAATTCCTATGTTGATAGCGGATAAATATCAATAAAACATTATACGAAAACACATTTAAATTCTTCTTTATAATTCAAAGTGTTTTTTTAGAATTTTCAAGTATCTACAAATTGTGTTAATCAGACTTTAAATATAAAAATTACTTTCTCACACACCCCCCTTTAAAAAGCCTAAAAATATGTTTCATATACAGAAAAAATTACGCGCTCTTTTATCTTTCCTATTCCTAATATCCGTATCAACATTTAGTACAGCCCAAACAGGTACTTTTGATGTACGAATGGTCATTGATTCCATAGATTGTGCAAACTCAAAACTATTTATTGATTTGCAGGTAAGAGCCGACAATCCGGGGCAAGAGTATTTTCTGGGAGACCAGAACTACCGTTTTTCTTTCAATCGAAATGTACTGGCTAATCCTGCTTTGGTACAAGAACTGGATGTTACAGGATTTATACCCGGTGGACCCGGCACTTTGGGTTTCTCCTTTTATTCGCCGCATAGCCTGACGGGTTCTTTGGACACCATAGTTTCCTACAACCTTGAGCTATCAGGCGGCGATGGTATCTTCGTGACGGATACGGACTACATCAATGTAGGAAGGATGTCACTGGATATTCTTGACTTCAACACACCGATATCTATGAGGTGGCACAGAGATATTCCTACAGATTTTCCGAAAACCTTTGTCGGACAAAATTATAATGGCGACCTCATTCCTACCTTCGAGGGTTCGTACCTTGATTACTATCAGGATTTGAGTAGTGCTTGTAGCAATACCCCTCCCGTTGCTGTCAACGATACCGATACGACACCGGAAGAACAAGCCATTACGGTCTGTGTGCCAACGAATGACAGTGACCCCGAAAACACACTTGACCCCACATCCGTTACTTTGGTCAGTACACCACCCGCCGCTGAAGGAACAGTAACAGTAGATGCCGTAACAGGATGTATTACTTTTATACCTGCAACAGATTTTAATGGTACAGTCACGCCTTTTGATTATCAAATATGTGATTTAGGTACGCTGGTTCCCGCTTATCAAGGTGACCAAAACCCTAATCCCATTCCCGCTCCCGACCAACCGGTTCCGCCCTTGCAAACTCAGCCGCCTTCGTGCGTGACAGCCACCGTCAACCTTACCGTTACGCCGGTCAATGATGCACCTTTAGCCACTGACGATGCAGAAACAACACCGGAAGATACACCACTCAACTCGGATGTATTGTCAAATGATAACGACCCTGACGGTGATGCGCTAACCCTTAGCACCACGCCTGTAACACAGCCTCTAAATGGTACGGTTATGCTCAATCCCAATGGTACTTATACCTATACGCCCAATCCGAATTTTAACGGTACAGATAGTTTTGAATATACAGTATGTGATGGCGGAACACCTAATTTATGCGATACCGCAGTCGTTAATATTTCCATTACATCGGTCAATGACGCACCCATAGCTGTAGATGATACGGAGACCACCGCAGAAGATACGCCTTTAAATGCAGATGTATTACCCAACGATAGCGACCCCGATACAGGCGATGTATTAACCGTCAATACAATGCCCGTAGTCGCACCGACTAATGGTAATTTGATTTTAAATGCTGACGGTACCTATACCTACACGCCCAATGCAGATTTCAACGGAACAGATAGTTTTGAATATACAGTCTGTGATAATGGCAGCCCTATATCATGTGATAATGCAGTGGTCAATATCACCATTACACCCGCTAATGACGCACCCCTAGCGGTAGATGATACAGCAAGCACCGCAGAAGATACACCTCTGAATGCAGATGTATTAACCAACGATAGCGACCCTGATACAGGCGATGTATTAACCGTCAATACTACGCCCGTAGCGGGACCAACTAATGGTAATTTGATTTTAAATGCTAACGGTACCTATACCTATACACCTAATCCTGATTTTTTCGGTACAGATAGTTTTGAATATGAAGTGTGTGATAATGGCAGTCCGTCATTATGCGACGAAGCTGTAGTAAATATTACTATTACATCAGTCAATGACATGCCCATAGCTGTAGATGATACAGCAAGCACCACAGAAGATACACCTCTAAATGCAGATGTATTGCCCAATGATAGCGACCCCGATACAGGTGATGCCTTAACTGTTGATACGACTCCCCTAGTCGCACCCGCCAATGGTACGCTAAGTCTCAATTCCAACGGTACTTATACCTATCTTCCCGATACAGATTTTAACGGAACGGATAGTTTTGAATATGAGGTGTGTGATAATGGCAGTCCGTCATTATGCGACCAAGCTGTGGTCAATATCACCATTACACCTGCCAATGACGCACCCATAGCTGCCAATGATACGGAAACGACCGCAGAAGATACGCCATTAAATGCAAATGTATTAACCAATGATACTGACCCCGACACAGGCGATGTATTAACCGTCAATACAACTCCCATAGCCGCACCGACTAATGGTAATTTGACTTTAAATGCTAACGGTACTTACACTTACACACCCAATCCTGATTTTTTCGGTGCAGATAGTTTTGAATATACAGTATGTGATAATGGCAGCCCGTCATTATGCGATCAGGCAGTCGTAAGTATTACCATTACATCCGTCAATGATGCGCCCGTAGCGGTGGACGATACGGAGACTACCGCAGAAGATACGCCATTAAATGCAGATGTATCGCTCAATGACAGTGATGTGGATCTAGCGGATAATTTGGCCGTCAACACAACGCCCGTAGCCGGACCCGCTAATGGTACACTGACCCTCAATGCCAACGGTACTTATACTTACACCCCTAATGCAGATTTTAATGGAACAGATAGTTTTGAATATCAAATTTGTGACGATGGTAGTCCGCTATTATGTGATAATGCAATGGTAAATATTACCATTACACCTGCCAATGATGCGCCCGTAGCAGTGGATGATAGCGAAACGACTGCCGAAGATACACCTGTTACCGCTGATGTACTGCCCAATGACAGTGATATAGATACAGGTGATGTATTGACTGTAAATACAACACCAACAGCCGCTCCTACCAACGGTGCGGTCACATTGAGTGCCAACGGCACATACACTTACACCCCCAATGCCGACTTCAATGGTAGCGACAGTTTCCGTTATGAGGTATGCGATAATGGCAGTCCTTCTTTATGCGATGAAGCCACTGTTACGATTACCGTCACACCCGTCAACGATACGCCCGTAGCTGTGGACGATTTCGGTACAACACCCGAAGATATACCTTTCAACGGCTCAACCGTATTGAGTAATGATACAGATGTAGATACAGGTGATGTACTCTCCGTAATAACGACACTCACTACACTTCCGGCAAATGGTACTGTCACGATGAATGCCAATGGTACTTTCGTCTATACGCCAAACTCAGGCTTCAACGGTAGCGATACATTTGAATATGAAGTATGCGACGATGGCAATCCGGTATTATGCGATGTGGGCATGGTCACGATTACCATTGACAATGTCAATGACCAGCCTACTGCCCTCGACGATAGCGGCACGACACCGGAAGATACGCCATTGAGCGGAGCGTCAGTATTAGCCAATGATACGGATATTGACGGAAATAATTTGACCATTACCACCACGCCTGTTGTGGCTCCTACCAGTGGTATGGTGACTATCAATGCCAACGGTACTTATGTTTATACGCCTGATACGGACTTCAACGGAACAGACAGCTTCCAATACGAAGTGTGTGATGACGGTCTCAATCCGGCGATGCTTTGCGATACCGCCACAGTGACCATTACCATTACATCGGTTAATGATGCGCCCATAGCAGTAGATGATTCAGGTACAACAACAGAAGATACGCCACTCAACGGAACGACTGTTTTGACTAATGATAGCGATGTAGATACCGGCGATGTATTGACTGCCAATACCACACCGACAGTTGTTCCCGCAAACGGTACAGTCGTCATCAATGCCAACGGTACTTATGTTTATACACCTAATGCCAACTTCAATGGCAGCGACAGCTTCCAATACGATGTATGTGATAATGGTACACCGATATTATGCGCTACCGCAACGGTCAACATTACCGTCACTGCGGTCAATGATGCACCCGTAGCCGACGACGATACCGAAACTACACCGGAAGATACCGCTCTCACCGCAGATGTCACACCAAATGACAGTGATGCGGACGGCGACCCATTAACCGTCAATACTACACCGGTTGCGCTTCCCGCAAATGGTACGGTTGCACTCAATCCCAACGGCACTTATACTTATACGCCTAATGCGGATTTTAACGGAACAGATAGTTTTGAATATCAAATTTGTGATAATGGCAGCCCTGCTTTATGTGATAATGCAGTAGTCAATATTACCATTACACCTGTCAATGATGCGCCCGTAGCTGTAGATGATTCGGAAACTACATCCGAAAATACACCCGTCAGCGCCGATGTATCACTAAATGACAACGATGTGGACGGCGACCCGCTTAGCGTCAATACCACTCCGATAGTAGCCCCCACCAATGGTACACTGAATCTTAATGCCAACGGTACTTATACTTATACACCTAATCCGGCATATAGCGGTTTAGATAATTTTGAATATCAAATTTGTGATAATGGAACTCCTGCTTTATGCGATAATGCTACAGTAACAATCAGCATAGGTGCAGTCAACGACCCGCCCGTTGCTGTGGACGATACAGCCACTACGCCCGAAGATACA
>CALIZI010000150.1 GCA_938028705.1 uncultured Saprospiraceae bacterium | reverse complement strand
GAATGAACGCAGAGTTCACAAAGTGTTTCTAAGTATTTAATCATGAATTTCTTACGCTCACTTAGTTTTCTTACTTCGTATTTTCGACCCTTGTGTTCTTCGTGTCCTTTGTGGTTACAGCATTACATGAGTAACACTACCCAATAAACAAATCCCCCCCTTTTGCTTAAAAGTGCTGTTAATACTCCGATATGCACTTATATATTCCACAAATTTATCACACTTAAGAAATTCATTTTTAAAAGTGCCACTCATTATTGTGCTTTAAAATAATGTTTGATTTATCTATGTAATAGATGGCATAACAAAGTTTTTTACAAAACACATTAAAAAAAATTATACTATAATTTGAAATACAATTGTAATATGAACAAAATAATACCTCCTATTTTATTGTTTGCTGACGGTTAATGTCGCAGCTCAAAATCTCGTGAAAGTACAGGTACCAATCAACACAATATCGAAAAATCGGCTATCAGTTCATAGTTGGACAGTTCATAGTTCATAGTTGTTACAATCACTTGAATTTCAATATGTTTGTAACTCGCTGATTATCAAAGTATCCAACATTAGACGGGTAGCCGAAAAATCCGTCAGGACGCGAATAGCGCAGATTTTTAAATTCCCAAAAACAAATTCCAAAAATTTCCAATTCTCAATTTTCAAATCTCAATTTGACCATATTTGATTTTTAATAAGTCGTAAACGGAGTAAACGAATTCACAAATCGACTTACGATATTAAAGTTGCCTAAATTGGTAAGATTGAAACAATCCGCCTTTGTGTAAATAATTGATAGTCAATTTTTTGCAACAAAGTCTCCAGGTTTTCTTTTTTACCCTCTCATTACTCTGATTTCGCTGATTTTGAAAGGAGAAAAAAATATTTGAAATCATTATTTTTATTTTATAAAAATCTAAAAATCAATTAAATACGGAAAAATGTGTTTGTATTGCATCTTGTAACTTTTACATTTTACATTATTTCAATTTGAAGATAAAAGTGTCAACTGAAATTCTAAATATGCCTTTATTTTTTTTAAATATATGATTATCAAATATTTATGTTTAATTTTTAAAAATAGAATTACACTTTTGAGATAAAAGGTGCAGTAGCACCGGACCACCTATTTGTAACGGACGACTAAGCCTCCACCTCCTTAGCAACATAGTTCCGATAGCTATCGGAAGCACTATTAAAATCGACGTATTAAGGGTGATTCCGATAGCTATCAGAACTATGCGCCTTTTTCTTATATTATTAAACCAAGTTTAAATTTTTTTAAATGAAAAAAATTATTCAAAAGTATTCACTGGGCAAAAGCCTTAAAACGACTCTCATGGCAGTACTCGTGCTGTGTACCTGCCAAAGCTACGCCGGAGATTACTACCTATTCAACACTGAAGAACACGACCCACTCCTCTCTATTGGACATCATTATGACGATGATACCTGTGAGGCAGAATGGGATCACGTCAATAAAGGTCACGATGCAAGTTGCGGTAATTGCGACGGATCCATCATTGTAGATGCCAATTACAGCGTTACCGGAAAATTCAAAGTAAGGTACACATACAATGGGCAAACTTATGAAGGAGGACCTTTTACGCACAGTGGTGATATCACCATTCCCCATTTATGTGCAGGTACTTACACCGATATTAAAATCATCAGTGTTTATGGTGGATGTTCTGACAAATGGCCCCACGATATTACACTCGGAGAAGCAGGCTGCTGCCACGAAGAAGGCGGACATATCAGAATTGCCGGCTCAGGTGGCGCAACAGAAACTACAATTTGTGTTGACGGCATACCCGACCCCTTTGATGTCGATGTATCCGGCTCATCGGGTACTAATTTCAGGTGGGTCATTACAGATGACAACTTGAATATCTTGGCAATGCCTCCCGCACCGCCATTTGATTTGGACGGCGCAGGATTGGGTACTTGTTTGATTTGGTATGCAGCTTTCGACCACGTAGAAGGACTAGCTGTTGGCTCAAATGCAGGTCATTTAACCGGTTGCTTTGACTTATCCAACCCGATTACCGTAGATAGAAGGGCAGCAGAATGGGATCACGTCAATAAAGGACATGATGCAAGTTGTGGGAATTGTGACGGGTCTATCATTGTAGATGCTAATTTCAATTTGACCGGAAGATTTAGAGTAGAATATACACTCAACGGACAAACTTTTGAAGAAGGACCCTTCATGTCACCCAATGATATTACGATTGACCATTTGTGTGCAGGTACTTACAGAGATATTACCATAATTGGTGTAGATACAGGATGTGAAAATGTGTGGCCCCACGATATTACACTCGGAGAAGAAGGCTGCTGCGACGAAGAAGGCGGACAGATCAGAATTGCCGGTTCAGGTGGCAGTGATGTCATTGACATCTGTGTTGACGGCATACCCGACCCATTTGATGTCGATGTATCCGGTTCATCGGGTACTAATTTCGCATGGGTCATTACAGATGACAACCTGAATATATTGGCACTACCTCCCGCACCACCGTTTGATTTGGACGGCGCAGGATTGGGTACTTGTTTGGTCTGGTATCTGGCTTTCGACCATGTAGAGGGTGCAGCAGTTGGTTCAAATGCAGCCGACCTCAGCGGTTGTTTCGATTTGTCTAATTCAATTACCGTTAATCGAATATCTTGCTGCGATGAGGAAGGCGGTTCAATTGTAATTGCCGGTTCAGGTGGCAGTGATGCCATCGACATCTGTGTTGACGGCGTACCTGACCCATTTGATGTACAAGTCATGGGTGAATCCGCGACCAATTCTGCATGGGTCATTACGGATGACAACCTGAATATCTTGGCACTACCTCCAGCCCCACCATTTGATTTAGATGGTGCAGGAGAAGGAGTTTGCTTGGTGTGGTACTTAGCTTATGAGAACGTACAAGGCGCAATGGTAGGTCAAAATGCAGCCGACCTCACCGGATGTTTCGACCTCTCCAATCCAATTACAGTCACCAGAACTTGTTGTGATGACAATGGTAATCCGATATCATGCGAGTCTGCATGCAATGAAGAAGGCGGTACGATTTCTATTCCACCCCTAGGCGGTTCAGGTACAGGAACTGATGCCATCGACATCTGTGTTGACGGCGTACCTGACCCATTTGATGTACAAGTCATGGGTGAATCCGCGACCAATTCTGCATGGGTCATTACGGATGACAACCTAAATATCTTGGCACTACCTCCAGCCCCACCATTTGATTTAGATGGTGCAGGAGAAGGAGTTTGCTTAGTGTGGTACTTAGCTTATGAGAACATACAAGGCGCAATGGTAGGCGAAAATGCAGCCGACCTCACCGGATGTTTCGACCTCTCCAATCCAATTACAGTCACCAGAACTTGTTGTGATGACAATGGTAATCCAGCCCAATGCGAAAGCGAATGTCAGGAAAATAAATTGGATTTCACCGATGCACATACCGATTGGCATGAAAACAGCACATCAGGTAGCTACGATGTAGGTACTCAGACATTCGATATTGATATTGCTGATGACGACCACATCCTTCAAAATACCAATGAATCTAATTCAGGTATCACTGTAGGCATTGACCCGCACGACAGACACGATGAAGTGGTGATTACTTACGAATTATCGGAAGTTGCCAGCAAAGTCGTCTTTGACATCGTTGATTTGGATTACAAAACAGGCGGTTCAAGACAACAGGAAAAAGTTTGTGTATATGGTTTACTTGGAAATGATGATACACAGATAATGCCGACTATCGAATCATTGGACGGTAGTGTTGCTATCAGCGGCAACTGTGCTACGGCAACCACCAACTCCGCTGTATCCGGTGATGATGAAAGTATCTTAGTGACCTTCAATGAGTGCGTTGACCAAATCGTGATTGTCTATGGTTCAGGACCCGATGCACCGAACAATCCTGATTTTTCAAAAATCCGTATCGGCGGAGACTTAGGTTTCTGTGCTGATACTTGTCCGGGAGCATGTACTGCACCACAAAGCTGTCAGGATTATACGCTTGATTTCGATGAGCAAGGTGTTAGATGGCACGATAATGCTACTTCTGATGACTACGATCTTGGCGGACAAAATGTAAGCATCAATATCAATAATGATGACCATATACTTGAAAATACAAATGAAGATGATTCGGGTTTGCAAATAGGTATTGACCCGCACGACAGGCACGATGAAGTCCTCATTACTTATACACTTTCAGATGTCTCTGATAATGTTGTTTTTGACATCGTTGATTTGGATTACAAAACAGGTGGTTCAAGACAACAGGAAAAAGTTTGTGTCTATGGTTTGCTTGGTGATGATGATACGCAGATAATGCCGACTATCGAATCATTGGACGGTAGCGTTGCTATCAACGGCAACTGTGCTACGGCAACGACCAACTCCGCTGTATCCGGTGATGACGAAAGTGTTTTAGTAACTTTTGATGAATGTATCGACCAAGTAGTCATTGTCTATGGTTCAGGACCTGATGCACCGCATAATCCTAGCTTTTCTAAGATAACGATAGGTGAAGATCTTGGATTTACTACGGAGGTTTGTCCTGATGCTTGTGAAGCAGGTGGCAGTTCACGTGAAGAGCAATCTATTGCAGATATTAACATCTTCCCAAATCCGACTAACTCGTCTTCACTAGTTACTTTGGATATCGAAACCAATATAACAGGACGCGCTCATATCGTTGTCATGGATAAACTTGGAAGAAGTGTCATTCAATTGCCAATAGAATTGACCAATACGAAAGACCAATATCAGTTGAATACCAATGGATTGAGTTCTGGACTTTATTTCGTCACACTTATGACCCAAGAAGGGCAATCTCAGGCTCAACGCTTGGTCATTCTTGGTGAGTAAACATAAAATCGTTAGAATACAATCATTCTTAATTTGAATTTAAAATTTAACGATGTACAAATGTCAGACACTTTTAAAGTGTCTGACATTTTATTTTTTCAAAATAAATATTTATTAAAGTAAATATATTTTTATTTTTCAAATAATTTTTATTTACAAAATTTAATTTTATTTATAAAAAATATTTTTAATAAAAAAATAAAAAAGACCGAAAATCACACAAATGATTTCCGGTCTTTTATTTACAATTAACAACTATTGCCACTCTCTACTCCACACTCTACACTCGTCACTCTCTACTCTCTACTCTCTACTCTCTACTCGTCACTCCCCTCACTGATTCACCAAAGCCGGATTACCCATCAAGCCTGAATTATAATTGTGGATACATTGACGAATTTGAGCTTCGTTATTCATCACAAAAGGTCCGTAAGAATACACTCGTTCATCGAGTGCTTGCCCGCCCAAAACGAGAAACTCTGACTGAGTTGAGGCATATAGATTCAGCAGGCTTTCGCCCCTTTCATACAAAACGACTTGATTGTCTTTCAGTGCTTTACCGCCTTCGAGTTCGAGCTTGCCTTTAATGAGGTAAATAAAAGCATTATGCGTCGGGTCGGTAGGAATATCGAGTCGTGCATCTTCATTCATTTTTACATGGTAATAAAACGCAGGTGAATGCAATGCCACTGATGATTTGGCATCGCCCAATTCTCCCAAAACCACTTGAATAGAATACTCGTCAGTTTCGATTTTGTCCATATCGGCTACACGATGTACGCTTGTGGTCGGGTCGGCAAATTTGTAGGCAGAAGGCGTATTCAACCAAATTTGAAAACCATGATAGAAGCCGCCTTCATCGTATAATTGCTGACCGGATTCTTCCATGTGTATCGCGCCTTTACCGGAACTAAACATCATAAAATCACCTTTGGCTATCTGAAAATCATAGTCAAGACTATCCTTGTGATGACCCGAACCTTCGAGGAAATAAGTCGTTGGGGTCACGCCTGCATGTGGGTGTGCATCCACACGCAAAGGGTCGCTGCCTGCAGCTACATTGACCGGACCAAATTCATCAAATAAAACATAAGGCGATACATAATCGTTTTGGTCGCCTGCGAAGGCACGCATGACCGGAAGTGTGCCTACATTGACGCGGTCGGCACTGAGGATTCGGAAAACTTTGCGCTTGGTATTTTCGTGATACATGCCCGAATTGACCACCAATGAACCACCTGCAACACTCATCCCCAATATGGCAGAACCTTTAATAAATTCACGTCTTTTCATATCATCTTTCATCTATATTTAGTTTATTGGTTTATCAGTTAATCAGGCTGATATGAATACATAAATTCATCTTAATTTGATTAGCTGATAAACCGAGCAATTATTCCCTAAATTCAACAAAAGGAATGAATTTTTGTTGTCAATAAAAAGGCGAATCACTAGTCGTTTTATAAAAATTCATCATCAAGAATATCACTGTCATTCGCCTTCAGTTCTACATATTCCCATCTTCTTTCCAATACTTTATAAACTATCCAACACGATAACAAACCAAAAGGTAATGCCATCAATCCCAACAAATAATCGTTCATATCGTCTATGGATTGTTCGAGTATCACCTCATAATATAAGCCAATCATTATGCCGGCTATAAATGTTCCCAAATAATAAACCGCCACACCTGATATGGCATATCCCCACTTATTTCTGTCAAAATCTGCTGCCAAATCATAATAGGCTTTGCCGATGAAGTAAAGTAGTAATAATCCTAACATGTTTTTGGTATTTTATGAATTTTAGATGTTATTATTAAAAATAATATTTATAAATAAAGTAGCTGTTTTTTTGACATTAAAGCTGCCAAAAAATACAACAAAAGGCATCGAAAAAAGTTTTATGAGTATTCTTTTTCGTGTTCTCTCCAATGGCTTATAAGTCATTGAATACCTTGACAATGTTAAATTAGATTTTTGTGTACTATAAATAGGTGCTTCGGTCTGAATTTGACCTAAAACTCGTCAGACATTTTGAAAATGTCAGACGAGTTTTAGGTCAAATTCAGGGCAGATTTCCGATTTTAAGCATAAACATACTTTTATTTTTTTTAATTTAACATTATCAAAATACTTTATGATTAATTAAAAATGAATATACAACTTACACCTATTGCTTACGTCAAAAACACCCGAAAAGAAGTAAAGGACGATGATTGGTCAAGCATCATTTCTGAGATTGAATTAGCGGACAATATTATCGCTGAATCATTGGAGGGTATCACCGAATTTTCGCATTTACAAGTCATATTTTATATGGATAAAGTCTTGGATGAAAAAGCGATAGCTCAATACAGGCATCCGAGAAATGATACTACACTTCCCAAACTCGGTACTTACGCCCAACGCAATAAAAACAGACCCAATAAACTGGGCTTGACCACCGTAGAATTGCTCGAAAGAAAACCAAGAAGTCTTATTGTGAAAAATCTGGATGCGATAGACGGTACGCCTGTGTTGGACATCAAACCTGTCATGCTGGAGTTTGCGCCAAAAGGCATCATCCGGCAGCCGGCGTGGACGAAGGTGATTATGAAAAATTATTGGACTTAGTACCCCGTAATTCGTTGGGTGATTTCCATACATATCGGTTTTTAATTTTTTAGGAATTTTCAAAACCCAAAGCTCAAAATTAATCCTATCAGCTTGGCAGCACACAATAAATAAACCGGAAGTCGCGCGAGTGACCTTCGGTTTTTTACTGGAAGAAACAATGTAAGATTTTTATATAAAAGACAATGCCAAGTGTTGGGTCATTGGTCAAAGTTTGTACTTTTGCGGTTGACAAATATTTTATCATCAAAACCGATAAGAACATGACTACACCAACAAACAAGTTCATCAGACGTGCTGACCGTAAGCCTTTAAATAAAAACAAACTTTTCTACGGGGCTTACTTGAATATGGCACAACACAATGCTTTTCTCATTCTACAGGATGTATCTGAAAAAATGAGACAAAAGCCACCTCAAAAAGAAGCTAATCTTAGAAATACCAAACTGCTTAGTTTGCTTAAAAAAGCCAACACAGACAAACCACCTCGCCTGAGTACATTGTCAAAAACGAGTTACTTTTTACTGCGTTATCTGATTGCCTTTGAATCATTGGTTATTCAAAAAGAGGAAGGCGAAGCCGAGACCCAACCTGATGCCGGACTACTTGCTGATATACTTGACAGCGCACTTGGTTTGCTTGATGATTTGCGTAATGAGCATTCCCATTATTATCACGAAACAGAAACGGAAGTACGTTTTGGTTGTCTTCTCAAAATATTTAATGAAGCCAAACGTATTGCCACAGAACGCCTGCCGCAAGATGACGAAAAAGCCCTTAATCACAATACCAAAAAAATTGCGAAAATGGTACTTTCCGAAGATGAAAAACTCATCTTTTTTATATGCTTATTTTTGGAAAAAAGACAGGCAGAGCAATTCATGACAAAGATTGACATTTTCAAAGGACAACATAATACCTTGAAGCGTAAAGTCTTTGCTCAATGCTGTTGCCGTTTGCCGCGCCCCAAGCTGGAAAGTGCCGCTTTGGAGCTAGATGCTTTGAATGAATTGGCGCGATGCCCTAAGGAGATATTTGGTCGCTTATCTGCTGATAATCAGCAGCTTTTCGTCGCAGATATTCAGGAATTAAACTCAATGGCAGGCGAAGAAATTGACATTCCCGAACATGGAAATAAGATCACCTTGCGCCGTTATGAAGATAGGTTGCCGCGTATGTTTATGCGGTATTTAGATGAAAAAACGGAGCGATTCAATATTCGTTTTCAAGTGTTGGGCGGGAGATTACGCGCCGCTGATTATCAAAAAGAAATCTACGGTATAGAATCTGACAGAAACATTCACGAAAACCTCACTGCGTATATGCGTCTGCACGAACTGTTGAAAGACGATATTCCCGAAGATTGGAAAGACAAAATAAAGCAACCCGATAACGACCAACTACCCGATATTGAACAATATTCGCCACATTATCATATTGTCAATAATCGTATTGCCATTAAATTTCAAAAAGAAAATAAGGTTAAAATTAATTTGAATAAAAGCTATTACAGCCAAATTCATACGCCTCGTGCAGAGAGTGTCCTAAAATATAAAGTCATGCACCCGCTTGCAGATGCGATATTGAGTACACACGAAATTCCACATTTATTTTTGTACCAATATTTATATCAAAAAGATATAATAAAGAATGCGCCGGACGAATTTATAAAGGAGTACATTGATAAATTTCGACAAGTCTGTGAAGATGTAAAAGCTAATAAATTTCCGAAAATAGATATTACAGAAAGATTTGAAAAACAAACCCGACGTTATCGCAAAGACAAAAGGGATGACTTGGAAGAACGACGTTTGAAACTTCAAAAAGAACTAGATAAAAAATACGCGCCTGTACGTGTAAGTCACCTACCCAATGCGCTGCGCGAGTATCTGCTCTACTACGAAGCCGACGATATTAACAAACTGGCAGTCAGAAAGATAGATGCCAAAATAGAAGATGCCATAAAGCGCAGAGGAAATGCCGAACACGGAAAAGGTACGGAAGAACGCGAGTTGAAATCCGGCAATATTGGTACTTACCTTGCCCGTGATATTGTGTTTTTTCAGCCACTCCAAAGCAAGTCCGGCAACAACGAAGACAGAGGCAAGCCCAATAACGATGAATACAACGAGCTTCAAAAAGCCATTGCCTACTTTGGTAAAGAACGTTTTTACATCAAAGCGTATCTGGAGAAAGAACTTGGCATACTCGGCGAAAGAAATGACCCGAAAAAGCATCCTTTTTTAGCTCATTTGGATTGGAACCAATGTAAGACTTCCAAAGATTTTTACAGCGAATATTTACGAGTCAAAAAGGATTGGCTGAAAGCCGTAAAAAATGACATCCGAAAAAAACCTAAAGAAATGAAGAGTAAAAAACATTGGGATGAAGTAGAAAAAAACTGTCGCCGATTTGGGATAAAAGTTTCCGAAAAAGCCCTTTCAGATAAGGAAATTGAGGACAAATACGGGTACTTCCTCAATCTCCGCACCAAGCCGGGCAATCAACGAAATTATCTGAAAACCATAAAAAAAGATAAAGCAACGGGTGAGCCTGTTGAAGATAAAAACGCCCCCGTAATTCTGCCACGCGGTTTGTTCAACGATGCCATACGCGAAGCCCTCAAAGCCAAATATTCCGACATCAACGACGAATCCGGTATGACTCATTTTACAGAGGTATTAATGAAAAACGAACCTGCACAAAGTTTCTACGATTACAACAGACATTACGAATTTGATACCGAAAACGAGCGATTATACAGAGACAAAAATAAAGAAAAATTCAAAATCAACATTAGCGGCAATACTTCCGAAATCGGTTTAGCAATAAAAGACCTCAAAGCCGACATCAGAGCCAATAAAGACGAAGCAAAGTACCTGAGTGAAGGCAACAAATACGAAAAAAGACAAGCCCAATCACTCTACGACTGCATTGATATTCAAAAACACCGCTGGCGAAAAATATACCGCAGCGAACAAGCCATTCGCACCGCTAAATATAAAGACCGCCTGCTGTGGCTGATGATAAAAGATATTTTTGAAAAAAGAAGCCAAGAAGAAAAAAGCAATATGCAGTTCGATACTTGGGTATTGGCAAATGTGGGCTTCGATGTACGCAACACAGTTGATGATTGGATACTCAACAAAGAAGTTCCGATACAACTCACCTTGCACGAAAAAGAAGTCATTGCCAATACTACCAGCGTAGAAGCCGATAAAGCACAAGACGATAGGCTATCCGTCAAACGCTATGGTGAATTTCGCCGCTTGCTCAAAGACCGCCGCTTGTGGAGCGAGAAAAAAGAAAACGACAATATCCTTTACAGCGGAATTTTTCAATACTATCCGGCAAATAAAATCCTGTGGACCACCATACAAACCGAACTCAGATATTATGATGACCATCGGCATGAATTTATCGAAACCGTTTTTGATTTTGAACAAAAACTACTCAAACACCCCACATGCCAAGCTGATTTGATGCAAGAAAAAGATGTCCGCCACATTGACCATACTAAAATGTTGTTGGTATTTGAACAACACTTCAATTTCCCTTATACCGCAATCGAAGTCTCCAAACTCCGCAATGCCCTCATGCACAATGAAGTACCTTATCAGCCACAATGGTTGAGCCAATACATCCAAACAAGCGACAGCAATTCATGGAATAAATGCCAAAATATCAGCCGACAAATCATTGAATTTGCTGAGGAAATATACAAAAGTATGATACGCGAATTGGAGCAAAATCAGACATAACTCATTGACTACCAAACCTATAAGGTTTTCAAAACCTTATAGGTTTTTACGCTTGATTCCTGACATATTTCATCAAAAAAATAATTATAATATGAATATAAAACCCGTCAAAATATTCGTCTCTTATGCCCATGCGGACGAGGACATACTCAGCCAAATCACCAATCACCTCTCAGGATTGATACGCAACAAGAGCATCGAACTCTGGAGCAAAAAAGACCTGCTGCCCGGCGATAGTACCGAAAAGGTACGTTGGCAAAAATTTGATGAAGCCGACATCATACTCCTCTTGGTCAGTAGCGATTTTTTTGCTGACGACAGCATTTGCGAACAGGAAATGAACCGCGCCCTTGAACGCAATACAAAGGGTGAAATACGCCTATTGTTCGTCGTCGTACGGGCTTGCGATTGGAAAATTATGCCTATCGGAAAAATACACCCTGCCCTCGAAGGCAAAGCCATCAAGAATAGCGAATGGGCAAATATTGACGCCCCCTGCACCAAGTTAGCTCAACAGATTAGAGAACAGATAAAAATCACGCAAATTGAAAACAATCGTCAGAATACAGTACAAGCCCAACATCCGAAAATTGCTGCCGCTTGTATTGCTTTTCGCCGCGAAGCCGGTAAATATCTTTCTCTTCGCAATCCCCAAAATGCCATCTTTATCCAACTTGGCGATGACAAAACATGGCACTTCCGAAAAGCACAAATGCGACAATTTGAACAAGCCCTTACCGATGTCTATTACACCCCACATGGCTTGTACATCCCAAAATACATCAAAAAAGATTTATTTAAATGTCGGTCCTATTTCCATAATTTTATGCAAGACGAAGGTGAGATATTCCCACTCAAAAAACCTTCGGTGATGAAAGACGCTATCATCCCCATGAGAGATAGAATTATGAAAAATTTGGCACAAGAGATAAAAAAAGACTAAATTAGAATCAAAAAAACGCTTTTTCAGCCCCCAAAAACACCCAAAAAACGCCCGTTTTTCACCCTCAAAAATGTTAAGACTTTTAGTAAAAATCTAAAAATCAACAAGTTATGATCTCTACGCTGTGAATGCCTTTGATTTGAAAGGTGAGAACAGCGACTAGATAGAATGCTAAAGCAACCACGAGGCTGTGAATGCCTTTGATTTGAAAGGTGAGAACAGCGTGCTTTAAGAATCAGTTGTTGTTCATAATGCTGTGAATGCCTTTGATTTGAAAGGTGAGAACAGCAAGATGTCCGCTTGGTAGAGTTGCGGTAATGCTGTGAATGCCTTTGATTTGAAAGGTGAGAACAGCTATTTTCTATTTCATAAGCAAGTGGGCATAGCTGTGAATGCCTTTGATTTGAAAGGTGAGAACAGCTGTTGAAAATATTAAATGTTATGTAATCCAGCTGTGAATGCCTTTGATTTGAAAGGTGAGAACAGCCTATATCTTCTTGTTGTAATAGTACGGCAGGCTGTGAATGCCTTTGATTTGAAAGGTGAGAACAGCTTGTTTCGACATATGGCTCAAATTCATCATGCTGTGAATGCCTTTGATTTGAAAGGTGAGAACAGCAGGCTGTCGCCGAATACCACCACCCTATTCGCTGTGAATGCCTTTGATTTGAAAGGTGAGAACAGCTACAAATCTAAGGTCATCAGACATCCACTTGCTGTGAATGCCTTTGATTTGAAAGGTGAGAACAGCTTAAAAATTTGTCCAGCTTATCTTGCGATTGCTGTGAATGCCTTTGATTTGAAAGGTGAGAACAGCAAGCGCGGATAGCTTGCTATGATTGAAGTTGCTGTGAATGCCTTTGATTTGAAAGGTGAGAACAGCCTCTACGATGTGTTGAGCAAATGAAATATCGCTGTGAATGCCTTTGATTTGAAAGGTGAGAACAGCGACTTCTCTTTAAGCTGTCTAAGATATTTTGCTGTGAATGCCTTTGATTTGAAAGGTGAGAACAGCCAATATAAAAAAGATAGAGAGAGAGCTACTGCTGTGAATGCCTTTGATTTGAAAGGTGAGAACAGCAGTACAAACGACTGGAAAGGAATCAAAGCCGCTGTGAATGCCTTTGATTTGAAAGGTGAGAACAGCCAGGGGACAAGTCCTGTACATTATGACCACGCTGTGAATGCCTTTGATTTGAAAGGTGAGAACAGCATGAGCTTTTCAGTATGTTTGGTCCGGCTCGCTGTGAATGCCTTTGATTTGAAAGGTGAGAACAGCGCCGTCCCATTGAATTATTGACGTACTTCTGCTGTGAATGCCTTTGATTTGAAAGGTGAGAACAGCAAATAATACGAAATCTTACAAATGAGTGATGCTGTGAATGCCTTTGATTTGAAAGGTGAGAACAGCGTCATGGAGAAATGCAAACTACCTTTCGAGCTGTGAATGCCTTTGATTTGAAAGGTGAGAACAGCAATTTCGATTTCGACTAAAGGATTAGGCGGCTGTGAATGCCTTTGATTTGAAAGGTGAGAACAGCTTGAAATCTGTCTTTCCCGTCAATACACGCGCTGTGAATGCCTTTGATTTGAAAGGTGAGAACAGCTGCGTAATGCGTTCAAATCCAAATTTGTATGCTGTGAATGCCTTTGATTTGAAAGGTGAGAACAGCAATGAAGGCAGTAAGCAAATCCGTTCCGAAGCTGTGAATGCCTTTGATTTGAAAGGTGAGAACAGCTGAAAAAAGAAGCAATAGAAAGGTATGAAGGCTGTGAATGCCTTTGATTTGAAAGGTGAGAACAGTTTATATTTGGGATGACAAAGAAAAAGAGGTTAGCCCGAAATCGGACTAACCTCTTTTTATGTATTTAATTTATGCCTAATGTAATGCCTTGAGAATCAGGAAGCATAGATGCAAGGCATTTTCAAAATGCCTTGCATCTGCATGTATTAATTATCTAATTTCACAAATCGCATCGTCTGTGAGTACCAGCCGTTGCCTTGTACCGTAATGAGGTAGGTAGCTGCGGGCAATCTGCTTGGGTCAACGCTGATGAGGTTGGTGCCTTCAAATATGGTGAAGGGTACTTCCATCATCGTTCTGCCGAGCATATCTCTGATCGTGACTTGTGCATCTTCGTGGTCAACATTGCTGTTGAAACGGATACTGACCATGCCTGTGCTGACCGGATTCGGGAATACATCGGAGACGGATACGCCACCTCTTGTACAAGCCGTTTGTATGGTCAGGATGTCGGAATAAGTCACTGCACCGTTGATTTCAACTATTCTCAAACGATAGTAATTCACTTCGCTCAAATTATTGTCAATGTAGCTATAATCATTGGCAATCTCAGAATCGCCGACTGCATCAACTCTAGCAATTTCGGTGAATGTAATACCGTCTGTACTTTCTTCCACTTCAAAATGGCTAATGCCTTCTTCGGTCGCTGTACCCCAAGTGAGTATGGCTTCGCAATCTTGCTCTGTACCTTTGAAGTATGCCAGTTCGAGCGGTAAAATACATGGTATAATCTCCACTTCAATCGGAATGTCAATTTCGCAGAACTCCCCGTCTTTTATCGTCAGGGTGTATGTACCTGCATTGGTGGTATCAGCTGCAATAATGACCGGATTCGGATTGAGCGAACTAAAGTTCTTCGGTCCTGTCCACTCGTAAGTATAACTCGCGGTGTTGCCAATGGCATTAGCAGTCAGGTAAAGATTATCGCCTTCACAGTTGCCCTCCGCCTGCGGATATGCCACAAGGACACATGCCAATTCTGCGGTAGCAATTTCTTCTATATCGTGGTCATCTTCGTCATTGCCGTTTTGACCATTTTCAAATATTTCATTATCCTGTACATTACCGTCATTGGTATTGTCATTATCCGGTGTAGAATCCACATCCGGCGGATGATTACCATTGGTATCTTCGGCATCACTGACCTCTGCGTAGTTGGTAATGATACCATTGGAGACATCATTGACCGTAAATCCGATGTGTACCAGTCCTGAACTTCCCGGTGCTATTTTTCCGGTGTATAGGAAAGTAGCTTCAGTCGGACTCACTAATGTCCAGTCCGGATCAGTTAATGTCAGTTCAGGCGGAATATAATCGGTCAATTCAATATTCTGTATCGTATCTGTACCTTGATTGTAAATGTACAATCCAAATATCACGTAATCTCCTTCATATATCGGCGTTCCTACCGATGGCAGTAAAGTGACTTTTGCTAATGCCACATCAAATACACCTACCGGTAATTGAGCGGGGTCGTGGTCGTCTTCGTCGCCGCTTGAGTTGTCGATTACACCGTCTATCCAATCGTCAGTATTATTATCATCCGGTGTACTGTCCACATCTTCAGGCATATTGCCTTGTGTATCTTCAGCTTCGGAGATTTCACCGAAGTTGATTAAATCCATACCACCTGCACCGGGCTGTACCGTCATGGTGACTTCTACCTGATAATCTCCGCCTGCGGGTATCACATCCGTAATGATGGTGTATGCCTCGCTTGGACTTACAGACACCCAGTCGCTGTCATTCAAGAGGAAGCCGGAGGGTATGTAATCTGTAATAGTTACATTGGTTGCATCTACCGTACCTTGATTGTAAACGGTAAATACAAAGGTAGCATCCTGACCTTCAAAGACAGGCAGTGATTGTGTCGGTGAAAGATTTTTGACCAATGCGAGGTCAAATATCTGCAAGGTGACGCTTGCGGGGTCGTGGTCATCTTCGTCACCGCTGGCATTATCAATTTCATCATCTAGGTAGAAACCATCGTTAAGTCCATCCACGTCAGCATCGGAATCCACATCGTCAGGCGAATTACCGTCCACGTCCTCTGCATCGGTAATCTCAGCAAAGTTGGTCAAGGTCGGCGTACCGCTCAATGAATCAAGTTTTAAGGTGATGTCAACCGTTGCACTATTGCCCGGTGTGATTGGTCCCGGTATGGTCGCCAATGCCGTAGCCGATTGTATGCCCGGTATCCAGTCGCTGTCATTCAAGTTCAAGCCTGTCGGTATGTAGTCGATGATGTCCACATTATAGGCATCAATTGTACCTTGATTGAATACTTCGATAGTGAAAGTTACATCATTACCGGCGTAGTAATTACCTTGCGGATTTGCCAATACCTTTGTTAAGGCAAGGTCAAATATTTGCGCTATCTCAATCGTTGCCGGGTCGTGGTCGTCTTCGTCCGTAGCTGCATCGTTGCTGCCGGGGGTGCCTGTACCGTCACCGCCTGTTGCGTCATCTGACGATGTATCCGGTGCGCCACCTGCGTCATTTGTATCGTCGCTGTCCGGCGTAGAATCGCTATCCGTTGGCGGCGTATTCGCCGTATTGGTATCATCATCAGCTTCGCTGATTTCCGCATAATTTGTGATAGAAGTACCTGTAAATGTAGGATCTACCGTAAATGTAATATCGACATTATACGAACTGCCTGCGGCAATCGGTCCTGCAATTGGGAAGAACAATTCTGCTACGCCCGGTGTATTTTCAATCCAGTCATTATCATTCAAAATGAGTCCTGTTGGAATGTAATCAGCAATATTGACATTATACGCATCTGTATTACCTTGATTGGTGATGGTCAATGTAAATGTCACATCACTGCCTACGCCAACAGGCGTATTTTGTGTCGCGCTTAATGTTTTGACCAATGCCAAATCAAATACACTCAATGAAACGGTAGCGGGATCGTGGTCGTCCTCGTCACCATTCGTGCTGTTGATGTCGTCATCTACAAGTAGTGGGTCGTTACCCGGATTGTTGTCTGGTGTCGAGTCGATGTCATCTTGTGCAATGCCATTTACATCTTCCGCACCGTTGATTTCTGCATAATTTGTGAAGTTTTGTAAACTCGTATTTGCATCAATCGTAAGCGTAATGTCAACGGTAGTCGTACCACCGTTGGCAGCAATCGGTCCTGCGATATTGGTGAATGCCTCGTTGCCTGCGGCAAGGGTCCAGTTCGCATCGTTGAGCATCATACCTGCGGGTATGTAATCCACGATGCTGACGTTGTAAGCATCAATTGTACCTTGATTAATCACTTCGATAGTAAAGATAACATCATCTCCTGCGAAGTAAGTCGCGTTTGGATTCGCCAATACTTTTCTCAATGCCAAGTCAAATATTTGGTCGCCAATCAAGACTACTGCCGGGTCGTGGTCATCTTCATCACCCAATGTGCTGCCTGTATCATTATCATAAATAACTACATCATCAGTCGGGTCGGTATTCGGATTAGAATCAATATCATTCGGGTGGTTGCCCTCTGCATCTTCTGCGTCTGCAATTTCTGCAAAGTTAGTCAAACTCGCATCAGTAACATTCGCATCAATAATGAAGGTAACATCCACTGTGGTCGAAGCACCCGGTGCAATTGGTCCCGGAATTTGATAAAGAATATCTCCCGTAAATGATTCTGTCCAGTCATTATCCGCAAGTGTCAAACCTGTTGGTGGATAATCCGTCACTGCTATGTTGTATGCCGGAATTGTACCTTGATTAAATACTTCAATCGTAAAGGTAACGGCATCGCCCGGATTGTAATATACTTGTGAACTCGCCAATACTTTCGTCAATGCAAGGTCGAAGTATTCTACCGTAACAGTAGCCGGGTCGTGGTCGTCTTCGTCGCCATCATTATTATTGGTCGTATCATCTCTGACCGGACCATCGTTGGTATTATCGGTGTCAGGTGTGGAATCCACATCTTTGTCGTCCATATCATTACCGTCCGTATCTTCTGCGTGAGCAATCTCTGCAAAGTTGGTGTAATCGCCTTGTGCATTACCATTAACTTTCAAAGTAATTTCTACTGTTTCAGAACTACCCGCAGCGATTACGCTTGTCATTGTGTAAGTGGCTCTCAAACTCAAAGGATTGGTACTCGTCCAGTCGCTGTCCGCGAGCGTAAATCCAGCCGGAATATAATCTATAATAACTACATCTGTTGCATCAATATTACCTTGATTAAAGACAGTAATCTGGAAGGTAACGAGGTCTCCGGGTGCTACCATCGCACTCTGTCCACCTGCCAATGTTTTAATCAATGCCAAGTCAAATGTACCTACCGATACTAGTGCCGGATCGTGGTCATCTTCATCCGTTGCCGGATTGCTGTCGCCCGGTGTGCCTGTACCGTCACCGTCCGTAGCATCATCAGAAGCTGTGTCTGATGCACCGCCTGCATCATTGCTGTCGTCGCTATCCGGTGTGGAGTCGATGTCTTCTGCTACATCGTTATTTTCATCTTCCGCTCCGCTGATTTCAGCAAAGTTCTCCAATGAAGTCACGCTTGCGGGTAAGTTCGGGTCAATAGTAAAGGTAATCGTCAGCATTTCGGAAGCTCCCGGAGGTATCGGTCCTGTGATAGACCTTGTTGCTGTACCTGCATTGAGGAAACTCCAACCTGCATCATTCAAGATTAATCCGGTTGGGATATAATCTACAACATCAACATTATATGCGTCTGCCGTACCTTGATTGATGACTTCGACATTGAAAGTGACATCGCTACCGACAGTGTAAATTGTTGTTGGGTCAGCCAATGTTTTGACCAATGCAAGGTCGAAAATATCGACATTCACCTGAGCCGGATCGTGGTCGTCTTCGTCATTTCCATTTTCACCGTCTTCAAATATTTCATTATCTGAATAATCACCGTCATTGCTATCGTTGGCATCGCCTTCGGAGTCGATATCATCCGGTTTCTGACCGTCTTCATCTTCTGCGCCTACGATTTCACCAAAGTTCTGTATCGAACTTTCGCTTGTAAGGCTTGGGTCGATGATGAATGTAATATCCACCGTCTCACTCATGCCTACGGCAATCGGTCCATTCAGGCTGATGAATGCGGTAGTACCTGTTTGTGTCCAGTCATTATCCGCTAATATCAATCCGCTTGGAATATAATCCGCTACGTCAATATTGTAAGCGTCCACCGTACCTTGATTGAATACTTCATGCGTAAAGGTCACCGTATCGCCGGGGAAGTAAGCCTCCGTTGGGTTGACCAATACTTTCATCAATGCCAAGTCGAATATTTCAATATCCAAAGTAGCCGGGTCGTGGTCGTCCTCGTCGCCGTTGGTGTTGTCGGTTACGTCATCTTCCGGTATGCCGTCGTTGGTTGGGTCATTATCCGGTGTAGAATCTACGTCGTCTTGTGGTGTACCGTTTAGGTCTTCACCTTTTGTGATTTCAGCAAAATTCGTTACTGAATCCGCACTAGTGATGTCCGGGTCAATGGTGAAAGTGATGTCCACTGTCACGCTATTGCCTACGGTAATCGGTCCTGCGATAGTCGTTACGGCTTCGCTTCCTGTGAAGCTTGCCCAGTCGGTATCATTCAGGATGAGTCCGCTTGGTATGTAGTCATAAATTTCTACATTATAAGCGTCAATCGAACCTTGATTGAATACTTCGATGGTGTAAGTGACATTAGAGCCGGGATAATAATTAATAGTTGTATCGCTCAATACTTTTGTAAGTGCCAAGTCGAATACTTCTACATTAATATCTGCCGGATCGTGGTCGTCTTCGTCCGTAGCTGCATTGGTGTCGCCCGGATTACCTGTACCGTCACCGCCTGTGCTATCATCCGCCGGAGAATCCGGTGAACCGCCTGCATCATTGTTATTGTCGCCGTCAGGGGTAGAATCTACATCATCCTGCGGATTGTCGTTGGTATCTTCTGCGTAAGAAATTTCTGCAAAATTGACATGATTTCCTGCGGAAACATCGGGCATTACTTCAAGTATAATGGTAACAATCTCGCTACTATTGACCGTAATTGGTCCGGTAATCGTGGTTGTTGCCGTCGAAGCATCTACACTGACCCAATTCGGGTCTGCCAATGTAAATCCAGCCGGAATGTAATCTGTAATTTCTACATCAGCCGCATCGAAATCACCTTGATTGAAGACTTCAATTTGGAATGTCACCAAATCACCTACGGCTACGGTTGAGGCTTGTCCGCCGGCTAAAGTTTTGCTTAAAGCCAAGTCAAATTCACCTACAAATACGCTTGCCGGATCGTGGTCGTCTTCGTCATTTCCGTTTTCACCATTTTCAAAAATCTCTTCATCCTCTGCGTCACCGTCATTATTCGGGTCATTATCCGGTGTAGAATCTGCGTCAATCGGGTGATTGCCGTTTTCATCTTCTGCATCAGAAATTTCCGCATAATTCGTCAAATTGCCACTTACATTCGGATTGACGGTAAGGGTAATTTCAACTTCTTCGCTCATACCTGCCATGATTGGTCCGGGTATGACGATATTCGCCTCTGTCGCGCTTACCGAAGTCCAGTCTGCATCATTCAATGTGAGGTCGGACGGGATGTAATCGGTGACGAGTACATTGTACGCATCTTCCGAACCTTGATTGTGAACGAAAACGGTAAATGTAATATCATCGCCTGACTGAACGGGTCCGCCCGAAGCCGGATCGCTCAATACTTTATTCAATGCCAAGTCAAATCCACTAATCGGAACAGTAGCCGGATCGTGGTCGTCCTCGTCGCCACCTGTACCGTCTGTTACGCCGTCCACCGATGGGTCGTCGTTGGTATTGTCCGGTGTAGAATCGGTGTCCGGTGGATGATTGCCTTCGGTATCTTCTGCGTCTGTGATTTCACCGTAGTTGACCAAATCACTTGCGGTTGCGCCGGGCTGTACCGTCATCGTGACGGCTACGCTCGCGCTTGAACCTGCAGCAATCGGTCCGGGTACAACTGTATTCGCTTCTGTTGGAGAAACTGAAGTCCAGTCATTATCATTCAAGACATATCCTGCCGGGATGTAATCCGTAAGGAGTACATTTTGTGCAGCTACCGTACCTTGATTATAGACCGTCAAAATGAAGGTCACGTCTTGTCCGGGGAATACCGGAAGCGTCTGATTTGGTGACAAATCTTTCAAGAGTGCCAAGTCAAATACATCGACTGTGATGTCTGCCGGATCGTGGTCGTCTTCGTCGTCGTTGAGATTGTTTGTCTCATTATCTACGTGTGGACCATCGTTAGTTGGGTCATTATCCGAATCAGAATCTACGTCTTGCGGATGGTTGCCGTCCTCGTCTTCTGCGTCTGTGATTTCCGCAAAATTGGTGAGCGTACCGCCTGTGAATGTTGCATCAATCGTTACCGTAATATCCACCAAACTCGTACCGCCATAAGCTGCGATTGGTCCTGCGATTGTGGTAAATGCTTCATTACCAAAACCAGAAATCCAGTTGGCATCATTGAGCGTCAAGCCTGCGGGGATGTAGTCCACGATGTCCACATTATAGGCATCTAATGTACCTTGATTGGTGACTTCGATTTGGAACGTTACATCATCGCCGATGTAATATGTATCATTCGGATTGAGTAGTATTTTGGTCAATGCCAAATCAAATACTTGTCCGACAGGTGTAGTTGCAGGGTCGTGGTCGTCTTCATCCGTAGTTGGATCTTCGTCGCCCGGTGCGCCTGAGCCGTCACCGGCTGTGCTATCATCCGAAGGTGAATCGGGTTCGCCACCTGCATCATTGCTACCATCTGCATCCGGTGTAGAATCCACGTCTGTTGGTGGGTCATTATTCGGATCGAGGTCGTCGTCTGCACTACTTATTTCAGAGAAATTGGTAATACTATTTTCTGCGAATGTCGCATCTAATTGAACCGTAATTGAAACGGTGACAGCATTGCCCGGAGCAATTGGTCCGGCAATTGAGTTGTATGTTGCTGTACCGTCACCGTTGTCCATCCAATTGGCATCATTTAATGTAGTGCCTGTTGGTAAATAATCGGTCAGTACAATATCATAAGCATCAATATTACCCTGATTGATGACTTCCACTAAGAAAGTCGCATCACCGCCGGGTGTAATTGGCATTGGCTGGTTGAGGTCAAGTGTTTTGGTCAATGCCAAGTCAAATATTTCAATAAATACTTCTGCCGGGTCGTGGTCGTCTTCGTCACCATTCGTATTATCGGTGATGTCGTCGGTATATGGACCATCGTTGGTGTCGTCGTCGTCTGGTGTCGAATCTATATCAGTTGGTGGCGTATTATTCGGATCCATGTCGTCATCTGCATTGCTGATTTCAGCGAAGTTTTGAGATGTACCGCCTGTGATATCCGGTCCAACCTCAAGCGTAATCGTAATGACTGTACTTGTATTGGCTGCCAAGAAATTGATAGACGTGAAGTATTCATTCGCTACCTGTCCCGGTGTCCAATTCGGATCTACCATTATCATTCCCGCAGGAATATAATCTACGACTTCAATATTATAAGCATCAAGCGTACCTTGATTTGCCACTGTAATATTGTAAGTCACTTGGTCGCCGATAGAGACATTTGGAGACTGACCTGCCGCAAGTGTTTTGATTAATGCCAAGTCAAATATTTGACCGACAGGAATCGTCTCAGGGTCGTGGTCGTCTTCATCACCGTTGGTGTTGTCGGTGATATTGTCTTCCGGTGCGCCGTCGTTATTATTGTCATCGTCCGGTGTCGAATCTATGTCTTCCGGTGCGTCATTCGTTGGGTCGGTGTCATCATCCGCTTCGGTGATTTCTGCAAAGTTGGTGATGTCTTCCCCTTGGAATGTTGGGTCAATATTCAAGGTAATTTCAACCGTTGTACTTGCACCTGCGGCTAATGAAGTAATTGGCATATTCAAGTTTGCGATACCCGCTACATTTTCCGTCCAATCCGCATCATTCAAACTCATATCAATCGGAATGTAATCGGCTAATGCAATATTGTACGCATCAACAGTACCTTGATTGGAAACAGTCAGCGTAAAGGTCACATCATCGCCCGGAAATACAGGGAATGTTTGTGAAGGTGCGACTGTTTTCACCAATGCCAAGTCAAATATTTCTACTGTAATATCCGCCGGGTCGTGGTCGTCTTCGTCACCGTTGGTATTGTCGGTGTCGTCGTCTTCCGGTGTACCGTCGTTGGTATTGTCATTATCCGGTGTCGAATCTGCGTCTTGTGGTGGATCGTTGCTTGGGTCTTGGTCATCGTCGGCTTCGCTGATTTCAGCAAAGTTGGTTGATGTACCACCTGCATAATTCGCATCCACTTGTAAGGTCAATTCCAAGACTACCGTAGCACCCGGCATGATTGGTCCGGGAATCAATTGATAGACTTCGCTTGTGACTGCACCCGGTGACCAATTGGCATCTGCCAATGTAAATCCTGCCGGAATGTAATCCACTACGTCCACATTATAAGCATCCAAAGTACCTTGATTGATGACAGCAATATTATACGTCACCATATCTCCGGGAGCTACCGGATTCGGCTGTGTCGGGTCAAGTGTTTTGACCAAAGCAAGGTCGAATGACTGACCTACGGGGATAGTTTCGGGGTCGTGGTCGTCTTCGTCGCCGTTGGTATTATCGGTTACGTTGTCTTCCGGTGCGCCGTCGTTGGTGTTGTCACTGTCGGGCGTGGAATCTTCGTCGTTTGGTGGTGCATTGTTCGGATTTTGGTCGTCATCTGCGCCACTGATTTCTGCATAATTTGTGATTTCATCGCCTTGGAAGGTCGGGTCAATCATTAGCGTAATATCAACGGAAGTCGAGAAGCCGGGCGCAAGTGGTCCGGGTATCGGCATCACTAACCCGGCTGCGCCGGATGTGTTTGAAATTGCCCAATCGGGATCATTCAAACTCATATCAGACGGGATGTAATCCGCTATTTCAATATTATACGCATCAATATTTCCTTGATTTGTAATGGTCAATGTAAAGGTCACATCATCGCCCGGTCCTACGGGGAAGGTTTGTGCGCTTGATACTGTTTTGACCAAAGCCAAATCAAATATTTCTACAAATACTTCTGCGGGGTCGTGGTCGTCTTCGTCACCGTTGAAGTTGTTGGTGTAGTTGTCGCTGGATGGACCGTCATTATTCGGGTCGTCATCCGGGTCAGAGTCGATGTCTGTCGGTGGTGTATTCGTTGGGTCGGTATCGTCATCTGCATCGCTGATTTCAGCAAAGTTTTGAGATGTACCGCCTACGATGTCCGGCTGCACTTCCAAAGTAATACTAATGACCGTACTTGTATTTTTCGCTAAGAAAGGAATCGTTGTGAAGTATTCGTTCACCGCTTGTCCTGCAATCCAATTCGGGTCAGCTACTGTCATTCCCGCAGGGATATAATCGACTACTTCTACATTATACGCATCAATTGTACCTTGATTTGCGACTGTAATATTATAGGTCACAAAATCGCCGATAGATACGTTGGGCGATTGTCCTGCCGCAAGCGTTTTAATTAATGCTAAATCAAATGTTTGCTCCACTTCAAATGTCGCCGGGTCGTGGTCGTCTTCATCCGTATTTGGATTGTCGTCGCCCGGAGTACCTGTACCGTCACCGCCTGTGCTGTCGTCAGCCGGTGAATCGGGTTCGCCACCTGCGTCATTGCCGTCATTGCTGTCCGGTGTAGAATCTATATCTTCCGGTGCGTCAGTCGTTGGGTCGCCGTCATCATCGCCTCCGCTGATTTCAGCGTAGTTGGTGATAGAGGTGCCTTGGAAATTCGCATCAATGGTGAATGTAATATCTATCGTCGTCGTCGCATTGGGTGCGATTGGTCCGGCGATTGGTGTATTTAATTCGGCTGTACCTGCATTATCTGTCCAATCTGCATCATTTAATATTAAATCAGTTGGAATATAATCTGCCAATTCGATATTATAGGCATCTACATTTCCTTGATTTGTAATGGCTAATGTAAATGTAATATCATCGCCGGGTCCTACGGGCATAACTTGCGCGTTGGAGACGGTTTTGATTAATGCCAAATCGAAGTAACTCAATGGCACTACTGCCGGATCGTGGTCGTCTTCATCACCAAATACACTGTCGATATTGTCATCTACGAATAGATTGTCATCGTCAGGATTTCCGTTTGGTGTAGAATCTATATCGTCTTGCGGAATACCGTTTTCGTCTTCTGCACCACTGATTTCCGCAAGGTTGAGAATACTCTGTACATTGCTAATCGTCGGGTTGATAATCAGCGTAATATCCACCGTTTGTGTACCACCGTAGGCTGCGATTGGTCCTGCCATTTGGTAGAAAGCTACGTTTCCGCCAAAGCCCATAAACCAATTCACGTCTGCCAATGTCGTATTGCTTGGAATGTAGTCAATGATTTGTACATCGTAAGCATCAATCGTACCCTGATTGGTGACTTCAATGGTGAAGGTCACGCTATCGCCCGGATAGTAGAGTTTGTTCGGGTCGGTCAACATTTTGGTCAATGCCAAATCAAATACTTGTCCGACAGGTACGGTTTCAGGGTCGTAATCGTCCTCGTCTTCACCATTATCAATATCATCCGGTGTGGAATCTTCGTCAGTTGGCGGATCGTTTGTTGGGTCGGTGTCATTATCCGCAGCACTGATTTCTGAGTAATTGGTGATGGTTTCGCCTTGGAAATTCGGATTGATGGTAAATGTAATATCCACCATAGCCGATGCGCCGGGCGCGAGTGGTCCGGTGATGGCATTATTCAAATAAGCAATACCATTCGTTTCTGTCCAATCCGCATCATTCAAGCTCATATCAGCCGGAATGTAATCCACTAATTCGATGGAATACGCATCAACATTTCCTTCATTCGTAATGACGAGTGTAAAGGTCACATCATCACCGGGAACTAGAGGTAGCGATTGATTTGGCGATAGGATTTTTTCCAATGCTACATCAAATACTTCTACAAATACGTCTGCCGGGTCGTGGTCGTCTTCGTCGCCGTTGGTATTGTCGGTGACATCATCAACGAAATCTCCTTCATTGCTATCATCACTATCCGGTGTTGAATCCACGTCAGTTGGTGGCGTATTATTCGGGTCGGTGTCGTCGTCGGCTGCGCTGATTTCAGCGAAGTTTTGTAAATCACCACCTGCATAATTCGGGTCAACTTGCATCACGATAGGCAATACCGCATTAGCACCCGGAGCTATTGGTCCGGCGTAAGTTTGGTAAGCCTCCGATGTGTTGACACCCAAAGACCAATTTGCGTCTGCCAATAACATTCCCGCAGGAATATAATCTACTACTTCAATATCGTAGGCATCGACTGTACCTTGATTATAGACCGTAATGAAGTAAGTCAGCATATCGCCCGGATTGACCGGCATCGGCTGTGCAGGGTCGAGGACTTTGACCAATGCGAGGTCGAAGGTTTGTTGTACTTCAAATGTTTCGGGGTCGTGGTCGTCTTCGTCCGTTGTCGGATCAGTATCGCCGGGTGCGCCTGAGCCGTCACCGTTTGTACTGTCATCCGTTGGTGAATCGGGTGAGCCACCTGCATCATTGCTATCGTCGCCGTCCGGTGTAGAATCTTCATCTGTCGGTGGCGTGTTGGTATCGTCTGTGTCGTTGTCTGCGCCTGCGATTTCCGCATAATTTGTAATGGCATCGCCCTGGAAGGTCGGGTCAATGGTCAATGTGATGTCCACCGTTGTAGAAGCACCCGGAGCTAATGCGCCTGCGATTGGTACATTCAAATCAGCTATTCCCGCGACATTCTCTGTCCAATCCGGATCATTCAAACTCATATCCGCTGGAATGTAATCCACTAATTCGATAGAATACGCATCAACATTACCCTGATTAGTCACCGTCAATGTGAATGTGACATCATCGCCGGGAGCTACGGGCATTGTTTGGGTAAAAGACATTGTTTTAACTAAAGCTAAATCAAATACTTCTACAAAAAGGTCTGCCGGATCGTGGTCGTCTTCGTCGCCATTGGTATTATCTGTTACATCATCCGTATAATTACCGTCATTATCCGGATCAGTATCCGGGTCAGAATCTATATCTGTCGGTGGCGTATTATTCGGGTCGGTGTCGTCGTCGGCTTCGCTGATTTCGGCGAAGTTTTGTAAGTCACCTCCTGCATAATTCGGGTCAACCTGTAAGGTCAAACTCAAGACCATATCATCGCCGGGGAGGATTGGTCCCGGAATGGTTTGGAAGGTCTCGGATGGGTTGGCACCCGGCATCCAAGTTGCATCTGCCAATAACATTCCGGCAGGGATATAATCCACTACTTCAATATTATAAGCTAATAATGTACCTTGATTGGAGACCGTAATAAAGTACGTCACCAAATCGCCCGGATTGACGGGCATTGCTTGTGCAGGGTCGAGGACTTTGACCAATGCCAAGTCAAAAGTTTGATTGACCGGAACGGTTTCCGGGTCGTGGTCGTCCTCGTCTGTTATCGGGTCGCCGTCACCTACTGTACCTGTACCGTCACCGTCTGTGGCGTTGTCTGCCGGAGAATCCGGATCACCACCTGCATCGTTGTTGTTGAACGGGTCGGGTGTGGAATCTATATCTTCCGGTGCGTCATTATTCGGGTCAAGGTCATCATCGGCTGCGCTGATTTCAGCATAGTTGGTGATTTCCAAGTCTATGAAATTCGGGTCTAATTCAATAGTAATTCCAACTATAGCGGAAGCTCCGGGCGCGATTGGTCCGGGTATTGCGCTGTATGTTGCTGTACCGTTGCCGTTATCTGTCCAGAATACATCATTTAATGTTGTACCTGTTGGAATGTAATCCGTGATTTCAACATTATAAGCATCAATATTACCTTGATTAAATACTTCTACTACGAAAGTAATATCATCGCCTTGCGTAATCGGCATCGGCTGATTTGGTGCGAGTGTTTTGACGAGTGCGAGGTCGAAAATTTCAATAAAGAAATCTTCAGGGTCGTGGTCGTCTTCGTCACCATTTGTATTGTCAAAATCATTATCTGTATAAGGACCGTCATTATTCGGGTCGTCATCCGGTGTAGAGTCGATGTCAGTTGGCGGCGTGTTGGTCGGGTCAGTATCGTCGTCGGCACTTGTGATTTCTGCAAAGTTTTGCGTATCGCCTCCGGCAGCCGCTGCGGTCACTTCAAGTGTCAGTGGAATGACTGTACTTGTATTGGGTGAAAGCGGTCCGGCGTAGGTCGTGAATACTTCATTCGCTACCTGACCGGGCAACCAATTGGCATCTGCCAAAGTAAGACCTGCGGGTAGGTAATCGACGATTTCAACATTATAAGCATCAAGCGTACCTTGATTGGCAATGGTGATATTAAAAGTAATCAAATCGCCAATCGCTACATTTGGAGACTGACCAGCCGCCAATGTTTTGATTAATGCCAGGTCAAATATCTGACCGACAGGGATGGTTTCGGGGTCGTGGTCGTCCTCGTCCGTTGTCGGGTCGCCGTCGCCTATTGCACCTGTACCGTCACCGTCGGTGGCGTTGTCTGCGGGTGAATCGGGGTCACCACCTGCGTCATTATTGCCGTCTGCGTCAGGGGTGGAATCTATATCCGTTGGTGGCGTATTATTCGGGTTGTTGTCATCATCTGCGTCTGAAATTTCCGCATAATTTGTGATGGCATCGCCCTGGAATGTCGGGTCAATCATTAAGGTGATGTCCACCGTAACGGATGCGCCGGGAGCGATTGGTCCTGCGAGTGGTACATTCAAATCGGCTTCGCCGGGAATATTCTCTGACCAATCCGCATCATTCAAACTCATATCCGCCGGAATGTAATCCGTCAAATCAATCGCGTAAGCATCTATTGTACCTTGATTGGTCACCGTCAATGTAAAGGTCACATCATCGCCCGGTAATACGGGGAAGGTCTGTGCGGCTGCGACAGTTTTTACCAATGCTAAATCAAATATTTCTACCACTACTTCTGCGGGGTCGTGGTCGTCTTCGTCACCGTTGGTATTGTCGGTTACATCATCTTCCGAATCACCGTCATTTGAATTGTCGCTATCGGGCGTGGAATCGGTGTCGGTTGGCGGCGTATTGGTCGGGTCGTTGTCATCGTCCGCACTTGCGATTTCTGCATAGTTAGTAGTAGTTCCCCCTGCAAAATTCGCGTCAACCTGTAAGGTCAAATCCAATACCACAGCACCGCCCGGCGCGATTGGTCCGGGAATGAGTTGGTAATATTCGTTGGGTGAGCCGCCTATATTCCAATCATTGTCTGCATAAGTGAAACCTGCGGGGATGTAATCGACTACATCCACATTATAGGCATCAAGCGTACCTTGATTGAAGACTGTAATTTCGTAAGTCACCAAGTCGCCGGGAGCTACCGGATTTGGTTGTCCGGGCGCGAGTGTTTTGATTAATGCTAAATCAAATACTTGTCCGACAGGAACGGTTTCGGGGTCATGGTCGTCTTCGTCTCCGTTGGTTCCGTCCGTTACGTTGTCTTCGGGTGCGCCATCGTTGGTGTTGTCGCCGTCCGGGTCAGAATCTATGTCTGTCGGTGGTGTATTGGTGTCGTCTGTATCGTTATCTGCAGCACTAATTTCCGCATAATTGGTGATTTCATCGCCTTGGAAATTCGGGTCGATTGTTAATGTGATGTCAACCGTAGTAGATGCGCCCGGAGCGAGTGCGCCCGCGATGGGTACATTTAATTCGGCTACACCTGCATTATCCGTCCAATCTGAATCATTCAAAGTCATATCTGAGGGAATGTAATCCGCTAATTCAATCGAATAGGCATCTACATTACCTTGATTGGTAACAGTTAATGTAAAGGTCACATCATCACCGGGAGCTACGGGGAGCATCTGTGTAGGAGATAATGTTTTTACCAATGCTAAATCAAATACCTGTACGAATACGTCTGCAGGGTCGTGGTCGTCTTCGTCGCCGTTGGTGTTGTCGGTGGCGTCGTCTTCGTAATCGCCATCATTATTTACATCAGAATCGGGGTCAGAATCTATATCTGTCGGCGGATCGTTGCTTGGGTCGGTGTCGTCATCCGCTTGGGTGATTTCTGCAAAGTTTTGCGTATCTCCTCCTGCGTAATTCGGGTCAACTTGCAGGGTAAGCGTCAATGTTACCGTTGCCCCCGGAGCGATTGGTCCCGGAATGGTTTGGTATAATTCACTCGGATTCGCACCTACTGACCACGATGGGTCGGCAGCTAACATTCCGCTTGGCGTGTAATCAACTACTTCTACATTATAAGCCTCTAAAGTTCCTTGATTGATGACATCAATTTGATAAGTCACCAAATCGCCGGGGACGATAGGCATAGGCTGATTCGGGTCAACTGTTTTGACTAATGCTAAGTCAAATGTTTGACCAATTGGTACGGTTTCGGGGTCGTGGTCGTCTTCGTCGCCGTTGCTGTTGTCGGTTACGTTGTCGTCCGGTGTGCCGTCGTTACTGTCGTCGTCGTCCGGTGTAGAATCAATGTCTGTTGGTGGCGTATTATTCGGGTCGAGGTCGTCGTCTGCCGCGCTGATTTCAGAGAAATTCGTGATAGACGTATCCATGAAATTAGCATCCAATTGAATGGTAATCGGTACATTAAAAGATGCGCCCGGAGCGAGTGCGCCTGTCATACCGGTGTATGTAGCTGTGCCGTCTCCGTTATCTGTCCAAAGTGCATCATTTAAAGTCGTACCTGCGGGCAGGTAATCAGTAATTTCTATACTATAAGCGAATACATTACCTTGATTGAATACTTCGATAATGAAAGTAACATTATCGCCGGCTGCAATCGGTAAAGATTGTGTATTTGCGAGTGTTTTAACCAATGCAAGGTCAAAGTTTTCTACGAAGAAATCTTGCGGGTCGTGGTCGTCTTCGTCACCGTTGCCGTTGTTCATTTCATTATCCGAAACAGGACCGTCGTTGTTCGGGTCGTTGTCCGGGTCGGAATCTACGTCTGTCGGCGGTGTGTTGCTTGGGTCGGTGTCATCATCTGCCTGACTGATTTCGGTGAAGTTGGTATTATTACCTGCAGCGGCTGCGGAAGTCACTTGCATTGTAATCGGCACGACCATACTTGTGTTGGGCGCGAGTGGTCCGGGTACGGTGTAGAATACCTCGTTGGCTGCCTGACCTGCAATCCAATTCGGGTCTGCAAGCACAAGTCCTGTCGGAAGATAATCTACCAATTCAATATTATAAGCATCCAATGTACCTTGATTGGCAAGGGTAATGTTGAAGGTAATCAAATCGCCAATCGCTACGCTTGGCGACTGTCCACCTGCGAGTGTTTTAATTAATGCCAAATCAAATACCTGTCCGACGGGGATGGTTTCGGGGTCGTGGTCATCCTCGTCCGTAGTTGGGTCGCTGTCACCTATTGTGCCTGTACCGTCACCGTCTGTGGCATTGTCTGCGGGTGAATCGGGGTCGCCACCTGCGTCATTATTGCCGTCTGCGTCAGGGGTAGAATCTATATCCGTTGGTGGTGTATTATTCGGATTGGTGTCATCGTCTGCGTCTGAAATTTCCGCATAATTTGTGATGGCATCGCCTTGGAATGTCGGGTCAATCGTTAAGGTAATGTCCACCGTTGTACTTGCGCCTGCGGCTAATGAAGTGATTGGTACATTTAAGTCGGCTTCGCCGGGAATATTCTCTGTCCAATCTGCATCATTCAAACTCATATCTGACGGAATGTAATCTGTCAAATCAATATTGTATGCGTCAACTGTTCCCTGATTGGTCACGGTTAATGTGAAGGTCACATCATCGCCGGGTGCTAGGGGGAAGGTTTGTGCGGCTGCGACAGTTTTTACCAATGCTAAATCAAATATTTCTACTACGACTTCTGCGGGGTCGTGGTCGTCTTCGTCGCCGTTGGTGTTGTCCACGTCATCGTCTTCCGGTGGTCCGTCGTTGGTATTGTCGTTGTCGGGTGTAGAATCCGTATCAGTTGGTGGCGTGTTGGTGGGGTCGGTGTCGTCGTCGGCTTGGCTGATTTCAGCAAAGTTGACAGAGCTTCCACCTGTGAAAGTTGGATTCACCTGAACGGTAAGTGTCAAAGTAACGCTCGTACCCGGAGCGATTGGTCCGGGAATGTTTTGGAATACTTCAGAAGTCACTGCGCCGGGTGTCCATGTTGCATCCGCGAGGCTAAAGCCGCTTGGGATATAATCTACGACTTCTACATTGAAAGCATCCAAAGTACCTTGATTGATGACTTCAATTTCGTAAGTCACCATATCACCGGGAGCTACGGGATTGGGCTGTCCGGGAGCGAGTGTTTTGATTAATGCTAAATCAAATACTTGTCCGACAGGGACGGTTTCGGGGTCGTGGTCGTCTTCGTCGCCGTTGGTGTTGTCGGTTACGTTGTCTTCGGGTGCGCCGTCGTTGGTATTGTCGCTGTCAGGGTCAGAATCTATATCTGTTGGTGGTGTATTTCCAGAATCCGTATCATTATCTGCACCGCTAATTTCCGCATAATTGGTGATAGCATCGCCCTGGAATGTCGGGTCGATTGTTAAGGTGATGTCAACCGTTGTGGATGCGCCCGGAGCGAGTGCGCCCGCAATTGGTACATTCAAATCAGCTAGACCTGCGACATTTTCCGTCCAATCTGCATCATTCAAAGTCATATCTGACGGAATGTAATCCGCTAATTCAATGGAATAAGCATCAACATTACCCTGATTTATAATTGTTAATGTAAATGTCACATCATCACCGGGTCCTACAGGAAGCGTTTGTGTGGCGGATAATGTTTTTACCAATGCCAAATCAAATACTTCTACAAAGATGTCTGCGGGGTCGTGGTCATCTTCGTCGCCGTTGGTGTTGTCGGTTGTATCATCTGTGAAATCACCATCATTGTCGGGGTCGTTGTCGGGGTTAGAATCTGTGTCTGTTGGTGGGTCGTTGCTTGGGTCGGTGTCGTTGTCGGCTTCGCTGATTTCTGCGAAGTTTTGCATATCACCGCCATTATAATTTGGATCGACTTGTAGTACGATAGTTAGAGTTGTACTTGTACCTGCGGCAAGCGGTCCGGGAATATTCTGATAGACTTCAGACGGATTTGCGCCCGGAGACCATGTAGCATCTGCAAGTAATAATCCGCTTGGGATGTAATCTACGACTTCTATATTATAGGCATCAACCGCCCCTTGATTGATGACTTCAATTTCGTAAGTCACCATATCGCCGGGAACAATTGGTGTGGCTTGTGTAGCGGAAACGGTTTTTACTAATGCTAAATCGAAGTTGCAATTATCAGCAACTACGGTAGCACAATTACTAATTTCAGTACATTCACCACTACTGCAATCGCCCTCTAAAGTGGTCAATAAGCGGTAGTACATGGTACTTCCGGTCGGTATTGTTGTTGTGTAAGTATAATCTGTTGCACCTACTATATTATTAAAGCCTGTACTACAAGATATAGCACTACTTTGCCATTGGTAATTGAGTCCTGTAATGCCAGGGTCAATTGTTGGTGTCAAGGTGAAAGGATTGTCACCACAGACTGTTGTGTCTGCGAGTACAGGGGGCGCATTGTAGAGAAACTCTATATTCATAGTCATCTCAAAAGCACCACATTGCAAACCACCATCGCTTAGTCCGTCAGATGACTTGACGAATGTTGCACAACCACCTATGTCACCAACGGTTACAGTTTGGTCGCATTGGTCATAAGTAACCGAACCTTCAACACTTACCATTTCCCAAGTACCGGGAGTAATGGAGCCGTCACAATCGTAAACATCATTGAGTAAGATGACTCTTAAAGTGTCTGATATACAATAGGTTTCGTCAATAGTCTGGTTAGTATTGGCAGGACAACATTCTTTCTTGAGTGTTATTGCTTTGGGTACAGAACCGAATGGAATTATACCGTTGCCGGGTCCTACATAAGATAAATCATCAGGATTTACTATGGCAATACAATCTTCAAAACCTGATACATATAAATAGTTGCTTGAAGGTGCATATACCAATCCCAAAGCTGCATGCCAACCAACTCCGTCATTTGGATTGTCGGTGACAGAGGTAACTAATGCTCCGGTGTTGGCATCAATTTTCAAAATAGTAGCCATTGCATTAATATCTCTGGTAAGCACATATAGGTGTGTACCATCGGTTGTAATTCCCAATACATCATATACGCCGGACAAATAACTATTATTATCATCGGTGGCAATTGCATCTACACAAGTTGATGAGCCGATTAAACTCGGGTCAAATTGGAACTTCCAAATCGCACGGTCTGTGTCCGGTCCGAATCCCTGACCGTCGGTAGCCAATACAGTACCGTCATCCAATACTTGTAATCCCCAATCGGAAGACCAAGGACCGCTTCCGGCATCATTGAGACAAATTTGCCCGAGTATATCGCCTGTACATATATCGTGAACGGTGAGGTATTTACCATTGTCTCCGGGTTGATATCCGGTAGTGATGATATAGTCTTGGTAGCTGCCTACATTGGTGAGTCCGTTTTCATAATTATTGAACCATACTACACCGTCATTTGCTACTGTTCCACCATTGTAAGGCACCTGATAGATAGGTCCGGTGAGGTCATTTCCTATGTATAAATTACCATTGGCATCGGAGCCAAGCCCGTGTGGATTAGTAAAGCCACTCATCCACGGTGAGCCTATTTCGGTAATTGCTCCGGTAGCCGGGTCAATAGAAAATTTATGTACTTCTCCTGTTCCGGTATCATTGAGGTAGAGCATTTCGGTACAGCTACAATCTGATTCACAGTTTTGTGGTTCGAGGGTCAGTACGACATCTGTAAAACAGTCGTCTTCTTGATTGAATACACGAATGGTGTAATAGGTCGTTGTAGCGGGATTGTTTAGTGTGGCAAATTCTACAGAAGTACCGGTGAGTGGTGTTGCATTTGCAATACCTGTTCCGGTATAAGTAACACCTTCGCTGAAATCATAATGTGTACCGTTAAAGACTGAACTAAGCCTGAAATAGCCGTCGTCATTGGGTATGCCATCGGTACAGCTCGGTGAAATTACAAAGGCATCAACGATAGGATAGATACAGCAATCTTCTATAATGATAGCCTCACAAGTGCTTGTACACGATGGGCTTTCGACATTTCTCACTGTGATGATATAACTTCCTTCATTCAATCCTGTGAATGTGCTGTTTGTTTGGAAATTGATACCGTCAATACTGTATTCATAATTACCTGTACCATCTGCGCCTTGTATAGTAAGCATACCATCGGCACCATTACAACTAACATTTGCAGTGGCTGTAATGGTACAAGTCGGCGTGGGTTGTGTGCCGATAGTGGCAGTACATTCTGTGGTACAGCCATTGGCATCAATGACCATGACGGTGTAGGTATCAACTGCAAGTCCTGTAAATACATTGCTTGCTTGTTGAGTATTTCCGCCATTCAAACTATACATATATGTGCCTACACCACCTGTGCCTGTGACGGTCAGTGTGCCATCATCAGCAAAACAATCAGTAAGGTCGGTAGGTGCGACTGTGCAAGTGAGGGGCATAGGTTCGCCAATGGTGACGCTGCACGTACCCAAACAACTTTGCACATCTCTGACATCAACGGTATAAGTACCTGCCGCCAAGCCGGAGAACATATTGCCGGGTTGCCATGGACCTCCTGCAAGGCTATACTCGTAAGGGGCAGTGCCTCCTGTGGCTGCGATAGTTACGAGACCGTCTGCACTGCCGTTGCAAAGTGCATCGGTAGGTGTGGTGGTACAAGCAATTGCAGCCGGTTCGCCCACAGTGTAAGATGCGATAATGGTACAACTGTTGGCATCGGTAACGGTAACAGTGTATGTACCTGCGGCAAGTCCTATTAAATCTTCAAAATCATTATCTATGGCATCTGCACCGTCATTGTCCCAATCATAAGTGATGGGTGCGAGACCGCCATTTACAAGGATGTCGATAGTACCATCTGTGCTGCCATTACAAAGGGCATCTTGGGTCGTGCCATTGATGAGCATGGAAGGCGTAACGTCGAGTTGAGTAAAACATTCTTGTGTAATACCATTTGCATCCGTAATCACAACGGAATAAACACCACCTACTGCGGGGCTGACTATCGGATTTTGGAGCGTGCTGGTGAAGCCGCCGGGACCTGTCCAAGCCCATGATGCGCCGTCTCCGGAGGTTTCGTAAAGTTCGGCATCATCGCCGGGGCAAATTGGTCCATTATTGGAGACTTCGCAGCCAAGAATGAGTACGGGAATGACTGCGGGGTCGTGGTCATCTTCGTCGTCATTGGTATTATTAGTTTCATCATCGGTAACGGGCCCATCATTCGTTGGGTCGCTGTCGGGGGTACTATCTACATCGTTGGGGTGGTCGCCGTCCACGTCTTCTGCGTCGGTGATTTCTACGAAATTTTGATACACACCATTTGCAGGAAGGGTGTTGACTGTCATAGTAACATCAATGGGGAAGCAATCTCCAACAACTACAGGTCCTGCAATGGTATAGGTAGCGGTATTATTGGCAGTTGGTATCCATGCAGGGTCGTTGAGGGTCATGCCTGTTGGGATGTAATCAATGATATCAACATTATAAGCATCAACAGTACCTTGATTACAGACTTTTACCGTATAAGTGACATCATCACCTAGGGTGACCGGACTAGCTTGTGTGGCAGGGATTAATTTTACTATGGCTAAATCAAATACTTCGACAGGAACAATTGCAATATCGTGGTCGTCTTCATCTCCACCGGTATTGTCGGTTATATCGTCGTCGGGTTTGCCATCATTGAAGAGGTCGGTATCAGGGTCGGAATCAATATCGGGATAAGCTTCTCCATTAATATCATCGGCAGACGCGATTTCTGCAAAGTTGGCTGATGTACCTGCGGTAACGCATGGCAATACCTCTAAATCAATAGAAACGGTAGTAGAAGTACCTGCGGCAAGCGGTCCGGGAATGGAGATGCTCGCTTCATTATTTCCTAAATCAAACCAATTATTATCCGCTAATTGGAAGCAAGTCGGAATGTAATCTATAACTTCAATATCAACGGCAGGAACTGTACCTTGATTGAAGACCTGAATATCGTAAGTGACAATATCGCCGGGATATACGGGCGTATTTTGAGAGGGAGAAAGTACCTTTATTAAAGCCATGTCAAAGATACATTCATCTACATCAAGCGTCATTATATCTGATGCTACATCGCATTGTCCGTCATTTGTAATGACATAAAAATCACCTGTGCCAAATGGGAGCGTAAATTGATTGTTTGAACCTGATTGTAATAATACATCTACACCATTTAAAATATAATAAAATTCATAATTAGATAGTCCCGGAGGGAAAGCCTCTATCATGGCAGGTGCGTAGGGCAAGTAGCAATTATCACTACCCAAATAGTCTAATGTTGGTTGGTTTGTACCAATAATATTGACGGGGAATACTGCGCTTGTTTCGCACTGTCCGGTGGCTTCGCGGACTGTTACGGTATAGACGACATCGTAGGTTGGGTTGCAAATCGTCGGAGTAGGCGAAGTCGGGTCGTCTAAGAAATCGGTAGGTGTCCATTCAAAGTCGAAACTGGTTTCCCATTCGGCTGGAATGTTGAGGTCTAATTGTTGGCAACCTGTCGCACAGACATCCAATTGCCCGTAAGGTCCGATAGCGAAATCTTCGAGTTGGTAAATATCCAAGCTGAAATTGCCGCCACAATTAGCCTGTTGTGAAGCGACATTGAGGGTGACGGGTGCGTTGATTCCAAAACCATTATTAATATCAACAGAGAGTATGCCGCCTGAGTTATTTATTGTACCTGCAAAGGAAGGAGATAAACTAAAATTGTATCCTGTACAGACATCAAGTGTGAGTTCGTCGCCGGGGCAGAGTACGGTTTCGCTGCCGTCGAATTGGGCGATGAAATCGGGTGTTGGTGCTTCATTATAAAGGAATATATGCGAATTACATTCGCAATTGACATCAAAAGTAGCTCTTATCAAAATCGGACAAGAGATGCTTTCAGCTAAAGTAACTGTTCCTAATACATCTGTTTCTTCTCCACTACTTACATTGACCAATTGACTGACGGCAGGTGCTGCGAGTACATCGTAGCTGTCCAATTGACCGTTTTGGTCCACATCCTGATAAAATTCTATCAATACATTTCCAATATAATCCGAAGTAGAAACGCCTTCGAGTGTCATGGTATAATCGTAAGTAGTGACGGTGGGGTCATCGTCGCATTGAACGATAACATCCATTTCGGCGACTTCTACGGCTGGAGCGATTTGCATAATCACTTCCTGATTAATGGTATTATTGACAAATACAGAACAGGTCGAATTATCGGAAACACATATTTGATTTTCGATGACTGAACGTATGAGTGCTGTAAATGATAATTCTTGACACTCAATAGATGGGTCGGGCGTAAGTTCTACATTGAAAGCAAATGATTGTTGGGGCGCAATACCATCGGGCAAATCAAAGCAAACTTCGTAAATACCGCCACCTAAATTCGTTTCTGTCAATACAGGAACATGTGACCCCGGAGAAGTAAAACTAAAACTACCGGGCGTGTATGGAATTTGCGAAGGGAAGGTAAAACAAGAGACGGATGAGTTGGTTTCACCTCCGGTTTGAGAGAGATTGATAGCTCCAATATTGACCTGAACGGGACCGCCGCAAGTGTATTTTAGCGGGTCGGCAACGATGAGGAATTGGGCTTGGTCAGCCGGAATTGCACCGTCTATCAGGATACCTTCGTTGACTGTAAATCCTGAAGTAATACGACTTTCGCAAGGGTCGGCTGCGGTAGCTTCAAAGTAGAGTGGTGTATTGGAAGTGTATTCATCACAAAGCGTCTCTACGGCAAATCGTATGGAGAGTCTGTTGGAGTCAAGCGAGGATGCAATGCCGGGCATGCCATTGGAACTGATATACGGCATACCATTGTCGGTCATGGTAATTACATCTCCGAATACATTGCTACCATTTGGCACAGGGTCGGCGATAGGTAGCCAAGGTCCGAAATTGGTGGGTCCGCCCGGATAGGAGTATTCAAATGTTCCGGGAACGACATTCATACCCGCCGGAAGGATAAAATTGAAATCTAAATCAACGAGGGTAGCAAGTTTTGTATTTTTAACTAAAACTTCTAAGGTGTCTATTTGGCATAAAGCAATCGGATCGACGTTTAGCGTAGTCCACTCTGCCTGAATTTCGGCTTCGCCTGCGATGTACTCAAAGCAAGACTCGGTACTGGTACAAGCCCCGCCACCTTCGGCGAATAATTGTGAAGCTAGAGTGGGCGGCATACAGCTTGAGGTTGTACCAATACAGACTTCGGTATCGGTATCGGGTGTTGGGCAGAAGATAAGTTCTGTTTCGATATTGATGTCAAAACACTCGCCGGGCTGCATATCTGCGGGATGCTCGATAAGGTAAGTTTTGCTGGTCGGTGTGCTTCCCGTTTGGGTATAAACGACAGGCGAACCATTAGGGTAAGTAACGGTCAACAGGTCGATGGTTGTCGGTACATTGATGGTGGTCAATATATTGCTATGGGGTATTGTACCGTCGGTATTGACACAGACTTGGTAGGCGTTGACTTCGGGTTCGCCCGGAGCATCGGCTACGAGTGAAAAGTCTATACCCGAACTCAGTGTAGGGAGTTGGTTGCTATTATCTTGAAAATTGAGGGTGAATGTGGTATCTTCAAAAGCGTGATAATCTCTTTGGTCGAAGAGTAAACTACTTGTTGATACAGTTCCGGGACAATCTTCTACGGGATAAGCCAAGTTGTCATTGAAGAAGCTGTTATTTCCATTACCATCCGCAATGGTCAAATTACAATAATTTCCCCCGGGATTATATTCACATAAATAACTATAATCGTAATATAATTCAAAATCTTGCGGTTTATCGACTATACCGGGGCAGATACGCGCGAGGTCGTAGCGTACTACTATGGAATCGGGGAGTTCTCCGGTAAGTCCGACACCGAGATTTGGAATTTCGGAAACATCAAAGGTGGCATACCCCGTTGTACCTGTTGGGGTGCAGAAATTTTGCCCATTATCAAAGGCGCAAAACATATCGGATGCAAAGGTCGGTTCGCTAAGTGGTACTATCGTACCGTCGGGAAATTGTACCGTTGGATTGCCTGCATAAACGAATGGACTGGCAATCGGTACGGTAAGTTGGTCAAATTCAAAGAATGGTCGGTACTCGTTGAGATACCAGTCATTTGGTAGGTTTTCTACTTTAAATACATGCTCTACTGTGGCGGTACAGTCATCTACTTCGAGTAGTGTGGTGGAGTTGATTTTGTCGGGGCAATAGGTTTCTACGGGTGTGTTGCCACCGCAAGTACCACTAATATGAGTAGTAGAGCCTCCTACACTCTGCCATATATTGGCGAAGCCTCTAAAATTGAGGGTGGATTTGGGTTTGGCGGCAATGTCGGCATTGAGCAAACGGTAAGGATTTTTTTGCAGGGGTACGGTGATAATCCAGTGAAACTTATCTCCTGTCTCCAATCCTCCCATCTGGGTATCGAAGAGATGATTGAGACAGTCGCCGCTGAGGTTTACATTGCCGCCACCATCTGCAGCCATCTCGTCTCTATCAAAGATGTCCATGTAAATGAGTTCATTATCAAAGACATCTCTGCCTACATTATATACGGAAAGTCCTGTGGATCCGGCAATTCCCCGTCTTTCAAAACCTGCTGCTTCCAAAAAACCATCATTAAGATTCGTAACTTGGGCTGCATCACCTGTGGTACAATCAATAGAAGAAAAATCAATCGGTACACGCGTACCCGGATTGCCTACTTTTTCAAAAGCAAATTCATTCATACGGGCATGTGTGAGGTCGGGAAAGAGTTCTAATCCGGGATTGAAGTTCCGTCCTTCCAATGCACGTCCATAAAGGTAAAGTCGCAGCCAACTGGCTGAACTGACCGTCAGTGCATCCAAGACTTCATATTCAATGTGTATATAGACCGAATCGCAGGGTAAATACCGATTTAGGTCATTGGCTACTTCGGGCGAGTTGAGGTCAAATGGATTGGAGCGTGACCTATCATCATATCCAAATTCGACGCGATGTATTTCGACAATATCATCGCTCATCGGGCAGGTACAGGCACAAGTTCGTCGGGTAGCAAGAAAGGTTTCATCACAGGAGCGCACAATCGTACAGGCATCGGGTGAGCAAGCCGTACATTCCTCTACCACACGCATATTGGCGACTAATATTTGTTCGGGATAACACAAACATTCATCTAATTCTAAAGTAAATGTATAACATATATCTACATCCTGATTGTTGCTTCCTGCTTCTATTCTAAATACTATCTGCTGACTGTCAAGCGGAGCATAAGGATAATAAGTGCTAATTAAATTTGAAGCGACGGGCGTAGGACCCGATACACCGTCATCAAACATTACGGTAGCATTATTAATTGCCAAATCTGTAGTCACGATAAGCGGTCCGGCAACAGCCACTTCAAAATACGTATTCCCTTCCGCACATTCACCAATTCCATCAGAACCAAATTCATAACAATAAGTAGCTGTAATATCAGTCAGAGCATCATTAACACCTGTACCAAAATCAAAACCAAAAACCGGGCTGGTCTCCGTACCGATATTGCCTTCATCTACATATACCGTATCTGCACCATAAGAAAATACGGGGGCAGGACTGACGACAGGTAATCGTTGGAAATCTTGACCGCAGTGGCGTTGTCCTTTTACGGTAGCCTGTTCAAAAGTACAATCCAAAGCCGCACAGCCCACAATTTGTTGTGGGTCTTGACATTTAATGGCTGCTTCTATGGTCAGGCTGAATGTATTGCCACCGGGCAGGTCATCAAAGAAACCATCGCCATCAACATCCTCCAAACCTATACCGGGACCGTCGAGGTCGGTTGTGAATAGTGTCGTATTAATTACAAAATCAAAATTATCATAATAAAAATAACTGGGGTCGATAGATACACCATTGATTCTGACATCTGCCGCATCGAAAGCATCTGCCTCACAAATCTGAAAGCCTACTTCAAGACTTTCAAAAAGTCCCGTAAGTGGGTCGCTGACATCACTATTGACCGTCACATCAAAAATGGCATTATCGCCACAGATAGCCGGACTTTGCACTTGAGTTACATTGACCACAGGGTCTGCTCCAAAATTAGGTGCGTAGTTTATAGTACCCTCCGAAGTAGAAGGTTCAACACAAGCCTCTCCGCCACCACAACCAAATGAGGCGGCATAAGTTATATTACTTATTGCTTGGTTGGTTTCACAATCAAGCGCGTCCATATAGCAAATCTGTATCACCACGGATTCATCCTCTGTCAATGAACCGCCGGGCAGAAAACCCGAAGTCACATCTGCGGTGACGGTCATCGTAGCCGGATCGTAAGTCCATGGAGCGTTGGTGCCATTTACTCTGAATCTATCTAATATATAATTTGTGGTGAGGTCTATGCCTTGTATTTCAAATTTGAAATCTGTCAGTGATGCTCCGATTCCATTTTGAGAGACCGTAACATTGGTACACCTTCTGGCATTATTGGTAATACCGATATTGGGCGCACTATTCCCAATGATATTCAAGGTAGGTCGCTTGAGAAAAGGGCTGTAATTAATATCACCATTGGAGGTTGTCGTACAAGAAAGCAAGCCAAGTGCAGGGTCATTGTAGATATAATTAAAGTTCATATCAAACTCAAAAACGGCTGTACTGGGCAATTCGTACACATCGCACACTGCTACTACTCCCACTGTAAATATCTGCACACTATCCGCACTGAAATTGGTCATCACAAAGGAAGGCGCATTGGGGTCGGAAGTGCTGCCCTGATTGATGACATAAGCCGGGTCGTAATAATCATAAAATCCCGCATAAGCAAAACCCTGTGGAATCTCCAATTCGATTTGCGAATTGAGCAATTCCTGCCCGGAGGTATTGAGTAAATAATAAGTCAAAGTATCCGGTTCGCCACAGACACTCGCTTCATTGAGTGTCGGGTATCCGGGTACGCCGTTGAGGTCATCTATGAAGATGGTCGGGCATTGGGCGGATACTTGCGAGCTTATTGTGAAGAACAATAAGACCGGAATAAATTTGAAAGTATTTTGGATAAATTGCTTACTAAAAACTATTGGATTTTTACGTGTTTGATGTGTAAAATTTTTCATAAAACTGACTTTGATGATAGAGTGCATACCCATTATTTTCAATCAGATTTTTGATTAAAAATGTAGAGATTAGTCTAATAAAAAGGGAAATTGCAGATTAGCTATCACGTAAAGTGCGTATGATTTAGGTCTTATTTAGGGTTATAGAATAAAAGGAATGTGACAGGATAAATTATTGATTATTTTTTAAATTTTAATTAAATATTTTATTTTTAATTAAATTTTAAATGAAATCTATTTTTAATAAAACATTTACATACTAATTATAATCAACTAACTATCAATTAATAAGATAATAAAAATTCTTGTATTGTATACTTTAAAATCACAATTATCATCTTATTTTTTTAATATATAATTTTCAAAAAAGAAAAAATAATTAGAGCGTGACAAATAAAAAACGGATAAAGCCGATAGCCTTACCCGTTTTTTTAATCATAGTATCAATTCAACTTATCGAAGAAGCACTTTTTTATAAGCACTACTTGTATTAGTATCGATTTTCAGCCAATATACGCCTCTTGGGAGTGTAGATATATTTATCGTATTGACGGGTTGATTGGTATAATAAACCAGTTTTCCTGCGGTGTTGTGAATAGTAATTTTCGTAATTTTAGCTACGCCGGAAATATTAAAAATGCCGGTAGAAGGATTAGGGAAAATATTAATATTATTTTCTTCTATAATACCTTCCGTTGATACCGTACATATAGCAGTTACTTCCTCTACGCTATTACAATTTGTTGCATTATTCTGGATATTGGCTGTACCTCCAAGTTCCAGATATTCGCAGACAGCTTGCACATCACATACCGCCAATTGAGTATTGCTCTGAATGGTCAATTCACCGGTGATAGACAAGGCGTGGTCTAAGGCACTTATATCGGTCAGTGCCGCATTGTTTTGTATGGTCAGATTTTCCTGAATGGAAGCAATAGATTGCAAGCCATTTAAATTGCTCAAAACCCCATTATCATCTATCATCAAACTTCCGAAAATTGTACTGATTTGCCCCAAACCTCCAATGCCTGTAAGGGCAGTATTACTCATAATAGATATACTTTCTCCTACATGCGAAAGTTGACTGAGTACATCAAGATTGACCAAATTTATATTAGCATCAATATACAATCCTCCGCCTATCGAGTCCAGTTGACCTAAGCCTGTCAGGGTCGTCAAATTAGAATTAGCTTGAATGCTGAGGTCGTCTGCCACACTCATTATATTAGACAAATCAGATATATCGGTAATGTCCGAAGTATTTGTTGATACCACTCCTATGAACAATCTACCTGCTATCTCGGTACAGTTCGGGTACATGGTCACAAAGTCGTCCACAGCAGCTTGTGAAGTCAATAGCACATCACCTGCCGGGCAAGACGGTAAGGGGCATTCAGCTTCAATTTCTGGAATATTATTGCAACCCGAACTATTACTTTGCAAAGTAATCGCCCCCATAGCAGCAAGGTGTGTACACACTGCCTCCACCGAACATTCAGATAGTGTGTTGTTACTGATCATCAAAACCTCTCCGCCAATATTTATGCTATGATCAAAGGCACTGATGTCTGTAAGCAGCGGATTTCCAAGAATACTCAAATTCCCTGCAATAGCATTCAATGCGCCCAATCCGCTAATCGTCGTTAGTGCATTATTGGCAGAAAAAAACAATTCATTGGCATCGCTTAATTTCTGCAATCCATTGATAGTTAATAAATTGTCATTCAATGAAATACTCAACCGTCCATTTACCTCTGTCAGGTTATTCTGATTAAATGTGGTCAAACCATCATTATTCTCCAGCAAAAAATTAGCATTGACCTGCTCCAAACCTTCTAAGCCGTTCAGCCCCGACAAATTGATATTATTAATAATTTCTAAAGTACCCAAAGTCTTTATCTGTTGGAATCCATTAATGCTTTCCAAGACAATATTATCAGAAATATCAAGGTGATTCATGTCAACGATTTGATTCAAACCGCTGATATTTTCCAAACTCGAATTATTGATAATGACCGCCTGTCCGCCAATCCAATCCAAGCCATTCAAGCCCGAAATATCGCGCAAACTACCATTCGTATTAATCGTAAGATCGCCCGTAATAGAATCTAATTGAGGAAAGCCCGCCATGTCAAATAATACACTGTTGCCCGTAATCAGCAACTCGCCATTGACCTTAGTAATATTCGACAAACCCACAATATTATCCACCGTACCACCTATATATAGCGTACCGTTGATTTCAGTGCAATTCGGATAATTAGCAGCAAAATTATCCATCGCCGCCTGTGTCTGCAAACTCACTGTACCGGACGGGCATTGTGCATCTACATCAGCATAGTGAAGCAAAAAAGAAAGTATGATAATTGGTATAGTTCTTTTCATAAATCAGTAATTGGTAAATTAGTAAATCGGTTGATTAGTTGATTAGTAAATTTAATTTAAATACTGTGAACTGATAGCCTAATTACCTGATTAACTAATCAACCAATTCACTAATTCACTAATCAACTAAATAAGCCTCAAAGATACGACAATATCAAACTGAAATTGAAAATACGAAATGGAAATTCAAATTAAATGATAACTTTACAATAGATTGAGAATTTTTAAAATAGCTTTTTCATAAAAAATCATTTATGAATGATAAATTTTATATAAAATTATTTTAATTTATAATACAAATCACTGATTACCTAATTACCTATTCAACTAATTAACCGATTAACCAATTATGTCATTTAAATATTTATCCGTCTTTGCTTTACTGCTAATGATGTCTTGCAAACAGAATACTACTCAAAATACACCCGATAAAGTAGCTGCCACTGAACGTTTCAAAGCACCCGACGAGGTCTATGGCGAACTCTTTGAAGCCGTACAACTCAATGCCGTCTTTCCCGATTCCAAGACCTTTGTGGATTGTACACCGCGTTTTGCACCGGAAAAAATACTGGCGAATTATGAAAGAGAAAAAAGAAGCAGGGGTTTTGGTCTAGAGACTTTTGTCAACAATAATTTCAACCTGCCCAAGCAGTATTCGAGTGGCTTCAAAAGCGACCCCAACCGAAGTATCGACCAACACATCGATGCCTTGTGGGATGTCCTCACACGCGAAGCGGATACTGCCGTTGAAGGCAGTTCTTTGATTGCCTTGCCCAAGTCTTACATCGTTCCGGGCGGACGGTTTGGTGAGATTTATTATTGGGATAGCTATTTCACCATGCTCGGCTTGGTAGAAGCCGGACGATTGGACATGATAGAAAACATGTTGGATAATTTTTCTTATCTAATTGATAATGTTGGTTTTATACCTAACGGAAATCGTACTTATTTTGCCGGAAGATCGCAGCCGCCTTTTTATTCTGTCATGGTCAATCTGTTGGCAGAACAAAAAGGAGATGAAATCATTAAGAAATATTTACCTCAATTGGAAAAAGAATATGCCTTTTGGATGCAAGGCAGCGAGGGGCTGAATGCTGCCAAGTCAAGTCACCGCCGCGTAGTGCGCCTCAATGATGAAACGGTGATGAATCGCTATTGGGATGACCTGCCTGCGCCGCGCCCGGAGTCGTACAAAGAAGATGTAGAACTCGCCAAAACATCAGGACGGGAAGCCAAAGACCTCTACCGCAATCTGCGTGCAGCCTGCGAGTCGGGTTGGGATTTTAGTACCCGTTGGTTTCGGGATGGCAAAAATCTCGCAACTATCCGCACCACCGAGTTGATTCCTGTGGACCAAAATGCTTTACTATATCATTTGGAAAGGATGCTCGAAAGGGGCTATGATTTGACAGGCAACAGAAAAGGCGAAAAAGACATGCAGGAACGCACCAAAAAACGCAAAGCCGCTATGTCGAAATATTGTTGGAGCGAAGAAGGCTTTTTTACGGATTATGATTTTGTAAAAAAAACTACTACGGATGTACCTACGCTTGCAGGTATGTATCCCTTATTTTTTAATATGGCAACTCAGCAACAAGCCGACCAAGCAGCAGCTTATATTCAGCAGCACTTTCTGAAACCCGGTGGAGTCGTCAGCACACTGACAGATACACCCGGACAACAATGGGATGCCCCCAACGGCTGGGCTCCGCTCCAATGGATGACCATACAGGGCTTACGCAATTACGGACACGACATACTGGCGAACACTATCGCTCAACGTTGGATTGCCCTCAATAAAAAAGTGTATAAAAATACCGGAAAAATGGTCGAAAAATATAATGTCATAGACATGAGCCTTGATGCCGGCGGCGGAGAATATCCTGTGCAAGATGGCTTTGGGTGGAGCAATGGAGTTTTCTTGAAACTAATGCGATAATGTTTGAAATGATGTAATGCGATAATGTGGAAAACATTAGACATGTTTATCGAAGTAGTTGATACCTTTTTGAAATGTAGCAGATTATCCAAATTGAGTATCATGCAGAGAACGCAGAGTTCGCAGAGATTTGATGTAGCGTTCCTCTGCGTGAAAAAGTGTCAACTACTTTTATCTGATTAGTTGACACCTTCATACGACATTAATTTTACACAAAATATAAGCAAGCCGTTTAAACGTGGGCAGGGCACTGAAATCCGCTCATCTGTACTATAAGGTGAAAATCGTTATTGTAATGTAAAATGTAAAATAATAAATGTAAAATATAAAAGTGTATAACGTGAATATTTTTTATAAAAAACTAATTTACAATATTTTATAAATAAAATTATTTTAAAATAAATTATTTTACATTGCAATGATATTTTCATATTTTGTACTTTTCACCTTTTAATACAGATGAGCGCTGAAATTTATAGTTAGCTAAAAATCAGCACTTTACTTCTCCGATAGCTATCGGAGACCAAACTTTTTGAAGTTTAGCAAACGGGGTACATCATTTTTACCTAATCATAAAATGTCAAGCAATTTTCTAAACATGTCAAAGCATTTTTTTATTTTTAATAAATTTAAAATCAAATAAATACGAAAAAATACGCTTGTCTCGCGTCCTATTACTTTTACATTTTAAATTTATTATTTTACATTTTACATTAATTTAAATTTATAAATCACCTTGCAACGAGCTAAAAACGTATTTTAGCTTGCCGTCTTTTCATAGACCTTATTATCCAAAACCATTTTTGCAATAATCTCACATAAAATCTCGCTCGTGCCACCGCCGATAGGACCCAAACGGCTGTCTCTGAAGTACCTTGCCATAGGATATTCTTCCATATAGCCGTATCCGCCCAGCATCTGGAGACATTCGTAAATGACCTCATCCGCCATTTTCGTGGTGAGCAATTTGGACATACTTGCCTCTTTGACAACGTACTCGCCTTGGTTCAAGCGGTGCGTGATATTATAGTTAAAGGTCTTGTGCATTTCTACCTCACTTGCCATTTTCGCTATCTTATGGCGTAGCACCTGAAAGTCTTTGAGCTGCTTCCCGAATGCCTCTCTTTCTGACATATATTGCATGGCATATTCCAAGGCATACTCTGCACGAGCATGTGCATTGATGCCCATAATCAAGCGTTCCAATGCAAAATGCTGCATAATATATGCAAAGCCTCTCCCCTCTTCGCCCATTAGGTTTTGGGCAGGAATTTCTACACCGTCAAAAGCAATATCGCCCGTATCGGAAGCCCGCCAACCCAACTTGTCGAGCTTGTTGGCAGATACACCGGGCGTATTTCTATCTACCAAAAACATAGACATGCCCTTGTGCTTGAGTTCGGGATTGGTCTTGGCAGCCACCACCAAATAATCGCTGTAAACACCATTGGTGATGAAGATTTTGGAGCCGTTCAGAATATATTTGTCACCGTCTTTGACAGCGGTGGTTCGCATTCCGGCTACATCCGACCCCGCAAAGGGTTCGCTGATACACAGGCAACCTATCATCTTTCCTTCAATGCTTTGGCGGAGGTACTTTTCTTTGATGGCACCGGAGCCTTCCGCATTCAGGTGGGTCATTGCCAGATAAGCATGCGCCCACATCGCCGCAGCGAAGCCGCCTGAATTAATGCGTTGCAATTCTTCCAAAAAAATGACGGTGTAAAAAAGGTCTAAATCCATACCACCGTAGGCTTCGGGATAATTGATACCAAAGTAGCCCATTTCACCAAATTTTTCCCAGATAAACCGATCTATTGTACCTGTTTTTTCCCATTTGTCGATATGGGGTACGACTTCTTTTTGTAAAAAACTTCGGAAGCCTTCTCTGAACAAATTATGCTCTTCACTAAAATACATTGTTTATTTTTTTTTGAAATGTGAAATTTCGTTAATGTCTTTATTTGTTTGTAAAATATTGATGATTTATATTTGAATGAACATACAAAAATGCTCTTATCAATATTATTAAAATTAAGTTACTTTTGGACTTTGGACAAAATGGGAATTAGGAAATTGGGAAACTCGATTTAAAATCGTAACTCACTGATAATTAATTGAATAGATTTTATTAATAAAATAAAACATGTAATTAATTACTTTTTGTAAAAATCTAAAAAAGTCCCGATAGTTAGGATTACCTAATTCCCCAATTTCCTCTGTCCAAAGTCTAATAAAATACTCATGTTTTGTGATTGACGGTTCAATGGAGATTGTGAACCATAAGTAATTTGCGGTTAAAGGTAAGGATTTTTTTAACCCAAGTTGAATATGTAGCTCCCAAATTGGGTGAAATGTAATACCGTCAGCTTGACGGTAGTCCGGCGGTTTGCCGTCAGGCTGACGGCCTTACATTCCATTACCGGGTCGTTTTCAAATAAAAAAGGCACTTACGATTTTTATTTCGTAAGTGCCTGATTTTGATTGTGATTCAGCCGGGGTTCGAACCCGGGACCCTTTGATTAAAAGTCAAATGCTCTACCAACTGAGCTACTGAATCAACCTATATTTATTTTCTTCTGCTTTTAGCGATGCAAAGATACAAGGATTACTTTTAAAAGCAAAATTTATCTTTCGGTTTTTATTTATATTTTTTGGAGAATAACACACGCACTACCCACATGTCAGTAAAGAACATATTTACACTGTAAAAAGTTCATTGGTTTATTGAGTAATTGGGGTAACTGGACTTTGGATATTGGGGAATTAGGAAAGGGTACGATTCGTTTTTGTACCCATATCTCATTTTTAATTTTTATTCAATAATGGGCGGCATTGGGCTTGAATTTGGGCTAAAACTCGTCTGACATTTAGACTTTATCGGGAAACATGATATCGTTGGTAGATTTTGAAAATGTCTGACGAGTTTTAGCTCAAATTCGGAAAAAATATCCCATCCTAAACACAAATACATTATTATTTTTACAAATGTATTATTTCAAGTTAATTTAAAATTCATAAAATATTGATAATCAAGAATATTAGTGGGTACAAAAACGAATCGCACCCATAGGGTAATCAGATTCAGTAAAACAATCTGATTGTTAGCTGCTTATGAATTTGAAAAATATTTTATCACAAAAGCACTGGGTTTAAACCCAGTGCTTTTGTGATAAAATATTTTTCGGAATAACATAATGACAACTACCGTTCCAACCTTCTTTTCATATTCAAAAGTGATTGGAAAGGCGTATCCACCACAGCGGAATTGGCGAGCCAGTCGGGAATGCGTCCGCCGGGGCTGGCGTGTACTTGTTGGATGACTTCCACCATACCATCTTGTAGTGGCGTTATGCGCCAAAAACCGGTCATCGCAGGTACACGAACTACACCGTCATTGGGTTTGATGTAGTCGGGTGTGCATATCATTTTAAGTGTGATAATACCTTCTTTTTCAGAGACTTGTGTGCGGACAATCGCCTCGCGATCTTGTACGGGCCAAGGCGCATCGGTTAGCGAATAACCGTATATATCGTTTTCATTATTTATGTGTAAAATTTTTGATTCGGTACAATTATGCTGCCATTCGGTATATGATTCGAGGTCAAGAATCAGGGCTTTGGCGGCTTGGGCAGTCGTGCGAATATTGACCACACCTTTATACTCTTTCAAAGCTGATCCCTCTACCGGACGGGTATAGATCTGCACACCGTCTTTATCTTTTTTCAAAGTCCATTCGACAGGCAATTCGGGCATGACAAATGCAGCAAATAAAAGAATAACAATGGTAGGAAAATAAGATATTTTTAAATCTTTCATGCTTTAAATCTAAATGAGTTAGGAGACAATTCAAATAAAACAAATCACGTACCAATTTAGTTTATGGAGTTGATAGAGTTGATGGAGTTTATGGAGTTTATGGAGTTTATTAGTCGTTACTTTGATTAGAACAACAACACAACAACACTACACCAACACTACAACACCTTAAAAGGACGTTCATATTCGGGGCGGAGCATTTTCCAGATGATTTGGTCATAAGCTTTACCGTCGAGCATAGCAAACATGAGTTGCGGATACGCACAAGTTTTGAAATACATAGCCGTATCTTTTCGGGTGTCCAATACTTTGAAATCAGCTTTGGCTTGGTTTTCAATTCGTTGATAATCAGCTTCTAAGCCTTCTTTGGTGGCTTTTACCCAAGCATAAAATTCATCCGGTACACGCTCCAATAGTTCATTCATGCTTTGTCCGGTTTTCAGATATTCCCAAATATTGACCGTCGAAACTTGCGTTACGATTTTGTGAATACGCACATACTCCTCAAACTTAACTTTGAGGCGATAACCACTCTGAAAACGCACCACAAAACCCTCTTTATTGTCCTCTTCCAAGGTCTTTAATTCCTCCAAATCCTGTACACCATCATAGCGTTTGACCACAGGAAAACCAATGTCCTGCAAAGGTAATTCCTCACCTGTTTGTGTGTCAATAATCGCCAATAAAACCAATTCCTCGCGCCCGCCGTAATCCACGACAATACGATTTTGAGGATAAATAATTTCAAATAAATACGTCAGTGAAGTGTCCAATTTTGATATTGCCTGTGCGTATTGTATGTGTAACATCTGCGTAGCCCGTTGCGATTGTTCGCTTATAAACGAACCCCGCGTAGCTATAAATGCTTCTCCATCAAGCCAATACAAAATGCCCAAAGAACCATCCATTTTTTCATACACTTCAAAAGACTCATTCGGGATGTGCTGATTTTCTTGTTCGCCCAAATTAAAAAACTTTGGAAAAGGACGCGCCACCGTTTCATACACATCATTCAAAATCAAACCTCTGCATTGTAAAGTACAGTCATTCCAAAACTGCTCATACTGCGCTTTTGGTGTATAATTATAAATGTATAACTCTGCCCCAGGATGCTTTTGCACCTTTACATATTTTTCGCCAATCATTTTATTTAAAATATCTTGATTCATGATTTTGTGATTTGTTTGTTTCGTGATTCGATAAATTGCAAAGGTATAGGATTACTACGCAATTTTTTTGCGTAATTAAAATATTTTAACTTCAAGTTATCTTGACATCATGTTTTAAAAATATGTTTGTATTTAACATGGGATATTTTTTCCAAATTTGGACTAAAACTCGTCTGACATTTAAACATTGCTGGAAAAATATGGCATCATCGGTGAATTTTGAAAATATCTGACGAGTTTTAGCCCAAATTCAAGAGCAAAATGCCGTCCATTATTGAATAAAAATTAAAATGAGCATGGGTACAAAAATGAATCGCACTCTTGGGGGAATTGGGAAATTAGGTAATCCCCTCTTTTTTAGATTTTTATAAAAAATAATTAATTACATGTTTTATTTTATTAATAAAATTTATCCAATTGATTATCAATGAGTTATGGATTTAAGCCAAGTTTCCTAATTTCCTAATTCCCATTTTGTCCAAAGTCCAATATAAATTAAACAATTAAAAATATTTATTTTTCTCCTGAATAATTTGCGCTAAGATACTCAATGCAATCTCACGCGGTTTTTTAGCATGAATATCAATACCGACCGGTCCGTGTATCCGGTCAATTTCGTTTTCCGAAAAGCCTGCTTCCAACAAACGGGCGCGACGTTTGCCTTGAGTTTTGCGCCCGCCTAATGCACCGATGTAGGCAACCTCAGAACGCAAGAGCAGGTGAATGGCTTGGTCGTCAATTTTGGGATCGTGCGTGAGAAGTACGGCATAGGTGTAATTGTCTAAATTGAATTTTGGAAGTACCTCGGCGGGCCAATCCTCGTAGCTTTGGTCGGGTGCTGTGGTGAAATGTGTTTTTTGAGTAAAAATACCTCGCGGGTCAATCACAAGTGTCTCAAAATCAAATTGATGCGCGAGGTGAACCAAGTCGGCGGTCAGGTGTGCTGCACCTACGATAATCAGTTGACTTTTAGGCGGAAAGACTTGTGCGAAATATGGACTACCTTCAATTTCGACAAGCTGATTTTTTCGTTCTTTATAAATTTTCTGAATAGCTATTTCCGTAATTTTATCATCATTTAACTGCCCGAAACGCCGACCATCAGCATACACCAAAGCATGAACATACTGTCCTTCTCGCAAGCTGCTGACCAAGACACAACCTTCATTTTTTTGTACGGAATCGTAGAGATTTTCCCAAACATCGGCTTCATTACCAAAGGCAATAAAAGGCTCAACAAATACCCGTATCTGCCCACCACAACTCAGCCCGACCGACCATGCATCTTCATCACTCACACCATATTCGAGCAGCTTCGATTGACCCGATTCGAGCACCGCAAGTGCTTCCCGTACCACGTCATTTTCAACACAGCCGCCACTGACCGAGCCGCACATTTCCATATCAGTAGAAACCGCCATTGCCGACCCCGCTACACGCGGCGCAGACCCCCATGTTTTGACGACGGTTGCCAGCGCAAAGCGTTTGCCGTCATCTTGCCATTGTTTAAGTTCTTGAATGATGTCTTGCATAAGTACAATGAGTGAATGAGTGAATAAATAAATGGGTGAGTGAATATCCGTAAACTCAATACGTAAAGATAGTGTTTATTTTAAAACGTCATTTCAAAATATAGACAAAAGAAGATAAAATGTACTACCTTTATAATATGAAAACCTGTTTTAATGTTATTGTATTTTTCATAATGACCACTCAAATCACTGCCCAAGTTTGCACAGGTAATTTAGGTGAAAACATCTTTACCGAAGGCGATTTTGGTAGTGGTACAGATAATGTGGTACAAACCGACCCGATGATTGCGCCCGGCTATATTTACACCACCAATCCGCCGCCACAAGATGGTTTTTACACCATTACCAATAATACCGGATGGGGCTACACTTTTGGTGGTTGGTTGGGGATTGGTGACAACAGTTCTGACCCTAACGGCTATATGATGGTCGTTAATGCGAATGTCGAACCGGGTTTGTTTTACGAGCAGGAAATTGAGGGTTTGTGTGAAAATACAGTGTACAGTTTTTCGGCGGATGTCATCAATTTGATTGAGCCGAATTTCAATATTATCCTCCCAAATGTGTCTTTTTTAATTGATGGTATGGTGCAATACCAAACGGGTGACATCCCAGAAAATGGACAGTGGAATACTTATGGTTTTACGTTTACTACGCCGCCCGGACAGACCTCCGTTGTGCTTTCTTTGCGGAATAATGCCCCCGGCGGTATCGGCAACGACCTTGCACTCGACAATATCGCCTTTCGCCCCTGCGGACCGGAAGCACTCATTTTATCTGATGTTATTTCTAATGTATGCAATGATGGTATGCCGATTGATATTACTGCAAATATCGTTGGTAATCAATATGATATGCCCGTTTATCAATGGCAAATAAGTACCGATGGCATCAACTGGACGGACATCACAGGTGCCAATGCAGACACTTACATGCACACCGATTTTTCGGCAGGAATGTATTACTACCGTTACCTATTGGCTAATGGTATGGATAATTTACTCAATTCAAAATGTCGGGTCATATCTGATGTGCAAATAATTAATATATTACCAAATACTTATGTCATAACGGATACTTTGTGTCAGGGTTTATCTTTTTCGCTTGGCAATAATTTATATTCGACCACAGGAATTTATACTGATACCTTGATGACCACAGAAGGCTGCGATAGCATCGTAACACTTGACCTGACGATTGTTCCCAATACGCAAATTGATGCGATATTGACAGGCGAAAATCCTTCTTGTTCGTACTTGCAGGACGGTAGTGTGGGTTTGGATACTATATTGGGCGGAATACCGCCATTTTCGGTGTCTATTAATGGTGTGCAGGATGATGATTTCGGAGCATTTAACTTGGGTGGCGGCGATTATGTTTATCAAATCACTGACCAATACGGCTGTACTTTTGAAGAAACGATTAGCCTTGAAACACCGATTCCATTCACCGTTGATATTGGAAATGATTTGATTATCGAATTGGGTGAGCAGGTGACGATCAGCCCAAATTTTAGTTTAGCCGCCGAATCTTACGAATGGCAACCTGCGGGTATTTGTGAACCGGACTGCAACACGCTTGATTTCACGCCTTCCGGTTCGCTGACGGTTTTTATTAATGCCATCTCTGAAATGGGATGCTTTGCCACAGATTCCATTCGTATCAATATTGATAATACACAAAAGGTATTTATTCCTAATGTATTCTCACCAAATGCTGATGGAGATAATGATTTCTTTACCGTATTCGGCGATACCCCGAATGTAGCAGAAATTGAACAACTGACGATTTATGACCGTTGGGGTGGGCTGGTGTTTGAACAAAATAATTTTCAACCGAATAACCCGACACTTGGTTGGGACGGCACCGCTCGTGCTAAGGCACTCAATCCGGGTGTGTATCTGTATGTGGCGCGTGTGCGATTTCTTGATGGTGAGATGGTGACGTATTCGGGGGATGTGACTTTGGTGCGGTAGAACAGGGAATAAATTTTACTCAAATATCATCATAGAATTGCCAATTTTATCATGTATAGCTTGTCCGTAAGGATTGGAATGAATGGTCAGCAAGGATACCCAACCCAATAGAATCTTTCCCACATATCTGATTAATGAATAAAATATATTAATATTTTGATGATTAGATTCGTTGATAAATTTGCTATAATTCCTTACTCGCAATCCTATGATTCGCTGCCCGATAGTCCTGTCAATGGCTACCATAATCGGCTCATACAAAAAGACTAAACCCAGAGCTATGCCCCGCACCAAACCGGATTCTATATCTAGTGCATTCAAAATACTTGACGCAATCATCATTAAAATAATAATCACGACAGAATCTGCCAACATTGATTTGAGCCTTGCCAATAAACTAGGGCGATTAAAGTTGATTTCTTCTTGTTCGACTTGGTCAGGTACCGTTGTCATTTCTTGGTCTAAGATAGGTTTGGTTTCTTCGTTATTCATATAGCGTTGAATTTTATGGTTGAGAAAGTACACTTTTTTGCAATTAATCTTTCAAAGGTATGAAAAATATAAATGTGTAAATAGTTTTAAAAGATATTTTTGTATTTAAAATAATTTGGATAGTTACAAATAATATAAATTTTATTTATTTTAAAGTAAAGAATAAATAAAAATATGTCTGTCAATTTTCTATGTGTTATAAATATTTATCTTTAACTGTATCTATGGTTTTTAACCCACTTACAGTCAGCTATTGTTATCAAAAAGTATCCAATTCTTTCTTATTCTATCCTAAAACTTGAGAAAATTCCACCCATTGCCCGAAAGGAAATTATAGACAACAGCCACCAAAGGCGGTACAAGAATTGACATCAACATCGCTACAAAATACAGGCGTGAAATCCGCGTCCGTTCCAGCCATTCTGCGATAAGCGCAATCAACAATATAGGTATGCCGATAGTAACGATAATGATAGTTAGAAAACCTGCCCAAAAAGGATTGATTAACCACAAAGCCATAAAAACTGCGACTTCAAGAAGGAATATTTCTAAGGCAGGAAGCCATAAATTTTTTGATGTTGTCATGATAAAAATAGTTAGTAGTACAGGCTGCTTTAGCTGCCTGTTTATCGGCTTTTTGTGGGCAGCTAAAGCAGCCCGTACTATTCTTGTACAGCTAAAGCAGTCAGCACAGTTTTTCTGTAAAGGTAAAAATATTTGCAATAAATTTATTAAGAATAAACAATACAAAATTTTTTAATAAAATTATTTTTATTATTTATAATATTTTAAAAATTAATAAAATAAAAATTATTTATTTAAATAATTTAATTAAAAATAATTTTATAAAAAAATAACTACATCAATATGACCGTTAAAATATACAGGAATTAAAAAACCAATCATTTTTATTCGTACTTTTGTATCCCGTAACAAGGGTTTTGTATTTTGGTAGAATGTGATGCAACATTTCTCACCGCAAATGAACAAACAAACGACCAATCATTACCCATTAATCCAATAACATGCAGACGAAATATATTTTTGTTACGGGTGGCGTGAGTTCCTCTTTGGGTAAGGGGATTATCTCTGCTTCACTTGCCAAATTGCTTCAAGCGCGTGGCTTTTCCGTAACGATTCAAAAATTTGACCCTTATATCAATGTCGATCCCGGCACACTCAATCCGTATGAACATGGCGAGTGCTACGTCACCGATGATGGTGCAGAGACCGACCTTGATTTGGGGCATTATGAGCGTTTTTTGAATGTACCGACTTCGCAGGCAAACAACGTGACGACAGGGCGAATTTATCAAACTGTCATCAATAAAGAACGCGCCGGAGATTACTTGGGAAAGACGGTGCAGGTCGTGCCGCACATCACCGATGAGATTAAGCGGCGGTTTTGTCTGTTGGGCGAAACGGAGGAGTACGAAATCATCATTTCGGAGATTGGCGGTACGGTGGGCGACATCGAATCGCTGCCTTATGTGGAAGCGATGCGGCAGATGCGTTGGGAACTTGGTGCGGTGGATTGTATGGTCATTCACCTGACGTATATTCCGTATTTGAGTGCAGCTAAAGAACTGAAAACCAAGCCAACACAACACTCCGTAAAGGTACTGTTGAGTTCGGGTGTGCAGCCTGATATATTGGTATGTCGTACCGAACATCCGCTTAGTTTGTCGATTCGAAAAAAGTTAGCTTTGTTTTGTAATGTGGAGCTGAGTTCGGTCATTGAAGCGATAGATGCGGATACGATTTATGATGTGCCGCTACTGATGCTCAAAGAAAAACTGGACAAGACGGTACTCAAAAAATTCAAACTTAAAAGTAAACAAGACCCGGAACTCACCCAATGGAAAACCTTTTTAGGCAAACTCAAAAATCCGCTTCGTGAGGTGAATATCGGCTTGGTGGGTAAGTATAACGAATTACAGGATGCTTATAAGTCTATTTACGAATCTTTCATTCATGCCGGTGCCGTCAATGAGTGCAAGGTACATGTAAAACCCATTCATTCCGAGCAAATTACAGATGAAAATGTGTATGATGTATTAAAAAATCTGGATGGTATATTGGTCGCGCCGGGCTTTGGAGAACGTGGAATTAATGGAAAAATTATTGCAATTCAATACGTCAGAGAACATAATATTCCCTTTTTTGGAATTTGTTTGGGTATGCAATGTGCGGTAGTGGAGTTTGCACAAAATGTGTTGGATATTGACGATGCCGCTTCTACGGAAGTGGATGAACACACCCCGCATCCGGTCATTGATATCATGGAAGAGCAAAAAAATATCACCCAACTGGGCGGTACGATGCGACTGGGCAGCTACAAATGTGAACTCAAAAAACGTTCTCACGCATATAAAGCCTATCAAAATACGAGCATCAATGAGCGACATCGGCATCGCTACGAATTTAATGACTATTACGAAAAACAACTTGCAGAAAAAGGTATGATAGCTACCGGTGTTAACCCAAAATCAGGCTTGGTGGAAATCGTGGAAATCAAAGACCATCCGTGGTTTGTGGGTGTTCAATTTCATCCTGAATTGAAAAGTACGGTTGAGAATCCGCATCCGCTTTTTGTACATTTTATCAAAGCCGCCATGGAGAATAGTTAATCAGTTGAGCAGGTAATCAGGTAATTGGTTGAACAGGTTATTAGGTATTAATCATTAACCATTAACCATTAATCATTAACCATTAACCATTAACCATTAATCATTAATCATTAATCATTAATCATTAACCATTACGTTTTATGTTTGGCGACGAGTATTTTATGAGAATGGCGATTCGGGAAGCGGAAGCCGCATTGGAGGATGGAGAGATTCCGGTAGGGGCGGTGGTGGTGAGTCAAAATCGGGTTATTGCCCGCGCTCATAATCAGACCGAATTATTGAAAGATGTAACAGCACACGCAGAAATGCTCGCTGTCACTGCGGCAGCTAATAACCTGAACAACAAGTATTTAAATGATTGTACGCTATACGTGACGCTCGAACCTTGTGCGATGTGTGCAGGCGCACTCGCTTGGGCGCAACTCGGTAAATTGGTCTATGGTGCAGCCGACGAAAAACGAGGTTTTACTCGTCATCAACCTAATGTACTACACCCCAAAACGGTCATTATCGGCGGTATTATGGAAGTAGTGTGCAGCGATTTGTTGAAAAGTTTTTTTCAGCGGATGCGATAAAAAAGAGGATAAGTTACATGAACCTATCCCCTTGATAAACACACTTTAATAACTAATCTTTTCAAGTAAGTTGATAAAGTGAACAGTCGTTTACCGCCCCGATTGAACAGCCATGAACCAAGCAAGACTTCAATTCCTGTTTCCTTCATTTTCTTACCAACGTGTGTTTTTGTTTGTTGATCTTAGTGCCTTAAGTTGTGTTGCTGCTTTGAAAATAAAGCAAGGCACTTCCGGGGAAGTACCCTGCTTTTGTGAATGACACTTTATTCGACTTTAATGTTCGAGAAGCGTGGAGCTGCTTCGTGATTACTATTTCTTTATTTGATAATTGATGCACCGCCCAGCTTATTAATCACATCCTACTGTTATCACTGCATCGCCCCATCCTGAATCACACTGACCAGAAGCATTAAGAATAATTCCAGAGTTGTTGTTATAGAAGGTTCTACTCCAATTTATGCCAGAAGCTCTTCTGGGAGGGAAATTACTTGAAGTCGTACTTCCTGAGTGGGTAAGCTGTATACTTCCTGACATATTGTCAACGGTATAACTTTTCCAGTAAAGATAAATCCCCCAAAAAGCGACTTTGTCTTCATGTTTTAAGGAATAAGAATATCTAGTTGAATGCTCGGTGTCGCAGTAATCGCTATAATATTCGAAGTATGGGTCATTCGGATCGCAGTTAGAATAACTCTCAGTAATTCGTTTACTTGAACTTAATCTCAACCTAGCCCAATTAAGATATTGATCAGTCTCGTTACAACTAGTAAAATTTTTATAATTATTATTAATAATATTTTCTATTTCTTGGACTGAATTGTCGATAGGTTTATTATATTCCATTGATAATACAACATTGTTTAATGAGGTACCAGCATAAATTTTATCATCCTGATATCCATTGTAAATGCCATTTACATTTACGATACTTTTATCGTTTAAGGCATATTGGTGGATGAATTTATTTTCTATAACAAATGCTTTTTCTTTCTTATCATAAGTAAAAGTAATATTGTCAAACATATCATTCAATTCAGAAAGTTTTGGTAAATTTTGTCTATCCAATTCTCCAAGTGATTCAATGTTATTAAGAATTTGAGTTGCAGAGGATTTATAATTCAGTCTGGTTTCAAGGGACTTTATTTCATCATCTTTCATTTTAGCAACCTCATTTTCAAAATATATTTGATCTTCATAAGTATCAAAATGCAGAACACCACTTTTTATATTAATAGAGATGTCTTTAAATTGAACTTTATTATCGTCATCGATATTATTCGATAGTTCAGGGAACAACTCTTGCTGCTCACAAGAAGTCATTAAGACGGCAACTGCCATGATAGCCAAGAGGCTGAATAAAATGCTTTTTACTTTTAAAGTTTTCATAATTAAAGTGTTTAAAAAATTATATAAAAAATATGTTTTTTTGGAGGTGTAAATTTGCAGTATTTTTTTTCTACAGAAACAATATTCCATCTGTGCAATAGACTTGAAAAAAAGAATGATAATGAAAGCAAGGTACTTCTGAAGAAGTGCCCTGCTTTTGTGAATGACACTTTATTCGACTTGCGTGTTCGAGAAGTGCTTTGGAGCTACTTCATGATAACTATTCGTTTACAAATATCCAGTTATAGTTGTGGACAAGTAAATTCTGAAATCCATTTGTATCTTTTTCAAAGAGAATATTGAACGGTTATGTGTAACAATATCTAATAAATGCTGATGGATATTATCTACATCCTCCTCGTCCGATACCGACTGAAAATGGTTGAGAACTTTCGTGACCACCAGGACACAATCTAATTGCTTTGTATTGATATTGAGCTCCATCCTGTAAATTATAGAAAACTGCATAATAGTTACTTGATTCGACTTCATCTACCTTTCCTACTCCATATTGGTATAATTCGAATCTTTTATTTTGACCGGATGTACCAAAAGCATAGACATATTTTGAAGTGCAGTTTCTATAAGTGTATTTGTGCTTAGAAGATGGAATAGTTGAACAAGAACCTTTTAGAAAATCTGTTTCAGATGATACTTCTTTGTCTGCTAAAGGTGGCTGAACAATAAAGGACGTATCTTGCTCTAAGGAATCAAGTTCCTGCTCACAAGAAGTCATCAAGACGGCAACTGCCATGATAGCCAAGAGGCTGAATAAAATGCTTTTTACTTTTAAAGTTTTCATAATTAAAGTGTTTAAAAAAATTATATATGATTGTTTAATTGTGAAAATCGGAAGTGAATAAATATTTACTTATGTTATTATGTTTATCAATAATAGACTCTTTTAGAGGCAGTTATGATAAGTCCATCATTATATCCCGAATATCTTACAAAACCTCCATATACATCGCCACCGTGATGATATTTCTTACCCCATACATTGACTCTTGCCCTATAGTCTTTGCAGTCAGTGCATATTTTGAATTCACCTTCATCACCATCTTCATAACAATCTTTATCTCTTCTCTGAGCTGTAACGGTCACTTTAAGTTCGTGAGCTTCTTGATTAGACCATGAACCATTATTTTTAGAATAAGCATTGACTTTTGCTTCTTCATAAGTTCGTCCCCATTTATTATAATTTTTAGTCAGATAACTTAATGCGACATCATTGACAGCGTACTCTGTTCCTTGTTTCCATCCCCAAGAGCTAGCTCCTTCATCTTGTGTACATGGGTCTTTTTCTACTTGCTTGACATTCAATTTATGAAGGGCATCCCTTTTAGAATAAGTAGAATTTGGCACAAACGGAGCTATCAAATTTTGCATCTTGTCATCAAATACAGGATAGGCTCTATCTGGAATTTCATCAACATTCAAACTTTTGTCTTTTTTCATCAAACGAATGTGTGCTTTGGTTTCTGTATCATCAATTTTTGAAACAAGAAAAGCATCCGTGCTTATTGTAGTGATGAGCATATCATCAATTTGAAATTCCAGATGTTCATTCGATATTGCCATCATCACAGGGTCGAGCAAAAACGGCTGATATCTATCTGCCGGATTGGTAAATACGTCATTTGCCATTTTATTATGAACGGTATTTAAATCAATGGCTTCCACTATCCGGTTAAACGTTTGATAGTCTTCGTCATATAGTGTGTTTAACTGATTATAAAATGCTTCAAAATCTTCGAGCGTTTCAAATTTAAGCACATCGCCATTGATACTGTGATGGGTTATATTCAAAGGATTGTTTTCATTGAGTTGGGTGATGATACTTTCTTGCTCACAAGAACTCATCGCTAAGATAATTGCTAATACAATCGAACAACTAATTAGTATGGTTTTTACGTTTGTACCTTTCATAATAATGCGTGTTTTTAATGATTAATAAAATGTGATTGTGTAGCGTGGTGCTTCCAGCCCGCGTTTCATGTTAGGTACAAGCGGCGGGCTGTCAGCAACAAGCTAAATGTTTGATAATGAGGTTGATAGGTATTTAAAGTGGTTAATGTTTAATTTGGCGTTAATGCGTTTCTTTAGTGTTATTCACAAATTATTTTGAGGTTAATCGTAGTGAAAAACCACGGTTATTGTTCATTACATATTGTCATTGTTATGACTATAGTAGCTGTATTTCCATTTCTGTCAGTAACAGTGATGGTTACAGTAATCGTCACGCAATCGGCTCTGAATACATCGTTTGATGCTGTGATATATTCTCCTTTATTGACCGTATAAACCATGTCGCTACATCCATTATCTGACAGGCAAAGGATGTCTTCTGCAACGTTTTGTGGAATATTTAAATCTTCATTCAAGACAAGATATTCTTTGCTGTCAAGTATTTCGGAGTCGATGTCGGCTGCATTTACGCGGATTTCGTAATTGCCCGATGTATTAATGGTCGCTTTATCCTCCGCAGCATCCAAGAGTGTTAAGAAGATAGCGGTATCATCCATCGTGGGTTCTACTTGCTCAAGTGCTTGTTCACAAGAAGTCATGAAGACCGTAGCTGCCATGATAGCTAAGAGGCTAAATAAAATGCTTTTTACTTTTAAAGTGTTCATAATCAAATATTTTATAGATGGTTAAATAATAATTTAAAAAATATAAATTTTAATAAAATCAATATGGGTATAAAAAATCCACCCTGCTGTCAAGTACGGAACAGATGCGTGGATGATCTTTAAAAATGTTTAGTGGAAAACCTTACGGTTATGTGTTTTTGCAGAGTTGGAAAAATGTTTGAATAAAAGGTCGGGGGCTGAGGTTCAACCCACCGACATTGTTTCTTCTGGCTAATGGAAATAATTACTTGTTTGTTTTTATGTTATTAAATATTATTTTAGGGCTAATGATATATTCTATTTTGGTCCGATAGTTACTGTACAGCCGTCGTATATAGCGAGACAGCTTGCAGTCTTTTTAGTATAGCATTCGATTTTATCAGTTCTATCTTCATACCCTACTCCTTGAAAACACACTGTAGTTTGACAAGAAGTTGTATTACCACATACTTTGTCAGACATATTAATACGCTTAATAATAATAGAGTAAACAGGCTGAGTGGTAGTCATCTTTACATCATAACATTGGTTACTTCCTTGTTTGCCAATATAGGTAACACTCATATTAGTATCAGCATTACAATTCATAAGTTGTGCCTGCATGTCAGTGACTCCACAAAAAATAATTAAGCAAAGTACACAAAGTTTTATTAAAATTTTCATATTGAAAATGGTTTAAGAATTAAAAAATAAAGTGTCATAAAAAATTGTAATTATCTCTTTTGATTACATCGCAAATATATGATGAATAAAAAACATAAAAAACGTAGATTTTTCAAATTAAATCTTATTATTAAGCAATAAAAAGTTTATTTTTGCAGTCTTATATATTTTTAATTAATTGATTATCAGCATTTTATAATTATAATTTAAATTTTAAAAAAACTTTAAAAAAGATGAAAAAAGGTATTGTGAATGATTCAAAAGTTCTGATTTTACTAAAAAAATTTAACAAAGAAGAATTAAATGATTTAGGTTTGTGGTTGCATTCGCCTATTCACAACAGTTCCGGAAAAGTTATTCAACTTTATAAATGTATCAGAAACAGGTGGCGAAATACTACATCGCCACTCAACGAACGCATTTTACTCAAGTCCATTGATGTGATTTCCAGTGCATCAAAAAAAAAGCCTGTTACACAAGAACATAGAAAAGCACTTCAACAAGTGTTACACTTATTATATCTGCAAACACAAGATTTTCTATTATGGAAAAATATACAACGAGATGGAATTCAGGCAAAACGTCGTGTGATGGATACCTATTTAGAGAAAACAATTTATACACTTATTCCATCTATTTTGAATAAATCAAAAAACAAACTTGGAAACACTCAATTACGTGATATTAAATACTATGAAGATGTGTTTGTATTAACCGAAATGGAATTTTATTTGACTATTCTAATAGGAAACCGTAATACTCATTCCGAATTGCAACGTGTAACAGAGACATTAAGACAATCTTATTTTAGTAAAAGTCTGAAATATTATTGTGCAATTATCAATCGTGAAAAAATCCTAAAGGTTAAATATGATTATCCATTCCTAAAATATATCAAAGACTTTCTTGAAGCTAACCCTGATAACGAAATCCCCATTATTCGTGTATATTATTCCTTATTGAAATTACTCGAAAATGAAAAAGCAGAAGATTACTATGATTTGAAAAAATATCTATTTAACTATCCTAAAAACTTTGGAACAACAGATATCAGACAGTTTTTTAATCATATGACCAATCATTGTAATTGGAAAATAAAATATGGGGCATCTGAATTTATACAAGAACGTTTTGAAGTATATAAAAAAGGAATTGAGCTAAAATGTTGGTCGGCAGGTACATACTTCTCCGAGCATCAATTTGTTCACATCGTCAAAACAGCACTTGCATTGCATGAGATAGATTGGGTGCAAACATTTTTTAAAGACCATAAAAACCTACTCAATCCAAAAGTCCAAGATGTTTTTGTAAACTATTATCAAGCTCTACTTGCTTTTGAATTAAAGGAATACGATAAAGCACAGGATTATATGGGCAAAATCAATACCGCCGAAGACTTTGCCTATCACATCCAATTCAAAATCCTCTACATCAAAATTTTCTACGATACCAACACCTTGAATATTAATAATGCCGAAACGCATCCCATCAATTACGAAATCGAAGCCCTGCGACAATACCTACTCGAAGGTAATAACAAAACTATGGCAGAAGCGACTCGCTTACTATACAGCAACTTCACCAATTTCTTCAAGCGCATCCTCAATCGTAAAAAGAAACTCATTTATGGTGAAAAATTAACGACAACTAATCTCAAAGTCCTCCAAAATGACCTTGCCGACTTGAATCCTTTAATAGAACGTGCTTGGCTGGAAGAAAAGATAGCGGAGTTGCTCGAAGAAAGTCAGTAAGCACATTATTCTGACAAAAAAATCCACACTACACAAGCAGGAAGCATTATGCTAGGTTTTAGAAACTTGGCGAAAATTCCAGTTTAATGCCAAATTTACTAATCTGATTACCTTCCGGTCGTATCTCGTCGTGTTGGGTGAGTCGCCACATAAAATCCACCTTAATAAAACGTGCGATATTCTCCACACCTACGCCCACTTCGGCATAAATGCCATTGAGGTCTTGTAGATTCCCGTCGGTATTATTGACATCCAGATTGACCTGATTGGCAGGGCTGACTTTGCTATACAAAACCTTGCCATGTACAAGGCTACGCAGCCGCAAAAAGTCATTCCAAGGAATCAGGTTGAAAAACAAGCCGCGAAAGCGGTGCGTAAACCAAGCTGAAGCCCAAAGGTCGCCGCCATACTCGCGGTCATTCATCATATTATACGCCCAACGATTGTACATATACGATTCATTACCATTATGAATACGAAAAAGCGGTGAGGGCAATTCGCCAAAAATCTTCCCACCTTCAAGTTGATAATAGGTGCGCCCTATGCGCGAGCGAAGTTGTTGTTTGACACTCATTTCCAAGCGGTGATACTCATAATCACTGCCCATAACACCATGCGGACTGTAGGTATAATTGACCTTCAAATGGGGTTTATGTGCTTTAATTCTATTGGCGGCACGCCGCTCATTGCGAATGCTGTTGTTGAAGCGGATACCGATGCTCCACTCTGCTTTGACATTTAGCTCAAGGGTTTGGAAAGGATTAGCCTCTGATACAAATTCCTCGCCTGTGCGCGGTGAGATAAAGGTCTTGCTATTGGGCCAAGTCATCACGCTTTTATGCGTACCGGCTATTCGGGCGCGGAAGCCTTGAAACAACTCTTTTTCATAAAATACCTGCCCTTGTTTTTGCATATACAAACTATTGGCAAGCAATTGATTAGGTCCGCGAAAAACAGATTTTAAAATATAATCATGCGAATCCCAAGGGCTATAAAAATTAAAATTAGAATAATCTTTACGATAATAGGCACCTATGGATTGCCAACGTTGGTTGATGCGCGGCAGGTGAAATTTGAATCCGGCATGATACTTCCATTCTTTATCTTTTGTTCCGTAGGCGGCGTAAGCATTGAGTTCAAGTTTTTGATTGAAGGCAAATTTGCTGTTTCGCATTCCAATTCGGAAGCGTTCACCTTCCAAATCATTCCAACTGAAAGCATGATACCATTTGCCAAACTCCAGCGGACCGGTACGCGCCCAACCCGTTCCAAACAGATGCCCAACCCACATCGCTACTTTATACTGACGGGTTTTTTGTAAAGAATCTATCATCTGATAAATACCGCCTTCGGTCTTGGAGAGCGGCATTGGGCGCAAGGTATCCCACTGTTCGTGCGAGCGTTTGTAAGCGTTCCAATTGCCGACGAAAGGGTCGCCGGTAAAGAGGCTGTCGGGGTAGGGTTTGTTGATTTCTACCTTGTCGCGATGTATGGTGCGGAGTACGCGCATACTCATATCGCGCTTGCGTTGGGTGATGTTGAGATAGACCTCCGTTTGGTCAAAAGTCTTGAACCAATGCCCTTGAATGCGGTCAAATTGTTGGCGCAGCAGCAGGTCGCTGACAAAATTGAGATTGGCTTGTTTGAGCAAATACAGGTCAATGGATTTGATACCAAAAGTCTCCGCATCTATCCACGCATGACCCGTAAAAGCAAGGTCGGATTTTCGGCGGGGCGTAAATTCGAGTTTGTATGACCACCTGCCGTCCACCACTGTACTATCTTCCAGAAAATACTTATAACTCGACAATGCGCCATTGGCAAAAGGACTTAAAAAACTTTCTTCCTGAATCACGATGATATTGTCGTACATATCCGCATCGGGGAATACACCGTCCACTGCATCTACTTTTGCAAAATCCCTAACTCCCGAAAAGCGTGTAGCTTTGAGCAATTCCTTACGTTTTTGCGGAGCTTTCCGGTAATAGACGTCCGCCAAACGCTCTTTCAGCAACATCGGCAAAAAAGGCGTACCCACCTCCGTACTGTCAACATAATCAAACACAAACCAAAAGGGTTTGAAGATTTTACGCCTTGTAAATCGCTCTTTTATATTATAAATATCAAATTCTGTTTTTGCATAATCTTCGTAATAAAAATAGTCGAGCCGATTGGCGCGATTATTCACTTTATTTTTCACAACATTGCGATACAGTGTAATAGCGGCAGTATCTTTTTTGACCTTTCGTTTGGCTTTTATCACCACATCATTCAATTCGTAACTTGCCTCTTGTTTTATTTTTATATCAATGACTTGTGTGATGCCTGTCTTTATTTTGACTGTTTTTTCTTTATAGCCCAAATAATGAAAGGTGAGTGATTTGAGCGCAGGGTCGGTGGTGGAGATTTCGTAAACGCCATTTAGGTCAGTCGTGACACCTGATGATGTACCTGTAAAATAGACACTTGCAAAGGGCAGTGACTCACCCGTTTTGTGGTCAGTAACAGTGCCTGTGATGACGGTGTTTTGTGCCGATAGGTAAGCGGTAGTGAGAAGTAATAAGAAAAATAATATATATTGCAAGGAATTGTTCATACACGAGTGTTTGATGTTCGGTGGGTTGAAACCCACCGCTTTTGTGATGCACACGTTAATTTCACAAAAGGGCAGGGTTTTAACCCTGCGTATATTTATTCAATATCAAGGCGTATATAACAAACAGCTTACCAAAGTCTCGTGTTGTGGAGAGCGTGTTAAAAAAAGCTATCGGAACAAATGAAATAAACTTTTGAAAAGGCGATTGGTCATTAAAATGACATATCTTTTAATACGATTGATCAACTAAAAACAAATCTGTTTGCTATTCGTTTATCTGTGTAAATAGTTATTAATAAAAAACTGAACCAACCTAAAAATCCTCAAAAGTTAAGGTCATTCCGCGCCCCGATGCGGAATCTTTTACCGCCAGCGCGCGATTTAGGAGCTACTGTTTAATACCTTGCTAGAGACAACAGATTCTGCGTCGGGGTGCGGAATGACGCTTACTTTTTGCCGTTTTGGGGTGGATTTTATTTTTATAAAAAAGTCATTTGAGTGTGACACACATAAGTGGAATCATAATGTAAAATCAAAAAAAGCTAAGATTGGCAAGAGACTCCGTAATGACTGCTTTAGCTGTCAAGTGGGTGGCAATATTTCATAAAAAATTGTTTTTAAGTTGATAAAATATTATATTAAAAATATACTTGACAGCTAAAGCAGTCATTACAGTATCCACAATTTGTATTTATCAAACCAAAGATGCATTTTAATATTACAAATTCACTTATGTGTATCACACTCAAGTCATTTATTATTTTCAAGGTTCTACTGAAATAAGGGCATTTTTAAATAATTTTATGATAAAAAATATTTATAAATAATTAATTTTTAATAATTAATATATTTTAAAATAATTTTAATTAATTTAAAAACGGCTATATTTCACAATGTGTTCGCCAAATTGGGTATTCAGTGTTTTTTGATTATTGATAAAATTAAATTATAATTTGTATTTAATTAAAAATAAATAAACTATTCACGTTCAATTTTAATGTCATTTCCATAAGTAATTTTAAAAATCATTTTAGTAAAAATAAAATGCGTAAATGATTTAAAAAGTGTCGATAGACACGCCCAATTTGGTAGCCCTAAGTTTCAACTTGGGGGGATGAGATTCCCCAAAATCGGAATGCCGTAGGCATGTTACATCCCTTAATGTGTTGTGTCTATGACACTCATTTGGGGGTGGGAAATCGCTTTCCCCAAGTTGAAACTTGGGGCTACCAAATCGCCCACACCTATCGGCGTTTTATATAATTAAATATTATTTTTTACATTAATGTATCAATAGAATCTTGTTATGGAAATGACATTACGTTCAATTTATAATTTGGCGAACACATTGATTTCAGTGCGACCTTTCAAAATTCAAAAATAAATTTATGAAATATATAGCTATTGCATTTCTCTTTGTCTTTGCTGCCTGCGGGCTAGCCAATGAAAAAACCACCAATGAGCCTTCCACGCCAGCCGTCAAGGTAGCGAATAAGCCTGCGGCGGATTTGGATAAATTGAGTACCGCTTATTTTGCCAGTGGTTGTTTTTGGTGTGTAGAGGCGGTATTTGAAAGTGTGCGTGGCGTAGAGGAAGCCGTATCGGGCTATGCAGGCGGCAAGACCCGCAACCCGACCTACAAACTCATCGGTACAGGCACAACCGGACATGCCGAAACGGTGGAGGTCTATTATGATTCCGAAGTGGTATCTTATGAAACATTGGTCAAGGTCTATTATGGTTCGCATGACCCTACTACGGTCAACGGGCAACGCCCGGATTTCGGTACGCAGTATCGTTCTATTATTTTTTATCAAAATGATGAAGAAAAGGAAATTGCAGAAGCCTTCAAAGCAAAAATAGCGGGTGAGTATAGCAAACCTATTGCTACGGAAATTGTGCCTTTTGAGAAATTTTGGGAGGCGGAAGATTATCACCAAAATTTTGAGCGGCTAAATCCGAATCACTCTTATGTCCGTAATGTATCTATTCCGAGATTAAAGCGATTTCAGGCAAAATTTCCTGACTTGTTGAAGGAAGAATAGCGATAGAACACAGATTTTCGCGGATTGAGTGGATTTTTTGGACAAGTTTATCTGATTGGTTGACACTTTATACGATATTAATTTTACACAAAATATAAGTAACCCGTTTAGCAAACTTGAAAAGTTTACCAAACGGGTTACTTATATTTTGTTTTCATTTTTAAAATCAGATTCCAAAAGTATCAACTACTTTTATGGTTTAGATAAACTTGTCCATTTTTTTTGATATAATAATAATTCGTACACCAAGAGCAACCTTCTGCGTATCCACCTATTTAGCAATGCCGTAATGAACCGCAAAAAGCACCTGAAAACTATAATGCACTGACCTCGTATCGACTAGAGAGAACACGGGCTGGAAGCACCGTGCTACGATGTCAGGCAAAGGCATTTTTTAAAATAAAAAAGACCTCGTCAGTTCGACAAACATCAACACATCAACACCACAACACTTCAAAACACCATCTGATATTTCAAGTTGTACAGGCGTGGTGGTCCGGGTTTGGCGGCGCGTATGGTATGGTCGCGGTTGAGGACGTTGTTGGTGGAAAAAACGAAGCGGTGATTGTCGTTGAGGCTGTACCCGAGCCGGATATCGAGTATGAGGTCGCCTTTGCCGTAGCGTTCTGCTCGGTACTTTCTCACTTCATTGACGGCAGGTAATGTACCGCCGACCAAAACGCCGTATTCGCCTCTGCCTTCGAGGACTTTATCTACATTATAAATAAAACTTTTATAATTGGCAGCAATGCCCATTGTGAAATCATTGATGTCCGTTTCTATATCTAGGCGGGCGGTGTGCAGGCTACGGTATTTGAGAATGCCGTCAACATCTGCCGAATCTACTGACATGAAGTTACTGAATGCCCTACGAAAATAATTACCGATACCGATGAGCGTGCTGTCTGCGCTCAGGTCGCCGGGGAAGCTGTAGGTCATGCCCGTCCATACGCGGGTGGGGAGTCCTTTGATTTCGCCTTCGCCAAATACGGTCAGTTCCGTACCCGCTATCCGCGCCCGACTGACATTGATGGCTTTGAAGCCGAGATAGGTTTGGAAATCCTCAAACGAAGGAGCTACGATACTATCGGGCAGGTAGAGGTCAAAGTAAAATTCGGTCATGTCTTTGTACTCCATGAGGTATGCGGCGAAGTCGATATAGCCGTTCCATGCCTTTCCTTTTTCAATGACTTTTTTGTAGCCCACTTCGCTGCTCCAGCCGCTTTCGGGGCGGAGTTCGGGATTGGGAAATATGAATACATCTTCGGTAATATCGTCGTCAATAAACCGCTCGGCGGGGCTGGGTACGCGATAGCCCTGACCAAAGGAAGCCCGAAAGAAATCGGTGCGGCTTGCGGGATAATTGAGCCCCAAACGAAAAACAGGCAGTGCAGCAATGGATTCGCCCGCTATCTGAAATCCCTCCCAACGCATACCGAGTGTGGTATTGAGTTTGTCAAAAAATTTCTTATCAGCCTGTGCGTAGGCAGCATAAGTTGCGCCGCTGGTACTCGTGATATTGCCTAAACTATCTCTGGCAAACAAGACGCTTTTGGCATAAAAATACTGACCCTGTGTGCCGGCTGTAACATTCAGATTGTCCGTAAATTGTCGTTGGTAGCGATATTCCAGACTATAAATTTTTGCGGGAGTGCTGTTCGCTCCTCGTAGTTTGGTGACATCAAAATAACGACTTTTGAGGGTGTGTTTATTATTAAAATTATCAAAATACGTTACCCAGGGGTCGAGCGAAAAGGTAGAATATTTATCGCCGCCTATCGGGTCATCTACGTGGATGTAATGTTCGTTGGCACCACTGCCCCACAAGAAAAAATTACCGACTTTGTGATACATCACGTTGCCCGTTACGCCGTAGGCAAGGCGGTCATTTTCGGGCGGGTTGTAGCGCAAATCAAAATTGAAGCGGGCGCGTTCTTCGTCCGCATCTTTGAGGTAGCCTTTGAGGAAGTGAATGTTGCCGCCGAGTACAAGTCCAAGATTGGGCGTGAGTTTTTGGCGGTGCGCCATATAAACGCCTGTTTGGTAGGGGCGTTCTATGGGCGAGTTCCACCAGACTTGTGCGGTATCTTTCATCCTGTCGTATATGCCGGAGTACATGGAAAGATAGGTGTAAGGGGTTTCGGTAGCCCGCGCCAAACGGACATTGATAACGCCGTTGAGTGCCGACGAGCCATAGAGTACCGATGAGGAGCCTTTGATGATTTCGACTTGCTGTGCGTTTTCTATCGGAATGAAATTCCACTTGATGTCGCTGAGGTCGGCAGAGAGGAGCGGTTGGTCATCTACCAAGACGGCTACACGACTACCTGCGCCATAAGCAAAACCGCTACCACTACGTATATTGGGCTGACCGTCAATGACTTCTACGCCCGGAATGCGCTGTATGGCATCGGCGAGTGAGGTGTTGTTTCGCTTTTGTATAAAATCGGGCGAGATGACATCAATGGAGACGGTCTCCTCTGTCAGTTTTTTCTCCGTTTGGCTACCCGTAACCGTGACGACATCCAAAATGGATGTGCCTTCTCCCATTTTGACATCGAGTATTTGTTCTTCGCCTTTAATCGTGATGGCTTTCTGTACATCTTCGTAGCCAATGTAGCTGAATACGAGTTGGTGTGTTCCGTTGTTGAGTCGTATTTCGTATTTGCCTTCAATGTTAGTGGTAACTCCGTTGCCTGTTTCTTTAATGGCAACGGTAGCACCAATCAGTGTTTCGCCCGATTTGGCATCGGTGACAAGACCACTGACGAGACTTTGGGCTTCTGATTTTAAGGCTACACAAAAAATGAATAGACTGATAGTTAAGTACTTTATCCTTTTCATATTTTAGGATTTAGGTGGTGGATGAATGATTCAGATGGTTTAGGTGCAAAGGTAGTGAATTTTTGTTAGGGAACTCGTAATACCCAAGATGCGAAGTTGTTTTTTGCGAGTTCCCTTAGTTCAGAATTTGGGTCATAGTGTAACCAAAGAATACAATGCTTTAAGTCAAGTTACTAAGTGTCTGATATTTTTTGTTTCTTTGTATTAAATCTAGACTTTGAACATTGGGGAATTAGGAAATTTGATATTAGGTAAACCATTTTTTATGGTCGCACTGAAATATAGTCGTTTTTAAATTAAAATTAATTAATTATAAGTAATATAACATTTTTATATTATAAAAAATATACACTAAAATACTGGCAATTAGATAGTTAGTGAAATTATTTTTATAATTTAATTCAGTCCACTTACTTAAATATTTTTTTATTATAAAATAATTTAAAAATGCCCTTATTTCAGTAGAACCTTTTATCAAATAATTATAAAATTAAATTAATTAAATATTTTTTAATTTTAATAAAACAAAATACCTGATAACCAAGTACTCACTATCTAAAATCGAATATCCCAGTTACCGAATTTCCAAAATATCCAAAGTCCAGATTAAATTAAGAACAGTAGGGATATGTCTTCGATATTGTACATTCATTTCAAAACATTTTTCAAAATTATTTATCTGAATTGCTTTAAGCATTTTAGTTGGCGGCGGTTGCTGGCAACTATTATTTCAGTTATCGTTTTGATTATTGTGTGTTCGTTTTTATTAATATTTAGATTAATGGATGAAATCTTGTTTTTTCGCTATCGAAAAACCAAGATAGAAGCCCCTGTTTTTATTGTCAGCAATCCGCGTAGCGGCACTACTTTTATGCACCGCCTGTTGGCTATGGACGAGGAACGTTATGCCTATATGTTGATGTATCATACCATTATTCCGTCTATTACATTTTATAAAATCGTAGATGGTATTAGCCTGATAGACAAATGTATAGGGCGACCTTTCCGTCGCCTGTTCGATTGGATAGACGGTTGGTTTTTCAAAGGTTGGAAAAGTATCCACCCAACGGGTTTTAATGAGACCGAAGAGGACGAGGGGCTGTATATTTTCAGTTTTTTATCCATAGCGGTTTGCCTGTTGTGTCCGTTTATGCAGCATTTTGAATACCTGACCATCATAGATGAAATGCCGGAAAAGACGCGCCGAAAACTCCAAAAATATTATCACAGTTCACTCCAACGGTTTATGTATGCGGAAGGGAAGGGGAAAATATTGCTCAACAAAAATGTGATCACAACGGGCAGGCTACATACGATTCTGGATATGTTTCCTGATGCCCGAATTGTATATTTGATTCGTGACCCCGAATCGGCTGTTCCTTCCTTCATCAGCATGTTTAGCGCGACGTGGAAATTTATTGCTCCCGAAATTCCTGAAGACAGCAAAGAGTACCGTGCATTGGGACAAATTCCTATTGGGTTTTATAATTATTTTCATAAAAATAAAGATAATTTCAAAGCTGAGAATTTCCTGACCATTCCTTATGCAGAACTCACTGATGACCATATTCAAGCCGTAGAAAAAGTCTATACTCACTTCAATATGCCACTATCTCCGGCGTTTAAAAAACGTTTAAAAAATACGCTCAAAAACAATCCCAAATATCGTAGCAAACACCAATATTCATTGGCGCAATATGGCTTTACCAAACAAGATATTGAAGAACAACTCAGCGAAGTGATGAGCGAATATGGGTTTTGATGTGTTGATGTGTAGTCATAATACACTAACACGATAACACTGTAATACGATTAACACATCATAAATAAAAATCTTTTGTTAGTTCGATGAAGGTTTTGGTATAAATTCGTTTTGGGCTATCTTCTTCTACAATTAATTCATTTTCAAGGACTTCTGTGTTTGGTTCAACATTAGAAAAGCGTAATAACAACCGCTCAATGGGCTTGGAGGGCTTGGGGCGTACCGATGTTTTTACAGTTAAATATAGAGCATGTCGGTGGGCTGATTCAATAAAATCTTCTCCTTCTTTTTTGGGTAAAATAAGACAAAATTTCCCGTTATTTATTAATAATTTTTCGATACAAAAAAGTAAATCCTCATGAGTGAGTGTGGTCGTATGACGTGCTTGATTACGTGCTAATCCTGTATTGAAAAAAGGCGGATTGCTGACTATCAAATCATAGCGGTTCGTGGTCTCCGCTGCAAATTGTTGAATGGAAGTGTGTGCAAGTTGGACACGATGAGTGAAAAGTGATTGCCGGATATTTTCAGAAGCCTCCAATGCAGAAGCCTTGTCAATTTCGATGGCATCTATCTGTGCCTGCGGGTAGCGTTGGGCAAGCATCAAAGCCAATACGCCTGTACCTGTGCCAATATCGAGAATACGATGCACCGCTTCGCCACTCGCCCAAGAACCAAGTAGAATACTATCCGTTCCGACTTTCATCAGACTGTCTTTTTGACGGATGGTGAATTGTTTGAATTTGAATGGATTGGACATTTTTAAGTTCAAGTGCAAGTATCAAGCGCAAGTTCAAGCTATGATTTGGCTTCGCCAAATTCTGTAAATTGAGTTTGTTTGTATACTGTATTAGGTTTAAAATTATACTTTTTATTTTTCAAAATGTTTCATTGTCATATTGCTATATTGTTGATAAACAGGTATTTATGATTTTATTTTGGCTATATACAACAATAAAACAATCTAACCATAAAGCAGTATAACCTCGAAATTTGAACTTGCGCTTGATACTTGTACTTGAAACTTATTAGGACACTTTCAAGACTAATTTTCCAAGTTTTTCGCCGCTAAATAAACGTAAAAAGGTATCGTGAAAATTATCAATCCCTTCGGCGATATGTTCTTTAGATTTCAGTTTGCCTTCCGCCATCCATATCCCCATTTGCATGGCGGCTTCGCGGTAATTTTTCGCATAATCCATGACCACAAAGCCCTGCATTGTTCCACGATTCACCAATAAGGATAAATAATTGCTCGGTCCTTTGACAGCTTGATTATTGTATTGAGAAATCGCGCCGCATATCGCTATACGTGCGTGCATACGCAAGCGTGTGAGCGCAATATCGAGAATTTCGCCACCTACATTATCAAAATATACATCAATTCCCTTCGGACATTCGCGCTTCAAAGCTGCTTTTACATCTTCATTTTTGTAATCAATCGCGCCGTCAAAACCGAGTTCATCAATGAGATATTTGCACTTCTCCGCACCACCTGCAATACCGACTACATGGCAACCTTTTATCTTGGCAATTTGCCCAACGACACTGCCCACAGCACCCGCTGCACCGGAGACCAACACAATGTCACCTTCCTTGATTTTAGCGACTTCGAGGATGCCAAAATACGCCGTCATACCCGGCATACCAAGCGTACTGATATAGGTGGGCAAAGGCGCGAGTGTAGGTTCTACTTTGTACCAATTTTTCCCGTCGGTGGCTGTATATTGCTGCACGCCGCCCCAACCTGAGAGGAAGTCACCTACCTGATAATCAGGGTGTTGTGACTCAATGACTTCGCCTACCGAACCGGCACGCATGACCTCACCAATACCCACAGGCGGGATGTAGGATTTGACATCATTCAGCCAACCGCGCATCGCAGGGTCTAATGAAATATAGTCTTGACGTATCAATATCTCGCCGTCTTTTATGCTTGGTATGGCTTCTTCGCGGAGTGTCCATGTGTCTTTTTCGGGCAATCCGACAGGGCGTTTGGTCAAAATAATTTGTTTGTTCATATTGTGTGATTTGAATACAGAAAATCATTACCTTTTTTGAAGGTTTGACAAAGTAAGTAAATAAAATGCAAATTAGGCGTGATTTTGTTTTTTTATAAAGATATTAAATTATTGATAGTGTTCGAGTAAAGTATGGAATAGTTGCAAGGCGAATGTTTTTGTAAAATGCGGAAATTTGATGACCGAAATACTCATTTTCAATAGAGAAATTCGCCTTGCAACTCTTGTTTTACATCAATCATACTTTAACATTGACAATGTCATGTTCGATTTTTATTTAATATAGTCAGTGTTTGTCCTTGAATTTGGGCTAAAACTCGTCAGACATTTTCAAAATTCACCGATGATGTCATATTTTTCCGGCAAAGTTTAAATGTCTGACGAGTTTTAGCCCAAATTCGGAAAAAATATCCCATGTTAAATACAAACATATTTTTATTTTTAAAACATGATATTATCAAGTTAATCGAACACTACCAAATTATTTTAATGTATAAATAAGAATCTATTTTGGCTATCCATTTAAGTTTACCCAAGATGCCAGACACTTTGAAAGTGTCTGGCATCTACAACAAAAAAATGCCACCAACAAAAAAGTTGGTGGCATGTATTTTATTTTAAAAATCGTATTTTAATATATTTTTTAATATAAAATGGTCGTTGTTTTTATTGTTTAATGATCTTCCGTGTGGCAGACATTTGATTTTTCTCATCCGACCATTTCAGAATATAAAAACCATTTGACAATTCTTCCTTGATTTGTATGATTTGACCGGCATTGAGTTGTGTTCTTTCATATACCACTTTGCCGGTGATGTCTATAACTTGAACGGACATAGCATCGCTTTCCATCTCTGTGGGTAGCTCTACGGTTAGTTCGTTGCTAAATGGATTGGGATAAACGTATAGGTCAATATCTTGTGTTTGCTCCACTTTTGGCTGACTCAACTGAAAAGTAATATTCCCAATATTGAAGCTACCTGTGGTAAAGTAAAGACGCATGACCTGCTGTCCGCTATTCAGAGAAACCGTATTCTGTATAGTTGTGAAGGTTGCCCAACTTCCGGTTGAGGCTACGCTGACCGTACCAGTAACATCCTGTTCGTTAAATTGTAACTTGAATTTACCGTTGTTATTTTTTGATGCAACTTGATAGGAAACAGTGTATTCTCCAGGGGTTTCTACATCTACCGTAAACTCCAACCATTCTCCGCTGGCAATCCAACCAACGTTACCGCCAGATGTCCTGTTCTCAGTATCCACATCTTCATCTTGACGAATACCACTTCCCGTATTATTGTTGGAAGTGTCGTAATATGCAATATCCTGTCCGCCATTATCATAATGTGTGGTATTGATAGTGCCGGGTATGCTATGAGGAACGCCTGATGGATAAGCTGACTGGGGGTTGTTGCTATCTCCTTCGCAATCCGCTTTTTGCAGACTCACATTATCTATGTAGGTATTGATGGTATTGCCACCCATATATAAACCAAAACTGGTGTTATTATCTGTTGGGCTATTCATGATAAAACTCATGGTGTAAACTTGCCAGTTTGAGCTA
>CALIZI010000149.1 GCA_938028705.1 uncultured Saprospiraceae bacterium | reverse complement strand
ATTCACTAAACCTTTGGCATGATTCATGTCCAAACCTAATATATCATGGCAAAACTGTTCTGCTTTAGTTTTATTCACAGATAACTACTAGCAATAGTTTTGCCTATTTTTTTTGAACGACTTTTCGTCCAAAGTCTAATAATTGAAAACCCTGCCAAGCTACCACAGACAGAATGCCCGTATGCTTTTGAGGTTTTTGAATGGAAAAAAGACAAACTTTCATTTCTCCCATTAATTTTGTATTTTTGAAGTATGAACCCACCGACACAATCCAAATTATATTCCATTGAGGAATACCTCAAATTTGAGGCAAAGAGCGAATTGCGACATGAGTACGAAGACGGACTCATCCTCGAAATGTCGGGTGGTTCGATTAATCATGGCAGAATCTGCGGCAATGCTTATGCAGGATTCCGCCACCGACTGCGCGACAAAAATGCGGATTGCGAAGCCTTTCCCGACAACGTTAAAGTCCGCTTAGAGGCTATCAATCAATTTGTCTATCCCGATACCATGGTCGTATGCGGCAAGGTCGAACGCTCGGATAAAGACGCTGAATCTATCATCAATCCCAGAGTCGTTGTTGAGGTACTTTCCAAATCTACGGTAGATTACGACAGAGGCGATAAATTCCACAAATACATGCAATTAGAGAGCTTTCGGGAGTACATTCTGATTGACCAATACCGCTTCGTCGTCGAAACATTCTACAAAAACGAACAAGACTTTTGGGAAATTTCGCGCGTAACAGGCGAGGAAGGTGAGTTGTATATCAAATCTTTTGATTTTTCAATTCCTTTGAAAGAATTGTATCAGAATGTAGAGTTTGACGAATGATAGAAAAACGGAGCAATTCGGGAAAAGGCAGATTTCAGGTTTTTCACGCTACTGCATAATCCGACACTTCACGCATTTTAGGTGTCAAAAAACCGACGACAATATCCGAAGGCGGTACACCTTGATAAACGAGTTTTCTGCCAAAATCAATATCTGTCATATTCGTATAAAACCATAATTTCTCATTGATAATTTCGACGTGTACCGAGCAACTATGGTGGTAATCTCCCGCTTCATTCCACCCGACAGTCACGACCATATATCGGCGTTTTTCTTTATCAATAATCAGTTTGGTTTCGAGTTTTGGCTCGTTGGAAATCTTTATGCCTTCCATGTGGTCTATCATGTCGAGAATCATCGCTTCGTATTTGGTTGTCTTATCCATTTGTCTATATTTTTGGTTTCGGGGTCGTACAAAATGAGTGATATATTTAGTGCTTCAAAGATTTCGATAATAGGTTCTTCTTCGTAACGGTTATAGACTTTTGTGGGGACGCCCAAGTATAATGTCCTGTCAGAATTCGTTTTGTCGAGCATAAATTGATAACACATATACTGTCCCACAGCATCTTGTAAATCCGTGATAAACGAAAGATGTCCGAATGTCTTGATTTCAATGACGATACGTTCATCTCCTCTTTCGGCTATTATTAAACGCTCTGCCGCTAAATCAATCTTCACTTTAATCACGCCCAATTGTACGATAAGTGGGTCATCCGTGACTATCCAACCTTCGCTTTCAAGGGCAGTTTTAAATTCTTCGTGGTAGCGGTCTCTTGCTGACATGTTATGGTATCAAAGTTAAGTTAATTTGTGGAAAATTGCAATACAAGGCTTGCCAACTTCTATGGTGATTCTGTTTTTGTAATCTTCTTGTGTTGTCATGGTTCAAATATACAGAATTTCACCACCATTTCAAATCGAAGCACCTAATTGAAACCCTGCCAAGCTACCACAGACGGAATGACCGTATTGTTTTGAGGTTTTTGAGTGGGTTTATTTTCTTGCCAAATAACAAAAATTGACAATCCTCGTTATTTTTCTTATTTTTGTAGGTATGAATATATCACTCAATCCAACATTAGAAAAGTACATCAAAGACAAGGTCGCTACGGGCATGTACAATAGCACGAGCGAAGTGGTCAGAGAAGCCTTGCGCTTATTGCAAGCCGAAGACGAGAAGAAGAAGGCATTAATGGCAGCCTTACAAGAAGGCATGGACGATATAAAAAATGGGCGTGTAGTCGAGAAAACTGCCCGACAAATATTCGATGAAACCGTAGCTCGCCGAAATGACTCACCAAAATAGTTCTCAAGTCAAAGTAAAAAAATGAATTATACAAAAAAGCAAGGACAGTACCTTGCATTCATTTATTACTACCAAAAACTCAACCGCGTAGCACCCGCCTACGCAGATTTTCAGCGATATTTTCAATTAGACCCCGCAAGCGTTAATAGCATGATAAAGGCATTGGAGAAGAAAGGCTTTATCGAAAAAACACCCGGCAAAGCGCGAAGTATTAAATTGTTGTTGAGTCGGGAAGAATTACCTGATTTGGAGTGAATCCGCTGTCCTCCAAACCACTTTCAATGAAGTCGTGACACGTTAATCCTTTCCCTTAATCTGATTTTCAATATCTTCCAAATCCAGTAAATCCGCTTGACGGGCTTCGTAGATTTTTCGTTTTTTATCGAACAAGTCGTATATCTCCCGTACTTTTTCTTCCATGAGGGCTTTGCTGATAGTGCCTTTGTCGGTCAGTAAAGGTTTATCATTGAACTCCAACAACTTATCGACATTATCTCTCCAAAAAGACATTGTGAGGTCGTTTCTGTTTTTGGCACGAAGCTCGGCGGTTTCCAAGAAAATAACGACGAGTCGATTAAGCGTATCTATCTCGTCTGCATTGAGGTAATTTTTGGCAATAAAAATATCTTGCTTTCTGACAATTTTTCCTTTCCACGAAGTCAATGCCATATTAGCCGCGTCTGCATCGGCACGACCAACGATTAGCTCTGCAGCGGTTTGCTGCGTGACAGCATAGAGGAGTTTATTTTGTGTTTCGGCAAAAAACATTTGAGTCGCTTTATCCGTCTTATCGTAATCACTACTCAGCGCAAATAAGTCTCTCACCTTTTGATAAAATCGCTTTTCGGAGGCGCGTATATCACGTATTTCTTCCAGCAATTCATCAAAATAATCCGGTCTGCCATCGGGATTTTTCAGACGTTCACTATCTATCACAAAGCCCTTGACGATGTATTGTTTCAGGTTTCGATTTGCCCATATTCTAAACTGCGTTCCCCGCTTACTACGCACCCGAAAACCAATCGCCAATATCATATCTAAGGCGTAAAATGTCACTTCGTATTTTTTGCCGTCGGTGGCAGTTGTAAAGTAATTCTTTACAACTGATTTTTCATCTAACTCTTTGTCTTTCAGTATATTTATGATGTGCTGACCTATGTTTTGTTTAGAGGTGTCAAAAAGTTCTGCCAACTGTTTTTGGTTCATCCAAATGTTGTCGTCTTTTGCATATAAAGAGACAGATGCTTTGCCGTCGGTGGTGTTATAAATGATGATATTGGATTCGTTCGGATTCATTTTTTTAATTTGATATTTTGTAATGTTTCAAATGTAGATTTTTTTCATGGAACTACAAACCTACCCAGTGAATATTCAATAAAACCATAGCATCCAAGCAAAGATAACCTTTCATTTCTCCCATTAATTTCGTATTTTTGGATAAAATAAAAATTATGACAGTTGAACAACGTGCAGATGAGGTCAGAAATTTCTTTTTAGTCTTACCTGAAAAGGAACAAAGGGAGTTATGGCTCAACCTGATGCGTCGTGCTTATGAAGAACGGAAAAAACAACCTCAGCTTAATAAGGACGAAGTAAAAAGACTTGCCCGTAAATTGGATGCCGCCCTATTGCCGAATGATATTACAATGGATGAAATAGTCGCAGAATGTCGCGAAGTCAGGAAAGAACAATATGAGCGATACAGAAAGGTTTAAAGTTGTTTTTGATGTCAATATTTGGATAAGTTATTTCATCATGGGAAGGGCAGAGACACTTGCCGATTTCATTATAGATAACGAACTCATTGTGTATTCCTGCCTCGAATTGGTGGATGAACTGACCACCGTAATCCAACGCGATAAATTCGACAAATACCTAAAAGCACCTCGCGAAAATTATCTCACCTTGCATCATCAATTGACAGTATTTACTGAAATTGAGTTGATTTTTAAAGATAGCCCCGACCCGGACGATAATTACCTATTCGACCTCGCCCTCCAAGCCAAAGCCGACTACCTCGTTACAGGTGATAAAAAATTACTCGCTGTGGAAAATGTAGAGGCTATTTCTTTGCGAGAGTTTGAGGACATGGTGAGTGGAACGTGATTTATTTGGGGTTTATCACTTACTCACGCCACAGCATAATCTGACAATTCACGCATTTTAGGTTTCAAAAAACCCACCACAATGTCAGAAGGTGGTACACCTTGATAGACGAGTTTCCGACCAAAATCTATATCGGTCATATTGCGATAAAACCACAATTTTCCGTCAATGATTTCGATGTGGATAGAACAATTATGAACGTGTTTACCTTCTTTATTCCACCCGAAGGTTACGACCATATAACGGTGGTTTTCTTTATCAATGATAAGTTTAGTTTCGAGTTTTGGTTCGTTGGAAATCTTCATGCCTTCCATATCGCTTATCATGTCCAGAATCATTGCTTCGTATCTACTTGCTTTATCCATTGTTGTATTGTTTTAGATAACAGAGTGAAAATTTTTAGAAACAAATAATAGCAAATATAAACAAATTTATTTTTTTACGAAATTTAAATACCTTATTTTCTTATCAAAATAACAAAAATTGACAATCCTCGTTATTTTTCTTATTTTTGTAGTTATGAATATATCACTCAATCCAACATTAGAAAAGTACATCAAAGACAAGGTCGCTACGGGCATGTACAACAGCACGAGCGAAGTGGTCAGAGAAGCCCTGCGCTTATTGCAAGCCGAAGATGAAAAGAAAAAGGCATTAATCTCGGCATTACAAGAAGGCATGGACGACATAAAAAACGGTCGTGTCGTCGAAAAAACTGCCCGACAAATCTTCGATGAAACCGTAGCTCGCCGAAGCGACTCACCAAAATAGTTCTCAAGTCAAAGTACAAAAATGAATTATACAAAAAAGCAAGGACAGTATCTTGCCTTCATTTATTACTACCAAAAACTCAACCGTGTAGCACCCGCCTACGCAGATTTTCAGCGATATTTCCAACTAGACCCCGCAAGTGTGAATAGCATGATAAAGACATTGGAGAAGAAAGGCTTTATCGAAAAAACGCCCGGTAAAGCGCGAAGTATTAAATTGTTGTTGAGTCGGGAGGAATTGCCTGATTTGGAGTGAATCCATCACCCTCCAAGTCGATATAGAAAGCACTCCCATCACCAAGCTACCTATTCGATAAAGTCGTGTCGTATAAACAATTGCCAAGTGGAAAAGACAAACTTTCATTTCTCCCATTAATTTTGTATTTTTGGATAAAATAAAAATTATGACAGCCGAACAACGTGCGGAAGAAGTCAAAAATTTATACTTACTCCTTCCTGAAAAAGAGCAAGACTATCTTTGGATAGAACTATTGCGACGCGCTCATGCAGAGAGCAATAAGCACAAAAAACCAACCCGTGAAGAAATACAGGAAAAGCTACGAAAGTTAGATGCTTCCGTCAAGCCAAATAATGTTACTATGGAAGAAATCTTAGAAGTATGTGACGAAGTCAGAAAAGAATTATACGATGAAGGGAAGCAAAGTTATTTTAGACACTAATATTGTTCCTCAGATATTATAGAATCTTACTTGGGTAAATATAAATATATCAATGCTAAAAGGGCATATTTAGAAAAGCGATTGACACTTTTATTTTCAAATTAAAATAATGTAAAATGTAAAATAATAATAATTTATTCGTGTACTATCGACAGTTTTACATTAAAAAAAAGTGTCAACTACTTTTACGACAAATTTAAACATGCCAAATTTTACCCTTGATTATATTTTACCATTCGTATATCAAAACACTGACAAAGAAAGTTCCGCATAAGGTCATTAATGCAGCTATAATGCCAGAAATAAAATCAAATATTTTTTTCATGTTTTTTCAAATATAAGGTTTTTTCTTACGTCTTTTTTCGCGGCGTTCCGCTCTTTTCATGCGACGCTTCTCTCTTTTTTCACGACGCTTTTGTTTTTCCTGCTCGCCTCCTTCACCTGCACCCATGAAGAGTATTTGTAAAAATACTTCAAAGAAGAATTGTCCTAAGACTTCGAATATTGCCATCGTATTGATTTTTGTGTTAATGATTATTTCTAAAATAATTTTATTGACAAACACTTTCATTTTTCTTCGACTAATCCTAGGCAATATTCGACTGTGACCATCTTTCAACTATCTGTCTGATCCGTTTTTATATTAGACTTGTTTGACCTTGATAATCAACGATTTAGATTAATTTTAATAGGTTCCACTGAAATAAGGGCATTTTTAAATTTTCATTACAATAAAAAATATTTATAAGTAATTAATTTTTAATACTAAATAAATTATTAAACGGTTGTATTTCAGTGCAACCTTAATAAATAAAAATAAATTATTATAAATTAAATTTTATAATTTATGTAAAAAAACAATGTATATAAATATTTAAAATAAAAAATATTTTTAATTTTAATTAAATAAATTAATAAAACAATGATAATCAAACTATTTAAGGTTAAACAAGACTATTCAATATGATACAAATTGACTGAATGACTGCCAGTATTTATCTTTATAAATGTCGTAATCGGTGGATAAACTGTCATCGTACTTTTGCAGGACTTTATAAGCCACTTTTGAAGGTCGTCTGAAATCCTTACATGCAAAATAGATATGCCGGGAGCCGTCTCTGGTCTTTCTGCCGATATTAAGATAACCTTCCGAATCTTTTAGTTCTGCCAGCATTTCATCTTCTACAACATTCATCAATTCGTAGGTAGATTTATCAGGAAGTCCTTGATGATCAGGCTCATACTTCAACTCTACGTTCATCACCCAAGGGTGTGATGCTTTGCTCTTCCATTGCAGCAAATCGGTATTGATGATTGCCATGATTGGATTGCCGTTTTTTAGCGCAGCTTCGAACATCGTGTAATTATCATTCTCAGTATCATACCATTTACCCTCGTAGCGTTCGATAAATTCTTTTTCCCGCCATATCAAAAAGTTTTTTAATTTGCCGATAGGCACTAATTCTTCTTCAGCTTCCTCTTTTCCGACGATTTTGACTTCATCTATCTTAGTAACAAAATTTAATTCACCCAGAAAATTATCCAAAAAGATAAACACGCCATTCGTCAGCATCGGACGGTTTTCTTCGTTCATATCCCCGTAAACAACAGTAATATCAATTTCGTCGGGATAGTCCTTTTGGTCATTGGAATAGAAAAATAAATTTTTGCCATTAAATTCGTAATCATTCATGGCGATACTAACATCTTCAATATCGAGTGCGGGTTTGAGTGCAGTAAATTTCCAACCTTTAATATCAGGGGCAGCACTGACCAATTCTTCTATAAAAACAATATTTTTCGTCACGCCATCCGGTGTAAATACCAACTCAACCGTATCGTCGTCAGACATGCCCGTGAGGTAATAAAAACCATCTTTTAATTCGCCTAATTTTTCTGAAAGCGGGTCAAAAAACCCTTCTTCAAGTACGGTGGTATCACTGCCTTTTCTGACTAATTTGGTAAATCCAGCTTCATTTGACCGAAACCATTTCCAAAAATCGTCATAAGTTTTGACAGGTTCATCTTTTGGCTTAAACAGGTTTTTGAAGAAACTCATGGCACATATTTTTGAATGAAGATGTTTTAATTTTTTTATATTTTAAAAAATAAACTTTGTATTTGTTGGCAAAAAAAAGCGGAGCAATTGCTCCGCTTTTGTGTGTTTTATATAGTAAAATAAATCATTTAATTCCGTGCATCCATCTACCGATAATTGGAGAGATTAAGAATAAAAATAAACCGCCACCAATAGCAATAAATCCAAGCATTCTAAAAACACTTAAACTCAATGTGAGTGTTTTTTGTGAAATACTATTTTGAACAGACTCGTTTAGGCTGTTGCCTTTGGCTTGTGTGATTTCTGCAGCATTCATCATGATGGGCTTACCTTCCGGGCTTTGGTATTTTGAATCCGTAGTAACAAAAGTGCTGATAGCTTCAGCGCGTTTTTTGCTTTGTCCGTATTCGCTATTTACGTCTGCGGCAGCATCATAAAGTTCTTTGTCGGCAATATTGGCAAGGTAATGTGTTTTGCCGGATAGCTGTGAATATTGTTGTACAAATTCTTTGCTACTCATACAGGATTTAATTTTTCCACCGCCTTCGAGACATTTTTGAAATGTTGGGCTGTCCATGACTTTCAACATATTTTGGTTGCCTATATCGGCTCTAAAGTCATCGCTTGATACTATTTCTGTTTGTGAAATCGCTGTGGCTGTCGCAACGTGCTTGCCCAACATGTGTGCAAATGAAGAGGACATTAACCAAAATCCCATTACAAAACCAATGATTTTGGCAGGCGATAATTTGGTGACTAATGATAGACCAACAGGTGATAAAGCCAACTCACCCAAAGTATGTAGTAAGTATAACATAACCATGAACATTGCAGGTATCATACCGGCTACTGCCATACCTTTGCCGAAATTGAGTACGAGAAAACCCAAGCCCAATAAGACCAATGCAATACCAAATTTTACACCGGCATTAGGCTCCAGATTAGCTTTGGATAGCTTAATCCATAACCAAGAGTATATCGGTGCAAATAACATGATAAAGAATGGATTAAGGGATTGGAACATGGTAGTGGTGAAAAGGCTGCCTTTATTAATGTTATTTTCTGTAAAAATAGTCAAGGCACTACCCGCTAATTCGAAGAAGGTCCAGAATATCATCGCAAAGAAAAATAGAAGTATGACGACCCACAATCTTTGCCTTTGTACGATTTCATATTTGAAAGAAGTATAAATCAAATAACCGACCATAGCGACACCAATAGTCAATAAGATGTAATCAAGAATATCATTATGGTCAATGAGCAACCAGATAAATGGCAGGGCAAGAAGAGAACATATATAAATAACTGCATTGACGGGAAGTCCTGCGATTTTTGGAGCTTCTGCATTTTGTACCAAAGCGTATTTTTCTATTCGCTCGTCGTCAGGAATATTGCTTTGGTCAATTTCTTCGACTTCGTGAGGCGCGTATCCTTGGTCCCCCAAAGCACCGCTTCTTTCCGCCATTTTAAAAATGATCAGACCCGCTAACATCCCTATTCCTGCAAGACCAAAGCCATAATGCCAACCTTCGAGTTCACCGATTACTCCACAAGTCAAGCCCGTCAGGAATGCACCGATATTGATACCCATATAGAATATTGTAAATGCACCATCTCTACGCGGATCGTTTCTAGCATAAAACTTACCAATCATACTAGAGATATTTGGTTTGAAAAAACCATTACCCATAATTAGTAAAGCCAATGCCGTGAAAAAGATGATATTATTTTCAAATGCCATAAAGAAATGCCCCAGCATCATCAAGATAGCACCCCAAGTAATCGCCTTTCGATAACCCATATATCGCTCGGCAAGATAGCCACCAAGCAAGGGAGTTGCATATACCATAGCACCGTAAGCACCATATACACCATAAGCACCGACTTCTTCATAATTCATAAAACCATGAATCATGTATAAAACCAATAAAGCACGCATACCATAGTAAGAAAAGCGTTCCCACATTTCCACAAAAAACAAATAAAACAGAGCTTTAGGATGCGCTTTTTTGTTGGTAAAAATGATAAAAGTTATCCAGATGGCACAGCCTATCCATGCTGCTGCCATAATAGTATAAGGACCCATAGTAATTCTTTTATAATTTAAAGTTTTGGATTATGTCAATAGTCAAAAAATCACTTAAATGAAATATTAACGTGCTAATGTAACACTTTTTTATACTTTGTTAGTAAAAATAACAAAATTTCATTTTGCAAAAAATGATTATCCAATAAAGACTATGTTTTTTCCAATATCAAACTCAAATTAAAGATAAACTACTTGATTTTGGACATTTTGGAAATTCGGTAACTGGGATCTTCGGTTTTAAATCGTAAGTAATTGATTATCAGTTATTTTATTTTCATTAAAATTAAAAAATATTTAATTAATTTAATTTTATAATTATCTTGACAATGTTAAATTAGATTTTTGTTTACTATAAATAAGTGCTTCTATCTGAATTTGACCTAAAACTCGTCAGACATTTTCAAAATATTAGACGAGTTTTAGGTCAAATTCGGGGCAGATTTCCGATTTTAAGAATAAACATAATTTTATTTTTTTTAATTTAACATTGTCAAGTTATTTGATAAAAATAGATTTACCTAATACAATGTGTTCGCCAAATTAAAAATTACAAATTGAACGTGAATAGTTTATTTATTTTTATTTTTGTAAGTAATTAATTTTTAATTAAATACAATTTTTAATTTAATTTTATTAATAATCAAAAAACACTGAATACCCAATTTGGCGAACACATTGCTAATACCGAATTTCCTAATTCCCCAATGTCCAAAGTCTAGATACTAGGAATGAGCAAAAAAAAGCCGTTCCACATTAGCGGAACGGCTTTAATTCTAATTAATCTACAAAGTATTATTCTTGGACTTTAGACAAAATGGGAATTGGGAAACTCGGTTTGAAATCGTAATTCATTGATAATCAGCTGAATATATTTTATTAATAAAATAAAACATGTCATTAATTATTTTTTGTGAAAATCTAAAAAAGTCCCGATAGTTATCGGGATTACCTAATTTCTCAATTCCCCAATTTCCTTTGTCCAAAGTCTAAATTATTCACTCAATTTGACAAATCTCATGGCAGATGAACGCCAATCGTTGCCTTCAATTATCAGCACGTAAGTAGCTGCCGGTAAACCGCTTGGGTCAATCGTGATGAGATTGCTACCGTCAAATACGGTAATCGGCATCTCCATCATTTTTCTGCCCAACATATCTGTAACGACAACCCTCGCGGCTTGGTGGTCGAATATACTGTTGAAGCGTACACTGACCAATTGATTCACCACAGGATTCGGGAATACATCCGAAATAAATACACCCAATGCACAGTTGGCTTGTATGGTCAAGATGTCAGAATATTCCGTTGAACCGTCCAAGTCCACTACTTTCAAACGATAGTAGTTGACAGCACTAATCTGTGTATCTGTATAGGTGTAGTCCGTAGCGATGCCTTCACCACCAAGCGGTTCCAACCTATTTATCATACTAAATGTAAGACCATCTGTACTCTTCTCTATCTCGAAGTGAGAAACATTGACCTCTGATGCTGTACCCCAACGGAGGATGACTTCGCAGTCTTCTTCAGTACCTTTGAAGTAAGACAATTCTATCGGTAAGACAGGTTGTACTTCAATAACAGCAGGGTCATAATCATCATTATCCAGCGGATTGTCACTACTACCCGGCGCACAGCTACAGTCGTCGTCAATGTCATCATCCGAACCTGTTTCACTCGGTGTATTTCTATTATCACCCGGTGTAGAATCCTCATCCGGCAAGCCATATTCATTATCAAAATCGGTAATTTCCGCATCATTAATGATTTCAAAGCCACTAAAGCCCGGATCAATACGTAAGGTAATTTCTACACTTTCAGAAGTACCCGCCCTGACAAGCGGTATGCTTGCCGTCACTGCCGGTGGCGTACCACTAAAGTCCGTATTGAAGAACGGTATAAACATCATACCCGTAGGGATATAATCCGTTACTACTACATCGGTTGCATCAACCGTACCTTGATTGAAGACTTCAATGTTGTAGCATATATCATCACCCGGAGAAATCGCCTGACTGGCATCATTGTCCAGATAAGTGCTGTAACTCTTCATCAATGCAAGGTCGAATGTAGCTACAGAAACCTCAGCAGGGTCAGAATCATCTTCATCTGCCGTTGGGTCTGTATCGCCCGGTGTACCCGAACCGTCACCGCCTGTAGCATCATCTGATGGGCTACCCGGCTCTCCACCTGCGTCATCCGTAGGATCGTCGTTTGGTGTAGAGTCTGTATCCATTGGTGGTGGTGTATTCGGATTGCCATCGTCATCGGCTGTACCAATTTCCGCAAAGTTGACCGTACTCATCGTAGTCGGATCAAAGGGATTGGCTACCATCAACTGAATAGAAATAACCTGTGTAGTTCCCGGAGCCAATGGTCCGGCTATCGTATATTCAGGAATACCGTTGGCATCCGTATCACCCCACCCCGGATTCAATCCAATATCGAATACCATACCGGTTGGTGTGTAGTCGTTCACTTCAATATTATAAGCATCTACTGTACCTTGATTGATAACAGTAATGTCGTAGCTGACAATGTCTCCCGGTACAACATTGGTCGCTTGTCCTGCGCTGACCGTTTTGGTCAATGCCAAATCAAAGATACTTGCAATTGCAGGGTCGGAGTCATCCTCATCTGTCGTCGGATCGGTATCGCCCGGATTACCTGTACCATCACCGCCTGTGGAGTCATCTGATGGACTGCCCGGTTCACCGCCCGGATCGTTAGTCGGATTAGTGTCTGGTGTAGAATCCGTATCTGTTGGCGGATCGTTAGTTGGGTCGGTATCATTATCAGCTGCGCTGATTTCTGCTATATTCACCAAATCTGCTGCCGTGCCTGTGAATGGGTCATTCACTGTCAATACTATCGTCAACACTTCTGTATCACCCGGTACGAGTGCGCCCGCTATGGTTTGGTCAGGATTGCCGTCACCATCGCTATCGGTACTCCATCCTGCGTTTAATGCCGCATTGAAAGTATAACCCGCAGGTAGGTAATCATTGACCAAAATATTATAAGCATCTATCGCACCTTGATTAATTACCGTAATATCGAAGCTGACATTATCGCCCGGTCCAACGTAAGGTGATTGTCCGGCACTTAATGATTTGGTCAATGCCAAATCAAATCCACCAACAACTACTGTTGCAGGGTCAGAGTCATCTTCGTCGGTCGCTGCAACACCATCTTGTGGCGTACCGGTGCCATTACCGTCAATCGCATCGTCGTCCGGTCCGTTAGGTGTACCTCCCGGATCATTCGTCGGATCGTTATCGGGATTACTGTCAATATCAGAAGGCGGAGGTGTCGCCGGATTACCGTCATCGTCTGCTTCTGTAATTTCTGCTACGTTCACCAAATCATCAGGTGTACCATTGAATGGATTGTTAATGATTAACAAGATTTCAAATGAGAAATTTGTTCCGGGCTGCAATGGACCTGTGATAATTCGGTCTGGATTGCCATCTAAGTCGGAATCACCCCATTGAGGATTCAAAGCCGCATCGAATGTATAACCCGCAGGTACATAGTCATTGACCAAGATATTTTGAGCATCTATCGTACCCTGATTGAACAAAGTAATATCGAAGCTGACTGTATCACCTGCCACAACAAATTGTGATTGTCCCGGACTCAATGATTTGGTCAATGCCATATCAAAGATGTCAACTGTTGCCGGATCGGAATCATCCTCATCGGTTGCAGGATTACCGTCATTTGGTAAGCCTGAACCGTCACCACCTATCGCATCATCATCCGGTCCGTCGGGTGTACCACCCGGGTCATTATTCGGATCATTATCCGGTGTAGAATCCACATCATCCGGTGCAGGAGTGCTTACCTCACCATCATCATCTGCGCTGCTGATTTCTGCAAGGTTAGTCAAATCGGCTGCTGTACCATCGAATGGATTGTTCACCGTCAATACTATCGTTAATACCTGCGTTGCACCCGGAGCTAATGGTCCGGCTACAATTTGGTCAGGATTGCCATCTAAGTCGAAATCTGCCCAATCCGGATTTAAGGCTACATCAAATGTATAACCACTCGGTACATAGTCATTGACCAATATATCGTAAGCATCTACTGTACCTTGATTAATTACTGTAATATCGAAACTGACATTATCACCTGCTCCTACTGCGCTGCTTTGCCCCGCGCTCAATGACTTAATTAATGCCAAGTCAAAGATAGATACGGTAGCCGGATCGTGGTCATCTTCATCAGTAATCTCGTCACCGTCTAATGGTATGCCTGAACCATCTCCACCTGTCGCATCGTCATCCGGTCCGCCCGGTGTACCACCTGCATCATTCGTCGGATCATTATCCGGTGTAGAATCTGTGTCAATCGGCGGGTCGTTATTCGGGTCGAGGTCGTCGTCTGCATCACTGATTTCACCATAGTTGACCAAGCTCATTGTACTTGCATCAAATGGGTCATTTACTGTCAATACTATCGTAGAAGTCACTGTACCTCCCGGAATAATCGGACCTATAATGGTTCGGTCAGGATTGCCATCTGCATCAGCATCCGCCCAGCCCGGATTGAGTGCAGGGTCGTAAGTGTAGCCATTTGGTACATAGTCATTGACCAATACATTGTACGCATCTACTAAGCCATCATTGATCACAGTCACATCGAAACTTACGACATCTCCCGGAGCGATATATTGACTTTGTCCTAAACTCAAGGTCTTGATTAATGACAAGTCAAATATAGTCGCAAAAGTAGGGTCGTGGTCGTCCTCATCGGTTGTATTTGTACCGTCTTGTGGTAGTCCTGAACCGTCACCATCTACCGCATCGTCGTCCGGTCCGCCCGGTGTACCACCTGCATCATTCGTCGGATCGTTATCCGGTGTAGAATCCGTATCCTGTGGTGGTAGCGTATTCGGATCACCATCGTCGTCTGCATTACTGATTTCAGCAAAGTTGATTAAATCCTCTTGTAGTCCCGTAAATGGATTGTCCACAATTAATTGGATTGTAATCACCTCAGAAGCACCCGGTGCTAATGGTCCTGCGATTACCTGATCAGGATTCGTATCTGCATCTGCATTGCCCCACATTGGGTTGAGTGCAAAGTCAAAGTTGAGTCCCGATGGGATGTATTCATTTACAAGTATATTTACCGCATCTACTGTACCTTGATTGGTTACAGTAATATCATAACTAATGGTGTCACCTTCTCTGAGATAAGGAGATTCTCCAGCACTCAATGATTTGGTTAATGCCAAGTCAAAGATGCTCAATACCGCAGGGTCTTGGTCATCTTCATCGGTCGTAGCTGTGCTATCGCCCGGCATACCTGTACCGTTACCATCTACAGCATCATCATCCGGTCCGCCCGGTGTACCGCCCGGATCATTATTCGGGTCATTATCCGGTGTAGAGTCCGCATCCGGTGGAGCTGGTGTATTTGGATCTCCATCGTCATCTGCTGCACTGATTTCTGCTGAATTCACCAAGTCGTCTCCATTACCTGTGAATGGGTCGTTGACAGTTAATGTAATATTCAAAGTCATTGTTGCGCCCGGTGCCAATGGTCCGGCTATCGTCTGGTCTGGATTACCATCTGCGTCAGCGTCTCCCCATGCAGGATTTGCTGCTGCATCGAAGGTCAAGCCCGCAGGTATGTAATCATTCACCAATACATCGTAGGCATCTACAGTACCTTGATTGATTACTGTAAGACTATAAGTCACTACATCTCCCGGTGAAACGTATGGTGACGCTCCCGGAGCCAATGACTTCGTCAATGCCAAGTCAAAGATGTTCGCTACTGCCGGATCGGAATCATCCTCATCGGTCGTTGGATCAGTATCGCCCGGTACGCCTGAACCGTCACCATCTACTACATTATCCGAAGGACTGTTCGGTTCACCACCTGCGTCATTACCCGATGTATTATCCGGTGTAGAATCTGCCTCTGTTGGTGGTGTATTCGTTGGGTCAGTATCATCATCAGATGCACTGATTTCCACTACGTTCACCAAGTCATCGGCTGTACCTGTAAATGGATCATTTACAGTCAATACTATTGTCAAAGTTTCTGTACCGCCCGGTGCAACTGGTCCAGCTATCGTCTGGTCTGGATTACCGTCTGCGTCAGCATCACCCCAAGCTGCATTGAGTGCAGGATCGAAAGTGTAACCCGCAGGTACGTAATCGTTCACCAATGTATTATATGAGTTTACTGTACCTTGATTGGTCACAACGATGTCGAAGCTCACATTGTCGCCCGGTGCAATGTATGGACTCTGACCTGTGCTCAATGCTTTGGTCAATGCCAAGTCGAAGATACTTACGAAAGATGGATCTTGGTCATCTTCGTCTGTCGTATCTATGCTATCTCCCGGTGTGCCTGTACCGTCACCATCAACGAAATCATCGTCTGGTCCGCCCGGTGTACCACCTGCATCATCTGTCGGATTGTTGTTCGGTGTAGAATCAATATCAGTTGGTGGTGGTGTATTTGGATCACCGTCGTCATCTGCTGCGCTGATTTCTGCTATATTCACTAAATCAGCTTGTGTACCTGCAAATGGGTTGTTGATAATTAATTGTATGGTCAACACTTCTGATGCGCCCGGTGCAATCGGTCCGGCTACGGTTTGGTCAGGATTGCCATCTGCATCTGCATCTCCCCATGTTGGGTTCAATGCTGCATCAAAGGTCATTCCCGCAGGAATATAATCATTCACCAATACATCATAAGAGTTTACTGTACCTTGATTGTACACTGTAATGTCGAAGCTGACTACATCGCCCGGAGCAATGTATGGATCTTGTCCGGCACTCAATGTTTTTGCCAATGCAAGGTCAAATACACTGACAAGCGCAGGGTCGGAATCATCCTCATCCGTTGCAGCCGTACTGTCTTGTGGCATACCTGTACCATCACCATCTACTGCGTCATCATCCGGTCCGCCCGGTGTATTACCCGGGTCGTTGGTTGGGTCATTATCCGGTGTAGAATCTGCCTCTGTTGGTGGCGTATTATTCGGATCGGTATCATCATCTGCTGCACTGATTTCTGCTATATTTACTAAATCATCGCCAATACCTATGAATGGATCGTTGACCATTAATTCAATTGTCAAAGTCATCGTTGCGCCCGGTGCTAATGGTCCCGCTATAATTTGGTCAGGATTGCCATCTGCATCTGCGTCTCCCCATGCAGGGTTCGCTGCCGGGTCGAAGGTCATTCCCGCAGGAATGTAATCATTGACTAAAGTATTGTATGCGTCAATTGTACCTTGATTAATTACTGTAATATCGTAACTAACCACATCACCCGGTGTGATATATACATCTTGTCCGGCACTCAACGTTTTAGTTAATGCCAAGTCAAAGATATTTACAAAGGCAGGGTCTTGGTCATCTTCATCTGTTGTATCAACACCATCAAGGGGTGCGCCTGAACCATCTCCATCAACAAAGTCGTCCTCTGGTCCGTCGGGTGTACCACCTGCATCATTGGCAGGGTCGGTATCAGGTGTAGAATCGTAATCCGTTGGTGGTGTGTTGGTTGGGTCGGTATCGTCATCGGCTGCGCCAATTTCGCCTACGTTCACCAAGTCAGCACTTGTACCCGCGAATGGGTCATTTACAATTAATAAAATCGTAATAACTTGTGTTGTATTTGGTAAAATTGGTCCTGCCACTACTTGGTCAGGATTACCGTCTCCGTCGCTATCTGCACTCCAAGTTGGATTCAATGCTGCGTCAAAGGTCATTCCCGCAGGGACATAATCATTCACTAATACATTGTACGCATCTGCTGTACCTTGATTGTAAACTGTCATGTCAAAGCTAACCGTATCTCCCGGTGCTATGTATTCTCCTTGTCCCGCACTTAACGATTTGGTTAATGCTAAGTCAAATACATTCACTAATGCAGGGTCTTGGTCATCTTCGTCGGTAGCTGCCGTGCTATCATTCGGCATACCTGTACCATTTCCATCTACAAAATCATCATCCGGTCCGCCCGGTGTACCACCTGCATCGTCTGTTGGGTCGTTATTTGGTGTGGAATCTATATCTGTCGGTGGCGGTGTTGATGTATCGTCGTCGTTATCGCTACCTGCAATTTCTGCATAGTTAGTCAAATCATCACTTGTACCTGTAAATGGGTCATTCACAATTAATGATAATAAGAAAGTCTGACTGCTGCCCGGTGCTAATGGTCCTACGATAACTCTATCAGGATTACCGTCAAGGTCAGCATCACCCCATTCGGTATTCAATGCTGGGTCAAAGGTCATTCCCGCAGGTACGAAGTCATTTACGAGTGTATTATATACTAAGGTTGTACCTTGATTGTACAGTGTAAATTCGTAATTCACGGTATCACCCGGTGCGATGTACTCGCTTTGTCCAGCTGCGAGTGACTTGCTCAATGCTAGGTCGAAGATGTCCACCAAAACAGGGTCTTGGTCGTCTTCATCTGTCAATGGATCTTCGTCACCCGGTGCGCCTGAACCATCGCCTCCGATGGAATCATCAGAAGGGCTATCCGGCTCACCACCTGCATCATCCGTAGGGTCATTATTCGGTGTTGAATCCACATCATCCGGTGCAGGTGTATTTGGATTACCGTCGTCATCAGCGGAGCTGATTTCTGCTACATTTATCAAATCTTCTACTGTACCCAAAAATGGATTATTTACAGTCAATACAATGGTCAATGTTGCTGTGCCGCCCGGTGCAATTGGTCCTGCTACCGTTTGGTCAGGATTACCATCTGCGTCCGCATCACCCCAAGTCGGGTTTGCTGCGGGATCGTATGTGTAGCCCGAAGGTATATAATCATTTACCAACACATCGTAAGCCGCTACACTACCTTGATTGTAAACGGTAATATCAAAGCTCATCGGTGCGCCCGGTGCTGCTATATTAGATTGTCCCGGGCTGAAAGACTTAGTTAATGCCAAGTCAAAGATGCTGATGAAGGCAGGGTCTTGGTCGTCTTCATCTGTCGCTGCCATACTATCCAATGGTAGTCCACTTGCATCGCCATCAATGAAATCATCATCTGGTCCGCCCGGTGTACCACCTGCATCATTTACAGGATCATTGTCCCAATCACTATCAAAATCAAGTGGTGGGTCATTGGTCGGATTTTGGTCGTCGTCGGCTGCGCCGATTTCAGCATAATTCACTAAGGCATCAGGATCAGTGATGTAAGGGTCGTTGACGATTAATCGAATTTGTATCGTTGATGTAGCCCCCGGAATAATTGGTCCTGTTATGATTCTATCAGGATTGCCGTCTGCATCGGTATCACCCCAAGCAAGATTTAAGGCAGGGTCATAGGTATAACCTGAAGGTACATAATCATTGACCAATACATCATAAGCATCTACGAAGCCCTGATTCGATACGGTAATATCAAAACTCACTACATCGCCGGGTGCTACATATTGGTCTTGTCCTACACTAAGGCGTTTTTGTAATGCTAAGTCAAATATTTCTACCGTTGTCGGGTCAGCATCATCCTCATCAGTGGTATCTACACCATCTAAAGGCGTACCTGTACCATCACCATCTACGAAATTGTCATCAGATCCGTCGGGTGTGCCTCCCGCATCGTTGGCGGGGTCATTATCCGGCGTACTATCTACATCAGATGGTGCGGGAGTACTCGGATCGCCATCGTCATCTGCACTTGCTATCTCTGCGTAATTCGTCAAAGCATCAGGTGTCCCTGTGTACGGATTATCGACTGTTAGTATGATTGTCACAGTCGTAAAACCTCCTGCCGGAATTGGTCCGACTATCGTTGTGTCGGGATTTCCATCGGCATCGGTATCTCCCCAAGTTGGATTTAATGCCGCGTCAAAAGTCATTCCCGTAGGAACATAATCATTGACTAATACATCTAATACATCTACTGTACCTTGATTGTGTACTGTAATATCATAGCTGACGGGACCGCCTTGCTGGATGTACGGGCTTTGTCCCGGACTCAACATTTTATCTAATGCCAAATCAAATATATCGAATAATGCAGGGTCGGAATCATCTTCGTCAGTTGCTGCCGTGTTATCGCCCGGTGCGCCTGTTCCGTCACCGTCGGTGAAATCATCATCCGGTCCGCCCGGTGTACCGCCTGCGTCATTCGTAGGATCGTTATCCGGTGTAGAATCTGAATCTGTTGGTGGATTATTATTCGGATTGGTGTCGTCATCCGCATCGCTGATTTCGGCTACGTTTGTCAAATCTGCCGCCGAACTGATTGTGGAAGCATCATTGACTATTAAAGTGATGACCATTGTGCTATCTTGCCCTGACTGGAGTTCAAAGACCGATTGGTCTGGATTACCATCTGCATCCGCATCACCCCATGCAGGGTTCAAGGCTGCATCGAAGATATAACCCGCAGGTACATAGTCATTCACGAGAATGTTGTATGCCGGTCCTGCCTGATTTACTACTGTAATATCGAAAGTAACTGTATCACCGTAGGCAACATAATTGCTTTGTCCGGCACTTGGTGTTTTAGTCAATGCCAAATCGAATAGACTCACATAGGCTGGATCGGAATCATCCTCATCCGTTGCTGCGATGCTATCCAATGGCATACCTGTACCATCACCATCTACGAAATCGTCGTCCGGTCCATCGGGTGTGCCTCCTGCATCATTGGCAGGGTCAATATCCGGTGTGGAATCATAATCTATTGGTGGATTATTATTCGGATCGGTATCATCATCTATCGCGCTAATTTCGGCGATATTTGTCAAATCTGTTTGTGGGTTCGCTGTAAACGGATTCAGAATTATTACTTGTAATGCCACCACTGTAGAAGTACCCGGCGCGACTGGTCCGGCTATGGTAATATCAGGATTACCCTCGCCGTCGCTGTCTGCACTCCAAGCCGGATTCAAGGCTGCATCAAAGACATAACCTGCCGGTAGGTAGTCATTCACCAATGTATTGTAAGCGGGAACTGTACCTTGATTGAACACTTCAATATCGAAGCTCACCGTATCTCCCGGTGCTGCAAATGGTTCTTGTCCAACACTCAAACTTTTTGTCAAAGCCAAGTCAAAGATTGTCACAAAGGCAGGGTCTTCATCATCTTCATCTGTCGCTGCCGTGCTATCGCCCGGTGTTCCTGTTCCGTCTCCGCCTGTGAAATCATCGTCTGGTCCGCCCGGTGTACCACCTGCATCGTTGCCATCTACATTATCAGGTGTAGAATCTGAATCTGTTGGTGGTGGGTTGTTTGGGTCGGTATCATCATCGCTTGCGCTAATTTCTGCACTGTTCACCAAATCATCTTGTGTGCCTGTGAATGGATTATTGACAATTAATTGGATTGTCAAAGTCGTTGTTGTACCCGGTGCGATTGGTCCGGCTATGGTTTGGTCTGGATTGCCATCTGCGTCTGCATCGCCCCATGCAGGGTTTAAGGCTGTGTCGTAGGTGTAGCCCGCAGGTACGTAATCATTGACCAAAGTATTGTACGCCGGTACTGTACCGTCATTATATACTGTAATGTCGAAACTGACTGTATCGCCCGGTGCTATGTATGGACTTTGACCTGCACTTAACATCTTAGTTAGTGCCAAGTCAAAAATACTGACAAAGGCAGGGTCTTCATCATCCTCATCTGTTGCTGCCGTGCTATCGCCCGGTGCGCCTGTTCCGTCTCCGTCGGTGAAATCATCGTCCGGTCCGTTTGGTGTTCCACCTGCATCGTTGCCATCTACATTATCAGGTGTAGAATCTGCATCTATTGGTGGGGCATTATTTGGGTCAGTATCATCGTCACTTGCGCTAATTTCTGCACTGTTTACCAAGTCATCTTGTGTGCCTGTGAATGGGTCGTTCACCATTAACAAAATTGTCAAGGTTTCTGTATCGCCCGGTGCGATTGGTCCGGCTATGATTTGGTCTGGATTACCGTCTGTATCTGCGTCCTCCCATGTCGGGTTTAAGGCTGCATCGTAGGTGTAACCCGCAGGTACGTAATCATTGACCAAAGTATTATAAGCCGGTACTGTACCGTCATTATAAACTGTAATATCGAAACTCACCACATCGCCCGGTGCTATGTATGGACTTTGACCAGCACTTAGCATTTTTGTTAATGCCAAGTCAAAAATACTGACAAAGGCAGGGTCTTCATCATCTTCATCTGTCGCTGCCGTGCTGTCGCCCGGTGTGCCTGTTCCGTCTCCGTCGGTGAAATCATCATCCGGTCCGCCCGGTGTTCCACCTGCATCGTTGCCATCTACATTATCAGGTGTAGAATCTGAATCTGTTGGTGGTGGGTTGTTTGGGTCAGTATCATCATCGCTTGCGCTAATCTCTGCGCTGTTTACCAAGTCATCTTGTGTGCCTGTGAATGGGTCGTTCACCATTAACAAAATTGTCAAGGTTTCTGTATCGCCCGGTGCGATTGGTCCGGCTATGGTTTGGTCTGGATTACCGTCTGCATCTGCATCGCCCCATAATGGGTTGGCTGTGGGGTCGTAGGTGTAGCCCGCAGGTACGTAATCATTGACCAATGTATTATAAGCGGGTACTGTACCGTCATTATACACCGTAATATCGAAACTCACCACATCGCCCGGTGCTATGTATGGACTTTGACCCGCACTTAGCATTTTTGTTAATGCCAAGTCGAAGATTGTTACGAAGGCAGGGTCTTCATCATCTTCATCTGTCGTTGCCGTGCTGTCGCCCGGTGTGCCTGTTCCGTCTCCGTCGGTGAAATCGTCGTCCGGTCCGCCCGGTGTTCCACCTGCATCGTTGCCATCTACATTATCAGGTGTTGAATCTGCATCTATTGGTGGATCGTTATTAGGATTGGTATCATCGTCGCTTGCGCTAATCTCTGTACTGTTCACCAAATCATCTTGTGTGCCTGTGAATGGGTTATTGACAATTAATTGGATTGTCAAAGTCGTTGTTGTACCCGGTGCGATTGGTCCGGCTATGGTTTGGTCTGGATTACCGTCTGCATCTGCGTCCTCCCATAATGGGTTGGCTGTGGGGTCGTAAGTGTAACCCGCAGGTACGTAATCATTGACCAATGTATTATAAGCCGGTACTGTACCGTCATTATATACTGTAATATCGAAACTCACCACATCACCCGGTGCTATGTATGGACTTTGACCTGCACTTAGCATTTTTGTTAATGCCAAGTCGAATATTGTTACGAATGCAGGGTCTTCATCATCTTCATCTGTCGTTGCCGTGCTGTCGCCCGGTGTGCCTGTTCCGTCACCGTCGGTGAAATCGTCATCCGGTCCGCCGGGTGTACCACCTGCGTCATTATTGGGTGTCGTATCTGGCGCACTGTCAATATCGGTCAAAGTAGCATCGGTAGAACTATTACCAAAGATGTCTTCAAAACTTGCTATTTCCGCAACATTTACCAAATCATCTTGTGTACCCGTATATGGGTCATTGACAATCAAGGTAATAGGTAAGGTAACTGTTTGATTTTGAACAACAGGTCCGGCTATGGTTTGGTCTGGATTCCCGTCTCCATCACTATCTACATTCCAAGTTGGGTTTAATGCCGTATCAAAAGTATAACCTGTGGGTACATAATCATTTACCAATACATTATAAGCCGTAGAGGTATCCTGATTGGTGACAGTGACATCGAATGATATGGTGTCGCCCGGAGAAATGTATAAATCTTGTCCGGTTGCTAAAGTTTTAGTTAAAGCTAAATCGAAAACGCAATCGGGTACTTCTAATGTAATATCTAAAGTGTCCACACATCCAAGTGAATCGGTCACAATAAGCGTATAATCGCCCGGATTGAGGTCGGTCAAATCTTCTACATAATCGCATGTATTTTCAAAATTGACAGAGTAAGAACCACCATCAGTACCACCTGCATTGGGATTGGTATAGTCGTAGAAGATAATTTCAATTTCATCTATACAACTCGGGAAGGTGAGGAAGAATCCACCATCATCTGAATTATTTAAATTCGCTGCGGGAGGCGGACAAGTAGAACGCCAAGTATTGCTACCTGTATAAGCAACACAAGTATTGGCAGGGTCGGCTATTGTGAAAGCACTTGTCAGGTCTATTGGTGCGCCTCCTGCAAGACTGGCATTAATGATGACTTCATCATTTCTATCCAAGTCATTAAAAAACATATTTAAATCACAAACGGGCTGGCTGAATGTCCATATACGGGTCATATTCTGCCCACCGGCACTACCTGCCACAGTTTGCTCAAGCCCTGTTCGTAAGGCGCATAGACCTCCGAGGTGAGAATCATTGATGACATCCTCGTCAGTAGTTGCTCCGCCCATAGGCATAGGTGGGCTGACTGTTAGGGTAGCACCTTGTACGATATATGTTTCGTTATTAATTGCAAAATCAGTTGGAGATTGGTTTTCGACTGCACAAAAATCAAAGAAGGTTTGTTGTCCGTTGCTGCATGTAGGGTCTAATGGATATGGTGCATTGTCTTGTACCCAATCATAAGCATAAGGAGGTGCGCCATTAGTTATTGTAATGTCAATACTTCCTAGACTACCATCGCAATTTGGTTGAACTACATCGGCAGTAAGTCCTAAATCACAGTTACAATTTGGTTCTTGAAGTACAACTGTCTGTGTACCTACACAGCCATTGGCATCTGTAACAACAATCGTATAGGTTCCCGGATCGAGGTCGCTATAATCTTCCGTGTAGTCGCAGATAGGCTCGAAACTGACAGAGTAAGAACCACCATCAGTACCGCCTACGTTGGGGTCGGTTCGGTCATAGAAAATAATTTCAATTTCATCTATACATCCGGGGAAAGTGATAAAGAAACCTCCATCGTCTGAATTATTTAAATTCGGTGTAGGAGGTACGCAAGTGGATGTCCATGTATTTGTAGCGGTATAAGAGACACAAGTATTTGCCGGGTCTGCAATCGTAAATGCACCTGTCAAATCAAGCGGTGCGCCTCCTGCCAAACTCGCATTAATTATTACTTCATCATTTCTATCTAAATCATTAAAAAACATGGTTGCATTACAAACAGGATCGCTAAATGACCATGTACGGGTGACGTTGGCTCCGCTTACTCCGCCTTGTATGGTTTGGGAATATCCTGTACGCAATGCGTATATTGTATTGAGGTGTGTATTTTCAATATTATCTTCATCTAAGGTCGTGCCTGCACCATTCAATATAGGCGGACTTACTGACAGCATAGCCCCTTGTACCTGATACATTTCGGCATTGATAGCCGCTTCGGTAGGTTGATTGCCGGCAATGGGTTCCATATCAAAGAAGGAGAATTGCCCGTTGCTACAATCATCTGCCAGTGTAATTGGAACGCCATCTTGTTCCCAATAATAGGTATAAGGACCGACTCCACTGGAGACCGTAATATCTATACTGCCTAAATTCCCCTCACAATCGGGGTTAACAGCATCAATGTCATAGAATAACTCTCCTGTTGTCACAGCCAATTCACTTGTTGCAATACAACCTTCACTGTCTGTTACAGTAACATTGTACGTACCTACATTGATGGGAGCTAAACCCGGAATGACAGGACTTGCTGCGGCTGAGGAAAAAGCATTTGGTCCTGTCCAATTGTAAGTATATGGACCGACACCATCTATATTATTTGCTATCAAAGTGAGGTCGTCACCTTCGCAAGTTCCTGCGGCAGTAATGAGTGTTTTTAGAATACAAGTATCTACAAGTATCCTACTCTCCGGCGATACTGAGTTTCGTCCGTCACTACCAATTGCTTCATTGAGTACCACATTACCGCCTGCAGCCGGTAAAGCATTTAAAGTAACACTATAACAGAGAGAGGCAGCATCATTAGGGTTCATTGAGAAAGGAATTCTAAATCCGTTTTCATCTAAAGGAAATGGTTTTGCCCCTTCATCAGTTATAGGCGTTTGTATGCCTCCAAATATTGTATATGCAGAATTTTCAACGTAAGATAATTCAGCAACAAGTGAATCATACATAAGTAAATCCAAGCTATTATAAGATAGTGCTCCTGTATTGATTACACATATACAGTATTCTGTTGTATCTACGTCTATATCAAATAAACCATCACCATCGGCATCAAATACCAATTCATTTTGCTTAGTTGGTTGGAAAGACGGACCGGGTATAATCGTCGTACCCAAATCAAGTGAAGGCTCACCGGGTACCGCAGTATTCGGGTCTTCCCCCCAAGCGGCAGTCACAAGAGCATCGCCACCATCACAGACCCAAATTCTTGTACCTGAATTGTCTCTATCCGGGTCGTACAATCTAAAGCTTTGTAAATCACTGAGTATGAAGGATTGATCATAGTCATTTCCCAAGACATCCGTAAATGCACCTCCGTCACCATTAAAATCTACACATATAGTAATATTCCCCACACTACTACTTCCCGGTGGATAAAAAGCCGTCAACCAGACAGGTGCGGAATTATCGGTGATAGGGTCGTTACGCGGGTCGGACCCCGGTGCAAGTGCTACAACGGGTATTTGGTTACCCACTCTATCCATCGGAATTAAGGCGTAGCCCCAATCCCAAGTTGCATGTGCATCAATGAAATAATCCTCACAATCGTCAATACCTTCCGGCACTGCATCAATCGCACTTATAGCATTGAAGACCTCACCGCCCACAGATTGAAACAAGGCACCACTAGTATTGGGGATGAGTACATCTATTTGTCCTCCTGCCGGTATTGTTATTGGTGTTTGTGGTCCTGCGGATGTTTCCCAATTAATCACAATTGCTGTGCCGTTTGGATTGTATAAAAATACATAGGTACTGGCATCTTCATCCGTAAAAGGGGGGTCAAAAGGTATCAAATCGGGTGTACCAACAGTTGCTACGTAAGCATTGGAAAGCTGGTCGTCAGGAAATAACAAGAAACTTCTTGTACTATAATTTGAGCATATATCACTTGCTTGCATTTGTGCGGTTATTGGGTTGTCGGAGGTAATTTTAGCTCCGACTTCAAGCCCTCCGTTTATGAAAGCTGTTTCACCTTGTCCAAGATTATAGGTGATATCAGTTGTTCCGTTTCCATCTAAGTCAACATCAACCGTAGCGCCGGCTTCTCCAGCTTGAATAAATGCACCGACATGCTCAAACAATTGACTGAAGGGTTGGTCTTCTCCGATTGGCAGGGTAAAGTCGGTACCAAATTCATCGCTGGCTAAAATAGGAGCCGCCCCTGCAATTAATGCCCAAGGTGTTCCCTCTAAATTGGTCGGATAATAGAAGTGCGTCATCGTCACGGTAAATGACGATGCCAATTTATCCCTGCCATCATACAAAATAGTACCGGCATTGGGCGGACCTGTAATAATTGATTCTATAGCGACCACATCTCCATTGGAAAAAATATCGGAAGGATAACCCGGCGCAACTCCATTGGTCAAATCTCCATCTCCCCATATCTCAGTCGTAGTCTGTACCGGATTTTCAAGGTCTATCTCATATCCATCTTCCCAGTGGTCGTAATAAATGATTGTATTGGTAGCGGCTATTCCAATAGAAAAATATCTATTCATCGGATAACTTACATCAGCAATCTGCGATGCATTCGCAGGAAGAGCACAATTCGGATTCGGATTATTTGCATCAAATCCCGGTCCCAGACAGTTTTCATAACCGGGAAATACAGTGGTAAAAAAATCAAACATCTGGTCTTCCGCAATCGGAATATAATGCACTTGAATAGGAGCTACATAGTCACATACTCCTTGTGCATGAACATTTGTAGCTGCCAAAAACAGCGTCAATGAAATTGCCAACAATGCGACTCTATTCCTCCAATTGAGAGAAACAGCCCCACTGCTGCTATCAAAGACATCACACTGATTATGAGATTGATTTTTATAGAGAATTGCATTTGAAGTGATATAGCTTTGCTTCATAATTTATAAGTATCTATACGATAATAATGTATTTATAAATAATTACATCATGGCATAGAGAATCCCTATAGCCGAATTATTGGCTTCACAACGTGGGTAGGTTATTATTTTAAAAAGTTCACACTAAAATAGGTGGGTGTTTGAATGCAAGCATAATAGGATAATACAAGTATGTTGTCATTCAAAAAGGTATTGTTCTATTATTTTCTTAAAATATGTAATGTTTTTTAATTAGTTTGATCATAGCTGTTTTTAATTCAAGTGTTTTTTACGGTGTTTTTTCAAAAGGGTTACATTTAACCCCGTTTTTTATTCTTATTATCTTTATTGGAACAATAGGTTTATACAGCCATAAAACACTAATTATCAGCAAATTAAAATTACACATAATCTTCACAGTATTTTTTATATTACAATATAATTTAATGTATTTTGGTTTTGGACAGAGGGAATTTGGTAAAATCCTACTTTTTAGATTTTTATATAAAATAATTAATTACATGTTTTATCTTGACAATATCATGTTCGATTTTTATTTAATATAGTCAGTGTTTGTCCTTGAATTTGGGCTAAAACTCGTCTGACATTTTCAAAATTCACCAATGAACTCATATTTTTTCGGTAAAGTTTAAATGTCTGACGAGTTTTAACCCAAATTCG
>CALIZI010000148.1 GCA_938028705.1 uncultured Saprospiraceae bacterium | reverse complement strand
TTAGTAAAAAAATGATTAATGCGAGTTCTGTAATGACTGCTTTAGCTGTCAAGTATTTTTTTATTTAAATTTTATAATTAATTTAAAATGAAATATTTATGCAATATATCTTGTTATTCACGTTATACGGGTGCGATTCGTTTTTGCACCCACAATATTCTTGCTTATCAATATTTTACGAATTTTAAATTAACTTGACAATAATATATTTTAAAAATAACAATGTATGTGTGTTTAGGATGGGATATTTTTTCTGAATTTGGGCTAAAACTCGTCTGACATTTTCAAAAACTACCGATGATATTATATTTACAGACAAAGTTTAAATGTCTGACGAGTTTTAGCCCAAATTCGGAAAAAATATCCCATTCCAAGCATGAACACATTTTTATTTTTAAAACATGACATTGTCAAGATAACTGTTTTCAAGTGAGTTTATTTTTTATAAAAAACCGTTTTTTTTTGGTATATTTGTGCAATGTCCAAGTATAATGACATACAAAAACTCTACTACTCCATCAGTGAAGTAGCGGAAATGTTCGGGGTGTCCAATTCGTTGATACGATTTTGGGAGACGGAATTTTCTGTTCTCAAACCAAGTAAAAACAGTCGTGGCGACCGCCGTTTTACAAGAAAAGACATTGACAATCTCAAAATTATTTACCACCTTGTGAAAGAGAAAGGCTTTACGCTCGAAGGCGCAAAACGGGAAATCAAACTTAACAAAGATAAATTGAACGAGAAGCAGAAAGTGGTGCGCCGTCTGCGTGATTTGAACCGTTTTTTGAAGGAGCTACGTGCAGAATTGGATGCGCTGGAATAGTCTGTCGTCACACAACAAATTAAATATTGCAAGATTTAAGTATTGATACGATGGAAGGTCTCGAACTGCTGGCACGTCGGGCTGTGCAGGGAATACGCTTAGGTTTGCATCCTAGTAAAAAGACGGGTTTCGGGCAGGAGTTTAGCCATTATCGACATTATGAACCCGGCGATGATTTGCGCCTGTTGGATTGGAAATTGTATGCCCGCTCCGACAGGTTTTATGTGCGACAAGCGGAGGTGCAGACACAACTGACAGTGCGATTTGTGATAGACGCAAGTGCTTCCATGTTGCATGAGGATAGGGGTATGTCCAAGATTCAATTTGCCCGATATATTGCCGCGACATTAGCATGGTTGGCACAACGACAAGGTGATAATATTGGACTTTATGCACTGAATAACAGTCAATTATATGAATGTACTCCACATCCGCAACGACAATTTTATCAATATTTTTTACATCAATTAATTCATATTTCTCCTGCCGGAAAATTTCCCGAAAACAAAAATATTCATACGCTGTTTGATATTCGTCCGCACCAAGAAATTATTGTTTTTTTGACGGATATGTATCAATCCAATCAAGAATTATTCGATACCTTGAAGCAATTAAATGCAACAGGTAATGAGGTTTTGCTCTTTCATCTGATGGCAGCTAACGAACTGGAATTTGATTTTAAAGGTACACTTACTTTCAAGGATTTGGAAACCGGAAAAACTACCCAAGTTCACACCCGACAAGCTAAAGATGAGTACCAAATTCGCATTCAAAATTATTTAAAAAATATTCGTGAAAAAATATTGGGTATGAATATCGGTTACGAACTTTTTCGTATGGATGAACCCCTAGATACAGCCTTAAAACGCTTCCTTGAACAAAGAATATAAAGACCACTTTGTTGAGAGAAAAGAGAGCGGAGAAGTCCTTTGAATCATGTAATTGAACTTTTGTATTTTAAACTTAAATTAATTAATTTATAATTATTAAAAAATAAATATAATTCAAAAATTCTGATGTAAAATATAACTTGACAATATCATGTTCGATTTTTATTTAATGTATTTGATGTTTTGCTCTTGAATTTGGACTAAAACTCGTCTGACATTTTCAAAATTCACCGATGATGTCATATTTTTCCAGCAAAGTTTAAATGTCTGACGAGTTTTAGCCCAAATTCGGAAAGAATATCCCATGTTAAACACAAACATACTTTTATTTTTAAAACATGATATTGTCAAGATGATCTATCTTCCAACACAAATAAAATATGAGACTTATTCCATTTATCATCCTTTTACCTATATTGACTATGGCACAACCATCAACACTGATTTACATAGGCGACCCGATGTGTTCGTGGTGCTACGGCTTCACTGACGAATTGAGCGGCGTTAAGGAAAAATACAATGATGTGCTTGATTTTGAGTTGGTCATGGGCGGTTTACGTCCGTATAATACACAGACAATGAGTGAGTTAAAAGATTTTTTGGCGCATCATTGGGAAGATGTAAATAAAGCAAGCGGGCAAGAATTTAAATACGAAATACTGGATAGCAAGACAATTACTTATGATACCGAGCCGCCTTGTCGTGCCAATGTTGTCGTCAGGCAGCTTGCTCCTGACAAGTCATTTGCTTTTTTCAAAGACTGCCAAAAAGCATTCTATTTTCACAATAAAAATATGCACCTCAAAGAGAGTTACCACGATATTTTGACGGCATTGGACATTGATACGCAGCAATTTGACCGTTTATTTGAATCCGAAGATATGAAAACATCGGTCAGGCGAGACTTCGAGCAATCCGGCGAATGGGGCATCAGAGGTTTTCCCGCTTTGATACTCCGACATGAGGGAAAACTTAGTCTGGTAGCGAATGGTTATACAAATAAAGAAGACATTATACTGCGGATAGAGAAGGTCATGGGTAATTGAGCGCATCACAAGTATATGTCGAAATGTCTGCGTTTGAATATCCCAAATATCTGACTTCTGACCATGAAATATTCTCACTCCTTCCCAACCGAAATGAAATTTGCAAACACCCGATATGCCCCCGGCACACCCGCCGGAAGTTCCCGAAACCATGAGTAGCCCGTATAAATAAAATGCCCTTCGCCATACTCCGCGACTAGCAAACCGCCATTGCGAGGCGGTTCATTCGGGTCATTGGAGGAGAGGATGGCGGCGTAGCGGTCGTCCCATTCGTTGGGGAAATACAAGCCGCGTTCTTGCACCCAATTCTCGAAATCGGCGGCGGTGATTTTGTTGGGTGTATTGAGTACGGGATGGTCGGGCAGTAGGAAGCGAACTTCTGCGCCTTCGACGGTCACGCGGTCGCGGGAGAGATTCATTTGATAAGGTCCGAGTTGTTCCGTCACCAAGCGAAAACTCGTATTGTACTGCACTATCATCGTGCCGCCTTTTTCGACGTATTCCATTAGTGTTTTTTGGTGAAATTTCAGGCGCGGACGTGTGTTGTACGCACGCACGCCCATGATGAGGGCATCAAATTTTTGGAGATTGTCGAGCGTCATATCGCTATCTTCGAGCAAGGTGACGCGGTAGCCGATTTGCTCCAAATTCGCCGGAATATCATCGCCTGCACCCATGTAGTAGCCGATATTATCACCGCGTTTTTCCAAGTCGATTTTGACGACTTTCGCTTTTGCATCCAAAAATAATAATTGAATGGGAATGTGCGGATAATTGATTTCTATGCGTTGTTGAATGGGTTTCGTGTCAAAGGTTTCCCAAGCCAATTTGAGTTCGCCCGTACTTTGGTTTTCGCTGGGGAAAATTTGAAATTCGACGGTCTGTTCCTCGCCTTTTTCTCCGGTGAATCCGAGGGCATGAGCTTCCGGTTCGCTGCGCCAAGCTTCGGGCAATTGCACCAACAAACGCCCTTTCGCACCCACTCTGCCCGACTTCACCAATACGCGAATCGTCTTAGGCGTATCATTGGCAAATACGATGACTTTTTCTTGCAAATTGACCGATACTTCCGGCTCTACTTCAAAGCTGCGATGGACTTCGCCGTCCACCGGGTCATTGCGTTTATAGGTGACGGGAACTTCATATTCGATAGATTCTCCCTCAATATTCAAGCTGAATTTCACCAAAATATCTTCTTGATTTTCAGGGTATAATAAATCTTCTTTTGCAGCTTTGTACATGCCCAAAGTTCCCGTTTCACGCAGCCAATATGGGCGACTCATCGAAATATCCGGTCGTATTCGTATTTTTTCTTCTTGTGAAAATGCCACATTCGGACGGAGTGGAGTCATACCTTTATCCCGCCGAATCATTTTATCACCACAATACAGCGATTCTATTTTTACATCTAAATTTGAACGATTAATCGCCTCCACATTCAAAGTGATTTCCTCTGCCGCCACCGCAGAAAAATCATCCACATTCGCCGCCAAATACAAGCCCAAACAATCCTTTATAATCGCGTCAATTTCCGCTATTTTTATTGTTGAATAATAATTATCCGAAATAGACATGAGTTTTTTTCTAATGGATAATAAATCAGCAACAGACGCAGCGGGGTCGTTCACATCAAATTTATCGGCTATCTTTCGGAGGGCTTTATCAATCGCCTTGCCCTGCCGTCCAATGCGTGTCCAAGAACTGTTGATACCTTCAAAAATATCATTGTTTGCTCGCTCACCTTTTAGATGTTCAAAGTATTCGATACTCGTGCCGCGTTCGCTCATCGTTCCCATACCCTGACATTTGTGTTGACTGCGACTTTCTGCCGAAATTTCATTATTCGACTTACCCAAAAGCGGATAATATGCCCCCACATCCATCGCCAACAAATCCTTTTTTGCCGCTTCAAATGCCTCATCGTCACCATAATATCGCGGGATGACATTATAGAGCAATCGCTTGGGCTGCCACACGTCCACATCCACGAGTTGTTCGGGAAAACGCTTGGGGTCGGCGGCTGCGTCGAAGGCTTCGTAGGCGAGTTGGGCGGAGGCGGTGTGGTGTCCGTGCGTGGGGGCGGGCGTGTGCGGAAAGCGGGTCATCAGGACATCGGGGCGATAGTTGCGGATTATCCAAACCATATCGGCGAGTACCTCCTCGCGCTCCCAAATCGTGAAGGTTTCGTCGGCATTTTTAGAGTAGCCGAAGTCATTGGCGCGGGAGAAAAATTGCTCGCCACCATCGACACGTCGCGCCATGAGGAGTTCCTGTGTTCGCATGACACCCATGAGTTCGCGGATTTCGGGTCCGATGAGGTTTTGTCCGCCGTCGCCGCGGGTGAGGGAGAGGTAGGCGGTGTTCATCTTTCGCTCATTGGCGAAGTAGGTAATCATACGGGTGTTCTCATCGTCAGGGTGCGCGGCAATGTACAAGACGCTGCCCACTGTGCGGAGTTTTTCGATGGCGTGTTGGATTTCGGCAGCATTGCGCTGTGTTGGGGCTTGAGCGAATACACTGATGTTGAGGATTAATACGAGGACGGTGATAGTGGTTTTCATAGCTATATTTTTGGTGAATTTACGGGTTTTTTAGGAGAATTTCAGGCATGTTTAGAAATGTAGTGAACACTTTTTTTGCTATGTAACAAATGCTCCAAATTGAGTAATCACGCAGAGTTCGCAGAGAGTTAATCATCAAGTCTCTGCGAACTCTGAATATGTTAATTTTTTGATATAATATAACAGTTTTACTAAGTTATAGCTTTTTGAAATTATGAGGTCGAATTTACCTAGTTAAAGGCACAACAAAATAAATACGTGTAAACTTTTGATAAATAAAATTTTATGTATTACAACATAATATATTTAACAAATTAATACTTTTAATTCATACTGTTTAAGGGTGTACCCTCAAAAGTGTGTCTGTAAATACAATATCTGCAAAACCTTTCTCTGGTTTATAAAATCAGGGCTACCAAATTATACATACCTAACAATAATTCTTGAAGCATTAGTATACTGGACTTTGGACATTAAGTAACTGGGAATCCAGGCTAACGAAGACATAATTCGTTATTTATCAGTGGAATAATAATTGTAATAAAATCAATTTGAAATGAAATATAAATTAACACAAGTTATTGATAATGAGTGTTTTACCAAATTTCCCAATGTCCAAATTCCCATTTTGTCCAAAGTCCAAATTTTATTATAAACCAATAAATTAGAACATTTTTCATATTATCAAACAGGTATTTAAACATGATTCAACTCAATTATTTGACAAAAACTTTAAACTATTTTTTAGCTATCTGCTTATTATTTTTATATAGTAATAGTCTTACTGGCCAAAACTCCGTAACAGGCACATGGGGTCCGGTCATGACGACCGATATGATTCCGGTAGCTTGTGCGAATTTGCCGGACGGGAGAATTTTGTCCTGGTCAGCTTACGCCCGTTACCACTTTGGCCCAGATACCGAGAACGGAAGTACCTATACCAGTATTTTCGACCCGACAAACAATAGTTTTGCAACCACCTTAGTAGCTAATACCGGACACGATATGTTTTGTCCCGGCATTACGAATATGGGTAACGGCGAGATCGTTATCACAGGAGGTAGTAGTAGTGCAAAAACAACTATATACAATCCGGCAAACAATACATTTAGAGTAGGAGGGCGGATGAACACCCCCAGAGGCTACCATGCTTCCGTTACATTGACCGATGGTAGAGCATTTACTATTGGAGGCTCATGGAGTGGCGGCAGATTCAATAAAAAAGCAGAAGTATGGACTGCAAGCACAGGATGGACAACGCTCCAAAATGTAGATTCTGACCTAACCGTAAGACAAGGTGCCCCGGACCCGGATGGTATTTATAGAGATGACAACCATGCCTGGTTATGGGCAGCACCCAATAATCGGGTTTTTCAGGCAGGACCCGGTACAAATATGCACTGGATTACAACTACAGGACAGGGAAGTGTGACCGACGCAGGTGTCAGGGGCAATGATACCTATGCCATGAACGGCAACTCTGTGATGTATGATAGAGGTAAAATATTAACATTAGGTGGGGCGCAAAGTTATAATAATGGAACGCCTGCCTCAAATAGGTCTTACATCATTGATATTTTGGGTGGCGATGCCAATGTTACCCAGTCAGGTAATATGAGCAGAGCAAGAACTTTACAAAATTCAGTGGTTTTACCCAATGGTGAAGTCCTGACAGTAGGCGGTATGTGCACCAGCCTGTTGTTCTCTGACCAATGTGCCCATTTGATACCCGAAATATGGAACCCGAATACGGGTACATGGAGAGATTTGGCTGCCATGCAAACCCCTCGTACCTACCACAGTGTAGCTATTTTGATGCAAGATGGTCGAGTATGGGTAGCCGGAGGTGGTCTTTGTGGCGATTGTCCGGTCAACCATAATGATGCCGAAATCTATACGCCACCTTACCTTTATCAAGGCGATACCCTCGCTGCGCGTCCTATCATAAATACAGTGCCTGCTACCGCAAATTACAACACGAGTATTACCGTAACAACAAATACAGGGGTACAAGAATTTGTGCTTATGCGCTTATCTTCTGCCACGCACGCTATCAATAATGAGCAGCGCAGAATACCCCTTACATTTAACAATAATGGCGGTAATAATTATACGGTAAATATTCCAAATAATGACTGGCTTCCTCCCGGCAACTATTTCTTATTTGCTCTGAACAATGGTGTTCCAAGTGTTGGTCAAACCATTAACATTGGAAATAATGGTGCACCACCGCCACCACCTGCTAATCAACTTATAGCCAATGGTAATTATTATATCGAATCAACACCAACCGGACAACATCTGGCTTCACCTGCCTTTGACGGAAATAATGTCAGAATGGTAGCTCAAGCTACCGATGCCGACCAACAATGGGAATTTACACACCTCGTTTTTAATATTTATAATGTAAAAAATTTAAGGACGGACAGATATTTGAATGCCTTTCAAGCCGGTTGTGCCAATGCTGTCAATGTTGTCACAGCTACCGACTCCCTCGCTAATGATTCAAAGTGGATTATCTCCCAAGATGGCGGCGATTACTTCTTGAATCCCTTACATTGTACTGATCATGCTTTGGCGAATGGCGGCGGACAAAATACAAGCGCACAAATAGCGGAATATTCAACTGGAAATAATAACGAAAGATTTAAAATAAAAGCAACTTCCGGTGTTGTAGATCCTCCTCCTCCTCCTGCCGGTGGTGCCGGTGAGCGTATAATCGTCAACGGTACGTATTTGATACAAAGTAAAGCCGACGGGCAAAATGCTATTTCACCAGCCTGGGACGGCTTTAATGTAAGACAATTCGCTCCGGCAATCGTCTATCCTGATCATCAATGGATTTTTGAACACATTGGAGGTGGCAAACATACCATTAGAAATAATGGAACGAACAGATACTTAGAAGCTGCCGCAGGCAGATGTGCAAATGGTACCAATATCACCACAGGTGGAGCTGCCAATGCAGAGAATCTTCGATGGTACGTTGAGGTAGTAAATGGTGAATATATGTTGATACCCGCACATTGTACTTCTCATGCAATGGATAGAAACGCTAACGGCGTAAATATCATCCTTGGAACAAACAATGCTGCTGATGCTAATCTAAAATGGGATTTAATCCCTCAAAACGGAAGTCCCGAACTAAATGGAGGTACTGTAGATCCTCCTCCCACCGGTGGTGCCGGTGAGCGTATAATCGTCAACGGTACGTATTTGATGCAAAGTAAAGCCGACGGGCAAAATACTATTTCACCAACCTGGGACGGCTTTAATGTAAGACAATTCGCTCCGGCAATCGTCTATCCTGATCATCAATGGATTTTTGAACACATTGGAGATGGCAAACATACCATTAGAAATAATGGAACGAACAGATACTTAGAAGCTGCTGCGGGCAGATGTGCAAATGGTACTAATATCACCACAGGTGTAGCTGCTAATGCAGAGAGTCTCCGATGGTACGTTGAGATAATAAACAATGAATATATGTTGATACCCGCGCATTGTACTTCTCATGCAATGGATAGAAACGCTAACGACGTAAATATCATCCTTGGAACAAACAATGCTGCTGATGCTAATCTAAAATGGGATTTGATACCTCAAAACGGAAGTGTGATACCAAGAGAGAACTTAATAGAAAAAGACCTTAGAGCAACACCTATTTTGGGACGACAGACACAACTCAATTGGTATGTCACTCAAGTAGAGAGTAAAAAAGCAACACAATACACTTTCCAGTATTATCACGAAGAATACGAAGACTTTGAAGATATTGAAGTGCTTGCTGCCACAGATGCTATCGGTTTAGAAGCCTATGATTTGGTACATCAAAATCCAAAATTAGGCAATAATTACTATCAAGTAAAAATTGACTTTGAAGACGGTAGCGTAGATTACTCCAACTTCAAACTTGTGATATTCGAACCCGATGCTGCCGAGATAGCCATTGCGCCAAATCCGGCACGAGATGAGCTTAGAATTGACCTTGCCAATTACATGGATGAGCCGATACATTACTTCGTCAGTTCTATGATGGGGCAGGTTATTGTGCACGGAAATTATAACGAAAATCACAGCGAAATAGAAGCCATTAATCTTAGCGACTTCCCCGATGGCACCTACATTATTTATCTCCGACCAACTCAAGGCAGAGAGATAACTAAAAAGTTTGTCGTATTGAAAAAACGTTAATTTTCATTCTATTGAACGATAGTATTTTCCAAATTTCTGGAAAATACTATCGTTCGTTTTTTTGGCATGTTTAAATTTGCTGTAAAAGTAGTTGACACTTTTTTGAAATGTAAAATGTAAAATGTAAAATATCAAATTTAAAATCCCGTCATTCGTCGGGACAAGTTGTAAAAGTGTTTGTAGTACGTGTACAATACATTTGTGTTTTTCTATTGTTTAAAAATTTAAAAATCAATAAAATAAGAACATATAGAGTGTCAGCGTAAAAAGTAGTAAATCTATCTTGGTAATTAATTGATAATCAGCTTATTGTAATTTTAATTTACCACTTTTTTACCCGATGCTCTATATTGCGTCCACCCACGTCCTACAACTTTTACATTTTACATTTATTATTTTACATTTTACATTATTTTAATTTCAAGATAAAAGTGTCAACTGTAATTCTAAACATGCCGTTTTTTTGTATTTAAAAAATAATAATTGTATAGCACTTTATTAACTGGACTTTGGACATTAGGGAATTAGGAAATTTGGTATTAGGTAAATCGCTTTTTATTAAATAATTATAAAATAAAAATAAAATAACTGATAATCAACTACTTACGATTTAAAACCGAATTTCCCAGTTCCCAAATTTCCAAAATGTCCAAAGTCCAGTTATTAAAAATTAACAACTGAAATGAGATTTATCTTTTTGTTTTGTCTAATCTGTATCGTTACTTTTCCTTCAAATTTACTTTTCGCCCAGAGTAATTCGAAGAGTAAAAAAACAGTTTTCCAAAAAGCACATGACCGAAAAATAGTTGAAGAGGAATTTAGAAAAACCGATGCAAAAAAATTCCAAGTCAAGGTATATACCGTTGATGATAAAGCCGTAACAGGCAGAACCCACCACTGGTTTTTAAAATTAGCCGACAATGACGGCAAACCACTCAATTTTGCCCGCACCAAATTGGACGGCTACCTAAAATCAGACCCCAAAGTAAAATTTAATTACGATGGAGTTGTTTTTTCATTATGTAGCGAAGGAAAGTATATTATCGGATTTGTCAAAGTACAGCATAGCGGCATCTGGGTTTTGGAAGCAAGCATTGACAATTTTGGTAAAAAAGATACCTTTGAATGGGAAATTGAAATTAAAGACAAAGAATTGCAATAACTGAACTTTGAATATTTCGGAGGTGTTCAAGTAAAATAGGGAATAGTTGCAAGGCGAATGTTTTTATGAAAAATGGGTGTCTGAATACTCAAATATCCACTTTTAACAAAGGAAGTCGCCTTGCAACTCGCGTATAATCATTTACCCTATTTTGTCGAACACTACATAGAATTGCAGTTGACACTTTACACCCATGAGTTCGCGGATTTCGGGTCCGATGCGGTTTTGTCCACCGTCGCCGCGGGTGAGGAGTGGTAGGCGGTGTTGAGTTTGCGCTCATTGGCGAAGTAGGTAATCATGCGGGTATGCTCATCGTCAGTATGCGCGGCAATGTACAGTACGCTGCCCACTGTGCGGAGTTTTTCGATGGCATGTTGGACTTCGACAGCATTGCGTTGTGTAGGGGAGACTTGTGCGAATACGCTGATGCCTATGATTAGGGCGAGGAGTGTGGTGGTGATTTTCATAGCTTTTATTTTTGGTGAATTTACGGGTTTTTGTGGTAAATATCTGTTTGGTGTTTTCAGTAATTTAACTTAGATTTGCCTTTAACTTAATATATTTTAAAACTACACACATAAACACATACAAAATACCCAGCATGTCTGCCCAAAACACTCATATCAAAATCGCTCATATTTCTGATACGCATATTGGCTTCTATATCCAAAGGGATGGAAAAGTATGTCCTGATACAAAGAAGTTGAATAAGGATCTTCGTGGGCAGATTCTTGAAGATGTCAAAAGTTATGAGCCTGATCTAGTCTTATTTACAGGGGATTTACTGAATCATACTGTTTATAAGCATTCTGATGAAAAACAGGGGCAAGAAGCAATAGAAGAAACTAAAAAGTTTGTAGAAGATATTACAAAAGGTGTCGATGTCTATTATTTCTTTTGCCCCGGCAATCACGATATTGTTTTCAAAAATATTGGACCTTGCTTTGGTGGTAAGTCTAAATTAAAGTGGGATGCTTCCAGTGAAGGAAAAATAGAATCTGAAATTCAAAACGTTATTGACAATTACAATAAAAGTATTTTCTCAAAGTATTTGGAGATATTCATCAAACCGTCAAAAATAGAATTAAAAGATTATAAAGGACTGGTCGATTTACACGTTATAACTGTTAACCAAAAGGAGATAGCTATCATTTCAATCAATAATTCATGGTTCTGTCAATTAGGGGATGATACTAATCAATTATATCTTGGGAGACAAATAGCTAATAAAATCAAAGAAGAACTTGATAAATTAAACCCTGATTTGATAATCGGTATTATGCATCATCCAGAGAGTTATTATAATTATCGGGAACGCTTGAAGAGCAATCCAGAATTTGGCTCTTTCAAAAAACTTGCAGATTACTGCGATTATATTTTTCAAGGACACACTCATCTACAAGGTCTTCCTGCCGATATTGACGAATCTACTTATAGACTTAAAGAAGAGTACGTTCCGGTTGATTGTGGAGCATTATACTTCAATAAATCGTGGTATCTTAAAGCGCAATACTATCTCGTTGATATTGATATAAATGCTAAACGAATAGTGAACCCTAATAAGAGAAAGCATCGTATTATAGATTTTGTAGATGGTGACATAAATTTGGAATTGCCACACTCTGATTTTGATATTTGGAAAAAACTCTTGGTAGCAAGAATAGATGCTTTCTATCCTGATCTTAAGAAGAGGTTATCTGACCCTGATAAAGAGTTTATTAAAATAAATCATAATGTAAATAATTTTTATTTTGATGAACTGGTGAAAGAACATTATAAGAGAAATATAAAAGGTGACTTCGAAGATGATTTTCCTTGTAATGGGAAAGAAATAGAGATTTATCCTCAAGATTTTATCCTTGTTCGAGAGTGTATGGTAGAGAAGTATCTTTCAGAGATATTTGACAGTGAAAATAGACCAGAAAATGAAGAACAAAAGAACGCTATTGAAAACATAAAAATATATCGACGGATTAGCAGTACAAATGCCTTCGCAAAAATCTTACATTGCCTTTATCAAAAGTTTGGAAAAGGAAAACTTTTTTTACTTGACAAGAATAGTCCGGCACAAATAACTTTAAATATTAATAGCGAGGTTATGGCTGATGCTGAATATGTTAAAGAAAATTATAACTACTTTAAGGATTTTCGCGTTAATTTTCAAAATTTAACCAATCTAAAAATAAACATCAATGATAAATAAGAAGCGTATAGGAGTATCTATCTTACTTGTCAATTCAGATAAATCTGATATTAAGGAGATAGACAACTCTATAAAAAATACTTTCACGACTTATCAAAATTCTATCAGAGGGCAGTTAATTAGTGCAGAGTCAAAATATTATGAACCTATTGTGGTAGATTTGTTTGGTTATTTTGATAAGGCGTATATTTATCTAAATGATGATTTTGAATTGAGTAACAAGTATCTGCATCCTTGCAATGTACTTATTCCTGATAATGACAATATGAATGAGATGTATAGCTACAAAATTATCACAGGTAATATCATGTATGAGTCAGCGAATAGGTTATACGAAGCCTTAGAAAATGCCTTTAGTAAAAGAAACGATGAATATTATTTTTTCTTAACCAGAATTAAAATCAATTCACTTCATTTGCTTTGCCATGGTGGTAAATTTATTAATGGTGTAAAACAAATTATCAAAGAAAAATACTCAAAAGAAGATAAAAAAGAGGGAATATATGTAGTTGAATCTTTTGGTTTTCACGAGTTGGTCGTTTTTTCTTTTTGGGATGATATAGATGCAGGAACTAAATTTCTTTTTGAAACAAGTGAATTAAACATCAACGATAAACAATTGAATAATAAACAAATTGATTTTAATAATAAATCATACAATTTACTTGATATGTCTTCTACAATTATCGGACATTTAAGTGACGGAGAAATGAACAGCAAAGAATGGCAACTTCAATCAACACTGGGAATAAAACCGGGATATAGTAAGGTTTTTTTGAAAAAAGTTGATGAATTAATGGAAGGTGAGAATATTGACTTTAACCTTATGTTGGGTTGGCAAGATTTAATATCACTTGATTTATATAAAAACTTTACAAATAATAAAGCGCATGAATTTATCAGCAAAATTAAACCATACACTGACAGTATATACACAATAGTCACAAAGAAATTGGATGATAAAGAAAAAAGTGAGCTTTTAGAAAAATCAGGGAATGCTAATATTCCTAACAAGAGTGTGTATAAAGTAAAACCCTTTGAAAAACACAAATTGAGAAAATTAGTGGATAGACTCTCGGATGTTGGACTTAATCAGGTAGTGACTCAAAGGTGCATCAACAGTATTTTAAATTTTAATAAATGTATTTCAGAAAGAGAAAGTTACCCATATTTTATTCATTTATGGGATTATCTTGACATATTTTTATTCGGTTACGTTGAGATGTTTTATGAACTATATGTACAAAAAATTCAAACCAAAAAAGGATACGATTTTATGTCAATCGGTCAATTTGAAACAGAATTGATTACAATAGTAAAAGGCTTTGAAAATGCTTTTAATAACAGATATATTCACTCTAAGGAACTTGCTGAAACTTCAGATACAAACCACTCCTATAGAGGCGGAATACAACAGTATTTATTCATTTATGAATTTTTATTAAGTGAAATGTCAAAAGAGATTTTCCAGAGTGAAAGATCAGGGGTTTCACTATATGTTTCCGCATATTCACAAACAGTATCGTATTCATATTATATGCGGATGAATATATTTCAGGTCTATAACCCCGGACTTTTTTTGGTGGTGGTGTCACATGAAATATCTATACACATGTACAATAGGTTTATCATGCAATCTTTTCAAAAAGAATTTAATCCCAATAAAGAAAAAGACCTTAGATTTTTAGAATCAACAAAACTTTCTATTAAAGAGATTATGGAAGGCATGAAAATGCTTGGTTACGATAAAGAAGAAAACAAATCAGAAGAAAATCCATATTACAAATTGCTTTTTGATAGGTTTGACGAATCAAAAGATGACAACTCAAAAAATAAGAAAGACGAAGAAAATAAGTATCGAAACGAGCAACTATTTAGATATTTACTGACAGACAAAATAACACTCTGTTTAACTTTTTTCAATAACTATGAGCTATTTGTCTATTGGCATTTAATTTATTTTTATCAGTTGTATGGTGATAGGAGAGAGACGAACTTTGAGTTTGTGGGGCATTTAAGAACACTCTATTTAAGATTTTACATGTTGCTTTATCACCACAAAGGAATGGATAGTAGTCAGGATTATAAAAATGAATTAAAGAACATCATTAGTAAAGTTATTGTGGAAGAAGGAGTAGATTATCAATTTTTTAAAGCCGTATCAGATGCAAAGGAAATTATAGCTAATCAAAGAGAGGAAAATAATTTTGTAAATAAGATATATCGAAATGTAGTGAATAATAAGTGCAGAGAAATTAAATCTGATTCCCTTAAAACATACGATTATCGTAGCCCTAAAATAATTCGTAAGGATGATATAGAAATATCCGAAGTATCTTTTATGCTTAGAGAGAGAGGATATTCATACCTCAAGTTTTATCTTGATAATTTTCCAAGAGTTATATTTACAGATGATAGTGACAGCTACTTTGAACCTTTAGGTAATAAGGAAGATAATAACGCCGTACATATTAATAGAAATGGAGGAATGTATATAGTAGGTGATAAAAAAAGAGAGGAGGTATATAATGTAAAAATTAACTATTTACAGAATATATGGCATTTGAGTTATCTAATCAAAGGACAGAAAATATCATAAGGCATCATATTTAGAATAGGCATTAACAATTGCCCCTAAAGGGGATGCACCCAACTCTAAAAAAGAATGTGCATAGTCTTTATGATAAGTTCTATTTTCTATTTTATTTTTTATCGTGGAAAAATTACCATATACATCTTTATTGATGTTACTGACGTTAATTTTATTTTTCCCAGAGAGTCTTTGGTATAATTCTAACTCCTCATTTATGCTCTCCTTACTTCTTTTTAACTGAATAGAAACTTTGGTAAGTATATCTTTCGGAATAGTATTTTTATTGATACTGACGTAAGATTCTCCTCCCTTATGACGTATAATACCATATAGTATAATAAGTAGTAGAGATTTTCTTGCGGGAATGTTATTTTGTGATAATATATTGTGAACTGATGATTTATGCCTTTGTACTAATTCTTTACGTGCTAAATCATCAAGTGTCTGTATCTTAGCCATAATTGGGTAATTTTTTTTGAATTTATTAGATACATACAACGTATCTAATAGAAATTTAGTTTTAATGGGCGCAAATTTAACAAAAAATATTGTGAAAATAGCATAATAACCTCATAAAATAAGCTAAAATGAAGCCAATTATTATGCAAAAGTGGGAATTATATCGGAAGGTATTTGTCCTACTCTTAACAAATATTACACCTTTAATAAAAAAAGTGACAGTTAAAGTTATAAATAGATGTCTTTTATATTGATAAGGTTGCATGAGTAAAAGATGACACACTTTTGAACACTCTCAACAAATCGAGCAAACCTACCCTCTATACAGCTACGAAGAATTGGTTGGAAGGTATATGGTAATGCTCTTTCCAACACCTCTCTCCCACTCACCTCAACACTAAGTTCCCAATCAAACAATTCCCTCTCAGACACTTTTTGTCAGTCCACCTCATCTTATCCTGCCTTTATTGCCTACACGCTGCCAATCTAATGACAAAATGACACAAAGCCCCATTTGGCAAAAACTTTGACTAATAATTCCGGTAGCCGTCTATCGTTGGGCGGGTATTATAATGAAATGGTCTGACCGCAGAATAAAAGTTAAAATAATGGCAGAAAAGAACACAACTGATAACAATATACACACTGAAACCCCTACAACACAAGAAGAAGTCAAGCCACTCATCAGTGGCGATGATGTGAAGAAGAAAGCAAAAAAAGGCAGTAAAGCCGCCCTGCAACAAGAAATCGAGGAACTTCAGCAGGAACTTGGCGAACTCAAAGATAAATTTGTTCGGCAAGTTGCGGAGTTTGACAATTATAAAAAACGAACAGCCAGAGAGCGCATTGACTTACTACAAAATGCCGCCAAAGACACCATCTCTGCCCTACTCCCTGCACTCGACGATTTTGACCGTGCCATCAAAGCCGGTGAAGCCGACGATAATGTAGAACCCGTCAGCGAGGGAGTCAAAATGATTTATAACCGCCTCAAAACCACACTCGGACAAAAAGGCTTACAAGAAATGGAGACCCTCAACCAGCCATTCGACCCCGAACTCCACGAAGCCCTCACCGAGATACCCGCCCCAAGCGAAGACATGAAAGGAAAAATCATAGACACCATCGAAAAAGGCTATTACTTAAACGATAAAATCATTCGACACGCCAGAGTCGTCGTCGGAAAATAATAATTTTATTGTTTTACTGTTTTATTGCTTTATTGCTTCATGGTTAAAAAAGTTTTTCGCAGAGCGAAAAGCAATACAGCAATAAGACAATATAGCCATAAAACAGTAAAACCATGAAACAATCCAACTAAATATGTCAAAAAGAGACTATTACGAAATATTGGGCGTTGATAAGAGTGCGAGTAAGGATGAAATCAAAAAGGCGTATCGAAAAACCGCCATGAAATATCACCCCGACCGCAACCCCGACGACAAGGCGGCAGAGGACAAATTCAAGGAAGCCGCAGAAGCCTACGATGTCCTCAGCAATGATGACAAACGCGCTCGTTACGACCGTTTTGGACATGCAGGCATGAGTGGTCCGGGCGGCTTCAGCGGCGGTGGCGGATTTACCGTTGAAGATATATTTTCGCAGTTTGGTGATTTATTTGGCGGCGGCGGTTCGCCTTTCGATTCTATTTTCGGGCGACAAGGCGGTGCGCGACAACGTCCGCGCGGAGAGCGGGGCAGCAACCTACGCATCAAGGTCAAACTTACACTCGAAGATATTTATGAAGGAGTCACCAAAAAAATCAAGGTCAAAAAATACAACACTTGCGAGACCTGTTCGGGCAGTGGCGCGAAGGACAGCAAGTCGGTAAAAAGCTGTGCCACCTGCGGCGGCGGCGGCTATGTGCGGCAGATTATGAATACGCCATTTGGTCGTATGCAATCTACCGTCAACTGCCCAAAATGCAGCGGTAGCGGGCAGGTTGTCACCGACCATTGTAAGACCTGCAAAGGCGACGGACGAACTTATGGCGAAGAAACCATCAGCATACAAATTCCCGCAGGTGTAGAAGAGGGTTTGCAAGATTATCCGATACGCAATAAAGGTAATGCCGGTAAAAAAGGCGGCGGAACGGGTGACCTCTATATCCACATTGAGGAGTTGCCCCATGAGCATTTCAAACGACACGATACGGATTTACTCTACAAACTCCACGTCAATTTTGCAGATGCCGCACTCGGCACCACAGTGACCGTGCCTACCATCACAGGCAAAGTAAAATTTGAAGTACCGGCAGGCACACAGTCCGGCAAAATTGTGCGGTTGAAAGGAAAAGGATTGCCCGACGTTCAAGGATATAGCAAAGGCGACCAAATCGTACAAATCAATGTATGGACACCCAAAAAACTGGGCAATGATGAAAAGAAAATCCTTGAAAAACTCCGCGATTCTCCCAATTTCAACCCACAACCCGAAAAAGAAGAAAAGAGTTTTTTTAGTAAAGTAAAAGATAAATTTAGCTAGAAAAATTGTTTGATTGTTGAATTGTCTCATTGTTTGATTGCTTCATGGTTAAAAGGTTTTTTCGAAAATCGAAAAAATATACAACAATCAAATAACTCGACAATGTCATGTTCGATTTTTATTTAATGTAAGTTGGCATTTTGCTCTTGAATTTGGGCTAAAACTCGGAAAAAATATTCCATGTTAAATGCATAAATATTTATATTTATTGAATACGAAATTGTCAAGATAATGAAGTTATGCAACAATCAAACAATGTAACAATCAAACAATGCAACAATGTAACAATGCAATCTATACGACCCTTTTTTCTTTTTTAATCTTCTTATTTTTCGCTTGTGGCGAAACATATTTTTACGAAAAAACCTATGAACTCCCCGATGCCCAATGGTCTTATAATGATACCCTGCATTTTGAGGTAGATATTGAAGATACTATAAAAACCTACAATCTACTCTTAGATATTGAGCATAGTGTGGACTATCCCTACCAAAATAATTACATCTATATCCACACACATCTCCCCTCCGGCGAACACCTCGGCAAACAACTCAGTCTTGATTTTGCAGAAAAAAGCGGCAAATGGAATGGCGAATGCTCTGGCGACAAATGTAAGTTACGGATGATTATACAACCCAATGCCTACTTCAATCAAATCGGCAAACATCGCTTTAGCATCGAACAATATATGCGTACAGATAGCTTGTCCGGTATTTATGCTTTAGGATTAAAAGTGGAGGAAACGGGGAGGACGCGGTAATTGATTGAGCGGTGAATTAGTTGGACAATCAGGCAGCCATTTTATTTTTATTTAAAATATATTACAAAATAATTTTAACTAATAAATTACCCTATAAACCAATTCCCTGATTAACTGTTCAACTAATCATGAACTCATACTATTTCACCGAAGACCACGACCTATTTCGCCAATCTTTCCGCGATTTTTTGGAAAAAGAAGTCAGACCCAATATCAATCAATGGGAAAAAGACGGTCAGCTACCGCGTAGTATTTATCGTAAATTTGGCGAAATGGGTTACTTCGGACTCATACTCCCCGAAGCCTATGGCGGCTCGGGATTAGACCGTTGGTATTCGGTGATTTATGATGAAGAAATGATACGGATGAACTCCGGCGGCTTTGGTGCATCGATTACCACACACCCGCTGCTGGCACTTACACACCTCAATGCAGAGGGCAATGAAGCACAAAAACAACGCTACCTCGTTCCCGGCATCAAGGGCGAATCGGTGGGTTGTCTGGCAATTACCGAACCCTTCGGAGGTTCTGACGTTCAAGCAGTTAGGACTACGGCAGTACGCAAAGGCGACCACTACATCGTCAACGGCTCAAAGACCTTTATCACCAATGGTGTGTTGAGTGATTACATTATTGCAGTTGTCAAAACCGACCCTACAGCGAAGGCAAAAGGTATTAGTTTGCTGATTATTGACCGCGATTTGGAGGGAGTCAGTGCTACGCCGCTCAATAAGCTCGGCTGGCACGCTTCGGATACCGGAGAGATTGCTTTTGATAATGTGAAAGTACCTGCGGAGAATTTGTTGGGCGAAGAAAATCACGGTTTCTTTTATATCATGCAGCACTTCGTATCAGAAAGATTATCCTTGGCAATAGGCGGTTATGCGGCGGCTGATTATGCACTCGAACTCACCTTACAATACACGAATGAACGCGAAGCCTTTGGCAGGAAAATCAATAAATTCCAAGTGTTGCGACATCGAATTGCTCAAATGGCTTCCGAAATTGAAATGAACAGACAGTTTGTATATAGTATCATTCAGAGGTATCAGGATGGTGACTATGTCGTCAAAGAGGCTTCTATGGCAAAGCTATTGTGTACCCAACTCGCCGACAAGGTCATCACGCAGTGTCTGCAAATGTACGGTGGCTATGGTTTTATGGAAGACTACCCCTTGGCTCGCATGTTTCGGGATGCCCGACTGGGGCAAATCGGTGGTGGAACTTCCGAAATTATGTGTGAGATTATTGCCAAAATTATTATCGACGGAAAAGGTTACACAACTGAACGGTGATTAGTTGTACGGGGGCTTCTTTACAATCAGAAGCTAAATTTAATAAAACCATCAAAATACTCGTGATTATCAGTCGAAACAAGTATTTTTGAAGATCAATCAGTCCGCGATATTCACACCTTGAGGCATATTACAAAATAAGTATTGGTTTATATGAGTAAAAAATCAGGCTTAATACTATATAAAATAGGTTTATATCATTTTTAAATATCGAAGAATGACAAAGAATTACGAAGTATTGATGTCGTCTTAAATTTTTGATTTACAGCATTTTGCATGGAGACGACGCTTCGATATTCGATATTCCTTGTCGATGTTCATTATTCAAAAATACAAACAAAGAGTCTATCGGGAAACATGTTTGAGGTTTTGTACGTAAAATTAAAGAAAGAGGAGTTCCCAGCTCAACTAATAAACACAAAACAATACGTTGGAAAAACATGGAAAAGAGGAATCAAGGTAGTTACATAACTTCTGAGAATACGCTTGTCATTATCCCTGTAAATGGGTGTAAGGAACATGAATCATTAAGCGTATTGCTTGCTTTGGGCGATAAGCCCTTGCTTTTTCGTGCCATAGATACCGCACGACAATTGGCTCCCAATATAGAGATATGTGTGAGTTCGGATAACATGGATGTCATTCAGTCAGTGCGTGATTACGGTTTACATGTTCCTTTCAAATTGCCACATCAGTTATCTACTAAGGTATTGGATATTGACGAAATCATGCTTCATGCTATTGACCATTATGCCCGTAAGGAAATAAATTTTGATAATATCGTGATGATGTCACCTTATTCTCCTTTTTGTGATGCACGATATGTACATGAAGCAGCCACATTGATGACAAAAGATACAGAAATGGTGGCGAGTGTAAAAGTATTGAACGGTGCAGCCAATCCATACTATCTCACCGAAAATAAGACGGGATATTTGGATAAACACAAAGATAAATCAACACTGAACGGAGCCGATTTGTATGGTTATAATAAATCCTTTTTTATTTTGAAAACAAGTGCCATACGTCAGTATCCGCGAGCTTTCTTCGGCAAAATACGCAAGTATGTTATGGATGATGAAACCTCTTTTTATATCAACAACACCGAAGATATAAAGCGTGGCGAAATGTTGCTCAAAAGGAGAAATAGCAGACCGCTTGATTGAGAGAAGCAGGTTGTTGCTTTAAACCTCTCTCTCCTTTGCCAATTTTTCTACCTTTCTAATAAACTCCGTTTTTGCATCGGCATATTCACTGCCGTCTTTCCATTCACGTTGGGCAAGGTGATGTTTGAGGGTTTCGTAGGCTTTTCGGGTTTCCGGGTGTGTTCTCAGGTAATCCCGAAATTGGATATGTCTATCCCACCATTCGCGATTGTCAATACCTACAGTGTGTATGTGGGCAAGCCGAGTTCCTTTTTTATCTTCTTTTACAAAAAATCGTCTTAGCGGAAGTACGTCATTCCACTTATCAATATACACAAATCCGGCAGCTTGCATGGCAGGTACGACTACTGTATCAGCCCTTCCAAAATCGCGCAAACCAAGCATGATGTCAATGATAGGTTTAGCGGCAAGTTGGGCAACGGATGTACTGCCAATGTGTTGAATATCAGCTATCTCATTGCCTAAAATTTGACGCAATCGGGCAACTTCTTTGTCGTACATATTACGCCATTCGGGATTGTACGGTACAATGTGAATTTTCATACGTGTTACGGGTTTGCGGGTTATTTTACAAGTCAGGCACTTCAACACTTCACAACACTTCAACACCCTAAGGTTGATATTTAAATTTATGATAAGCAGTTTCGAGGCGTTCATCGTATTTATTTTTTCGATACGATTTTCCGTTGTATCCGGCGGCGAATTTCGCCCAGTTTCGGGTGCGTAAATGTTCTAAGAGCCGATTGGTTTTTACAAAACCGATAAAGGCTTTCAGATGCTCCAGTTCCGACTCATACTGTGCCGCTACGAAGTCTGACACATTCCGATAATCAGTCACATAATAATTGAAGCCCATTATCTGAAACATACCCCATGATGCCGACGATAAGGCAGCGTTCTCGTGTATGCGTTTGGCGCGTTCAAGGCGGTCATGTTCGGCTGCACCGCCTTTGTAATGCTTCTTCGTCCAACGTGGGTACAGGATATCCTCATTGCCTTTGCACAGTTTACGCGGACGCAAACCTTTTGCTTCTATCAAACTCCAAAAAATATGCCCCTCAAAGAGTATTTTAGGACGACCATCGGGCAAAAAACCACCACCACTTGATTCTACTTCTATCACCGCCCGCATTGCCGCAGGGTCAATGTTGAGTTCTTTTGCAAAATTATTAATTTGATTGAATGTCAGTATTTTAGCATTAGTTTTTACACGCTTTTGAATCTTGGTTTTGAATTGATTTCGGGTATGGTCTCTGTGAATAAAATCCTTTTGTTGCCGCACTACTTTTTTGAGGTCTTTCTTTTTGGGTGTTTTTCTTTTTTGTAAAAAATCTTCTAAATCCTCGAATTTGTCACGAATAAAATTGCTTGCCAAATCATCTATCAAATCCAATGCAAATTCCTGCAAAGTCGGTTCTTTTTTGTGGATTTTTCGCTTAGGGGTGGTCTTTGTTTTTTTCTTGGTCTTTGTTTTTCCACTTGTCGAATAAGCGATTTTATATCGCCAGTCTTTCAACATATCTTCCGAAATACCCTTTACATTCAATAAATCTTTACCTTTTGTAAATTTCTTTTTTCGACGATATGACATGATGCGTTTTGCTAAGGCAGGTCCTACGCCCTCAAGCTCGCAGAGTTCTTTGGTGTTGGCTGTGTTGACGTTTATTTTCATTATTTGTAATACTAATATCGTATAATTTGTTTCTTTATCTTTCTGTAAATAGGGTAACGCTGAAAGTTGGGCAACTTGCCTTGCATTTTGGAAATGCAAGGCAAGAGGGCAATTACATTTATAGCACTACCGTAAATAGAAATGGGGATTTTACAAAAGTAAAATCCCCATTTTATATTTAGTAAGATTGACTTACTTATTTTTTGATAAACGGACGTACTTTGAGTCCATTGTCATCTACTACATTAATGAAGTATGCACCTACGGGCAGTTGGCTAATATCCAATTGGAAATTGTTAAAGCCTTGTGCCACGCCTTCTGTGCGTGTCACCAATAATTGACCGATAGCATCTACTACGTTTAAAGTTACTGAACCGGTATTGTTAGAATCATATACTATGGTAAGTGACGCTTGTGCCGGTACAGGATATACTGCGATAGAATCATCCAATTTGATAGCAATAGCTACTATGTTTGAATAAGCAAAACTACCGTCTCTATCCACCATTTTCAGGCGATAGTAGCTGACTCCCATATAAGGCCGGTCGTCTTGGAAATCGTAAGAACGTGCTTGTAGAGAAGTTCCGGCAGCCTCTACCTGACCAATTCTGGCGAAGTTTGCACCATCAGCACTTTTTTGTACTTCAAAGTAATCGCTGTTTTGCTCAGTAGAAGTTTTCCAATACAATTGATTGTAGTCACCTTCGTTATGACCTTTAAACTCAACAAGTTCTATTGGTAATGAACTGGCACAGTCTTCATTTCCGGTACTAATATTAGCACGGTAGCTCGTATAAGGCTCTACCGGCTCATAAGAGAATACTTCCGTAAGAATAGCTCCATCCGTTACCCAATTCAAGCCTGCACTAGTTACAGTCGGGTCATTTAATCCCGTAATACGGAACGTTCCGAGTCTGTATTCACAAGAGGTATCGTCTATTGCAGGAACATTACTCATGAAGTTACTCGCACTGGGATTGATACCACTTAAATTTATAATGACATGCTTTTCAAGAACAGCTGTGTTGGTAGCTGTGCCCATGTCAGTACTCAGATTTAAGTCTATTAATAAGTTGACTGTAGTTTCTTCGCCTTGGCTATTTACCAATGCGGTAGTATTGTCCACTTTCTCAAATGTAGGATTCGTGAATAAGTTATGGTCGTAGGTTAATACGAAATCCGCATTACCCATATAGAGTGGTCCATCAGTATTATCATCAGCTGTACGAATAAAAATACTAAACTGATAATCGCCATCAACAACAGCTTCATTTTCAACTGATAGAACAGTTTTTACTTGTGCTTCCACTTGGAAAGCCAGCAGAAGAACTGCACTAAGAATGATATATTTTATATAACGCATTATGTTATGTTCTTTTTAGTTGTAAAAATTTAATAAAACTAAAATTATAGGTAGGAGGGATATTGCTATCCCTCCTGTATAATTTTATTGTGGCAATTGCTCAACAGTATTTCTATTGTTGTAAGTTACACTTCTATCAGAAGCTGTAACTGCACCGTTCATATCACAATCTTCAAGCATGTAGCCTTGTGTATTACGGTTGTTCCAGACATCTGCACGGTCGGCTGCTGTAACTGCACCGTCATTGGTAGAGTCACCTGCAATCATAGACATTTTGCCATTGATATTTACTTGTGCATTTGTACCCCATGTATTGAAATTCGTATCAGTGAAATCCAATGTTGGTGTATTTGCATCTAAGTAAACAGGTGTTGCAGTCATTACCCCAAGGTGGTTACGGTGGCGAACAGCGACATAGTAGTTGCCATCGCTAAGTCCGTAGAAAGATACCGCAGAAACACCATCGGTAGCAACAATGTCACCGTCTCTTTGAACGAGAGCTGATTTGGATGCTACAATTTGTGTAGGATCAGCAGCGTCTCTTATCTCAAGCATAATCCAATCTGTTATAGAATTGGACATATCAGTTGAACTGATAGGATCGGCAAGTACGCTTGTACCTATTGCTGCATTGTCAACACTGTAAGGTGTGACAATTCCCATAGAGGATATTTGCGTAGGATACTTACGTAAGTCGTCTCTCATCAAGCCATTGGTGCTGTTCATCATTGAACCTTCGAGTGCTACTGTTGCAGCTACTCTTGGAGCCGTTGCAGCAGCACCGTTTACAGTTACAGTGAATGAACATTCATCCATATTTCCATCGGCATCTTCGAGAATATAAGTAACAGTTGTTGTACCTATTTCAAAGAAAGCTCCGGGTTCGTGACTTGTTATAACAGCCACTCCTGATGCAATACAGTTGTCAACAGGATTTGGTGGTGTCCAAGTTGCCGTAGCTCCACCACTCGTTCCTTCTGCATCTAATACGATGTCATCAGGACATGAAGCTTCCGGTGGAAGGTTGTCTATTACTATAATATCGAAATTGCATGTAGCTGCATTGCCCGCTGCGTCAACTGCTTTGTATATAACTGTGGTCGTGCCAACTGGGAAGTAAGTACCGGAGGTATGTGTACCGTTCATACTTACAACTCCACAGTTATCAGTAGCACCGGGGTGATCCCATTCTACAATAACTTTACAACCTTGACCCGCAACAGATACTTCTATATCAGCAGGACAATCAATTATCGGTTTTTCAGTATCCAATACTCTAACCTCGAAACTACAATCAGTACCCTCGTAGCTTACTGTGGTAACACCCACAGGGAAGAAGCTACCGATACCACAAGGACCTGTTGTACCGTCAGGATATTCACAAGATGTAGGTGGTGCATTATCCGCACCTGAGCCTCCACAAGTTCCAATTACAACCGGTGGATTCCAAGATACATCAGCTCCACATTCACCCGGATCGTTAGCAACTTTGATATTGCTTGGACAGTTGATAGTATATTCTTCATTAATGATAACCGTTACAGTATAAGTACATGTAGCTGTATTGCCTGCACCGTCTGTTACTGTATAAGTAAGTGTAGTCGTTCCTCCAGGGAATAGCCCCGTACCGGAATCGCCGTCACTTAGCGTAACTTCATTATCAATCATAAAACCGGTTGTCAGACAGCCGGGAGCTGTGCTACAATCATCAGCATAGGTATATGGGGCTAATGGAAGTGGATTACCATCAGCATCCAATGTTTCTTCAACTAAATTGAATGGAAGTGCAGTATAATCTGCGCCTTCGCAATCGTCAGTTTCAATCACTACATCAGGTGGACATACAATCAATGGATCTACGTCATCTATTAACGTTACTGTAACGGTTTGAGTACCAACCGGAGTATCATTATCAGCTACTCCGTCACCGTCATGATCATCATATATAGTAATAACTACATCTTGTGTATCTTCATGGCAAGTACCGAATACTGTACCCGGAGCAGGATCTTGCTCTGCAACAGCTCCACAGTCATCTTCCAAATTAATCCAATAAGGACTGCTTGGATCTACATAATTTGGTACTGCTACACCGCAATCATACACATCATTATCGCTGGTAGGAATAACGGCATCTTCTGCATTGAATGTAGGTGGTGTGTCTTCCACTGTTACAGTCAAATTACATTGTGGCGCACTTGGATAAGTGATATCTGTAGTTCCAAGAGGGAACATATCACCGGAAGCACAAGGACCGGACGTACCGTCAGGATATTCACAAGTAGCCGATAATGGTGTACTTGAATCACATGCCTCAAGTGTCGGTGAGGGCCAAGTATGAGGTGCTTCGCAATTTTCATTGGCATCATAAGTTGCACTTGCTGCATCCGAACCATTACATACAATCACTGGATCTGGGTCACCTACTGTTACTGTAAATGTACAAGTCGCAGTGTTACCTGCAGCATCAGTAGCTGTATAAGTCAGCGTAGTCACTCCAACAGGGAAAGTACCCGTATTATTAGCATCAAGTGTTACACCATTGTCGTTGGTAGGTCCGCTAAGAACTACACAATCACAATCATCCGTGTATGCACCCGTAGATGCGTCGTCAGGATTGGTAGGAGCAATCGGATTACCGGCTCCATCAAGCGTTGGCTCTACATAGACTGGTACAGGTATAGTTACTTCCGCTCCTTCACAAGCTCCTGTCATATCAATATCAGCAGGACAAGTAATGAGTGGATCTACATCATCATTTAATGTAACCGTGGCTGTACCGACTGCACTGTTACCCGCACTGTCAGTAGCTGTTACTGTTACCGTAATCGGATCGTTACAGACACCACCGTCGTCAAATACTGTTCCCGGTGCAGGGTCTTGTGTGACCATTACATCACAATTGTCTGCTCCGGTATATAGTGGATTCGCTGCTCCACCAATAAATTCATCTTCGTAGTTTGGTATCACTACATCACAATCATATACACCATTT
>CALIZI010000147.1 GCA_938028705.1 uncultured Saprospiraceae bacterium | reverse complement strand
TTTTTCCGAATTTGGGCTAAAACTCGTCAGACATTTAAACTTTGCAGGAAAAATATGACATCATCGGTGAATTTTGAAAATGTCTGACGAGTTTTAGCCCAAATTCAAGAGCAAAATGCCAACTATATTAAATAAAAATCGAACATGACATTGTCAAATTAATTAGTATATCGGCTTATCAGGTAATCTTATTATTAATTTCATTAATATATTTTTTATATTTATAAAATAAATGAAATTTATAAATTATTTATTTTTAATAAATAAAATATTATAAAATAATTTTAATTCATTAAAAAGTGATTATGTATCAACCACCTGTTTATCTGTTCAACTAATTACCTGATTAACCGACTACAAAGTTACAAATTATTATCAAAAAAGTGAAACTTATTCTTAAAAAAGTGATAAAAAAATGAATTTCGCTCATTTTTACGAAGGATTTTTGGACATGTTTATCGAAGTAGTTGACACTTTTTCACGCAGAGGGCTAATCATCCAATCTCTGCGAACTCTGCGTTCTCTGCGTGATTACTCAATTTGAAGCCTCTATTACAACTCAAAAAACTATCAACTACTTTTATACTTTAGATAAACTTGTCGATTTTTGGTGTAAAAATTAAACCTATCCCAAAACCCCACACAACTATTCGCATCCCTGCATCGTTTTATAAAAATAAATGTAAATTTGCGATAGCCAAAAGTATGACCGCTCTATGAAACGAATTTTATATATATATTTAATATTATTTACAATCACATCCGTCCGCGTTTATGCTACCCATAATCGTGCGGGAGAGATTACTTACGAGCAAATTGACGACCTCACTTTTCGCGCTACCATCACGACTTATACCAAGACAAGCAGTATTCCGGCAGACCGCGATAGCCTTGAATTGTGTTGGGGCGATGGAGTTTGCGAGTACGTCTATCGTATCAATGGTCCTTTGGTCGGCGGCATTCCGCAAGGCGAGGCACTGCCCAACAATATCAAGTTCAATCAGTACATTGCTACACACACTTATCCGGGCAGATTTACCTATTATATCTCCATGACCGACCCCAATCGCAATGCCGACATCCTTAATGTCAACTATCCCAATTCCGACCAAATCCCTTTTCACCTCAGCACAAAACTCGTCATTCTCAATCCCCAATTTCAAGGCACCAACAACACCCCTACCCTACTCCAACCGCCGATAGACAACGGAAATGTCGGTGTACCTTTTGTCCACAATCCTAATGCTTACGATATTGATGGCGATAGCCTTGCCTACGAACTCATTGTGCCACTGCAAGATACAAATACAGTAGTTGACTTATATATGTATCCCAACGAAATAGAACCCGGCATCAACAATCAAATCTATCTGGACGAACAAACCGGAGAATTTCGGTGGGATAGCCCTCAACGCGAGGGCGAATACAATGTGGCTTTTCTCATCAATGAATACCGTAACGGGCAGTTGATTAGCTGCATGATTCGGGATATACAGATTACGATTTTGGATGAGGACAACAACCCACCGGAGATAGAAACGGAGCGCGAATATTGCGTTACTGCCGGAGACACTTTACAATTTGATGTTATTTATACCGACCCCGATAGCGGTCAATTGGTCAAGCTTACCTATACCGGCGGACCTTTTATAGACCCCATAAGTCCGGCAGTGATCTTGGGCAATACGGGCTATGTACCGCCACCCGATACCGCCACTTTTTTCTGGGCAACCACCTGCGACCACATCCGCGACCAATATTATCAAGTCGTTTTCAAAGCCGAAGATAATTATACCTTGCCTATGGGCGATTCGGTAACACTTTCTACACAACAGACGGTCAGAATTAAAGTCGTCGCACCAGCACCGGAGAACGTGACCGTTGAAGGTAGTAGCGGTGAAGTGGAGGTTTGTTGGACTTCGCCTTACCTCTGCGAAATGCCCGAAGAACGCTTCCGGGGCTTCTCCGTTTGGCGACGCGATTGTGACGGCACTTTCGAGCCGGATTCTTGCACAACGGGTTTGGCAGGTTCGGGCTACATCGAAATTATGGATAGTATAAATGTCGCACTGACCGACACAACTTTCTGTTTTACAGATGATTCGGTAGAACGCGGACGTTGTTATTGCTATCGTGTACTTGCTGATTTTTCTGAAATTAATAACGCTGGTTTTCCCTTTAATTTCGTAGAAAGTCGCCCCTCCGAAGCTGCTTGTGTGCAACTCAGCCGCGACCTGCCCATTATTACAAATGTAAGCGTAGAGACCACCGATGCTGCCACAGGCACTATGGAAATCCGTTGGTCGAAGCCCAATGCCGATGACCTTGATACGCTTCAAAACGGACCGCCTTATTTGTACAAATTATACCGCTCGGAAGGCTTCAATCTTGCTACGCCAGAGTTGATTTACACTGCTACCGCTAATGCTTTTTGGCAAGCCAATGATACTTTTTATATTGATAATAATTTAAATACGGTAGAAAATCCTTATACGTATCAGATAGGATTTTTTGTGGAAAATGATGACTCACTCGGTGTAAGTGAAGCGGCATCGTCCGTCTATCTTTCTATCGCTGCTTCCGACCGGATGAATACCTTGACCTGGGAGGAGGTTGTGCCTTGGATGAATGAGGAATACACTATTTTTCGGCTCAATGATGCGACCATGCAGTTCGATTCCATAGACGTGACGACTGAACAGGAATACATCGATGAGGGTTTGGAAAACTATGTCGAATACTGTTATTACATCCGCAGCAAAGGTACGTATGCCATTCCGGGTATCCTCGATCCGCTATACAATAATTCGCAGGAAGTATGCAGCGAACCGATAGATACGATACCGCCTTGTGCGCCCGTACTCGCCGTTGTCAATGATTGCCCTACGGCAGATGCTTCGCGTGCGGCAGAGACTTTTCAGAATTTTTTGACTTGGAATAATCCGAATAATAGCTGTGCAGATGATGTCGTTGGTTATAATATTTTTTATGCTCCTATGGATGGCAGTGAGTTTGAATTGATTGAAACGCACACCAATGCCGAAGATACCACCTATACCCATACGCCCGGCTTATCCATTGCTGGATGTTATACCGTTACGGCGATAGATTCCGTTGGTAATGAGAGTATTATGAGCAATATCGCTTGTGTGGATAATTGTCCGGTTTATACCCTGCCCAATGTATTTACACCCAACGACGACGGTAAAAATGACCTCTTTACGCCATTCCCGTATCGCTTTATCGAAAGTATTGATATTAAAATTCACAATCGTTGGGGCGGCTTGGTTTTTCAGACAAATGACCCGGACATCAATTGGGATGGCACCAACTTGAAAGGCGAAAAACTTGCCGCCGGAGTCTATTATTATGGCTGCGAAATCTTTGAACAACGCTTAAATGGTACGGTACAAAGAGACAAAGGTTTGAGCGGATTTATTCATATTATTAGATAATGTAAAATGTAAAATAATAAATTTAAAATGTAAAAATTATATAATATATATTTTTTATTTTTTATAAATAAAAATATAAAACTGCTTTGACCACATACTATCGACACTTTTACATTTATTATTTTACATTCTACATTTTACATTTCCCAATGTATTATGTTTACAGGAATTATAGAAGCACTTGGTACGGTCAGAAAGGTAGAACAAGAAGGTGAAAATTATCACTTTACGATACAGTCATCTATCTCTCACGAATTAAAAATTGACCAAAGTGTAGCGCATAATGGCGTGTGTCTGACGGTGGTGGCACAGGAAGCAGATACCCATGTTGTGACCGCAATATTGGAGACCATGCAACGCACCAATCTCGGTAAATTGACACAAGGCAACACGCTCAACCTTGAACGTGCCATGCTTGCCAATGCCCGTCTCGACGGACACATCGTACAAGGTCATGTCGATATAACTGCCCAATGTATTTCCGTAAAAGAGGCGGATGGCAGTTGGTATTATTCGTTCAAATATACACCAACGGAAGAGCATTTATTGGTAGATAAAGGCTCAATCTGCATCAATGGTGTCAGCCTGACCGTCGTAGCACCCAAAGATGATATTTTTTCGGTAGCTATCATCCCTTTTACTTACGAACATACGACTTTCCACACCCTCCAACCCAATGATACCGTCAATTTAGAGTTCGATATTTTAGGAAAATATATTGCAAAATATGCTAAAATGTATTTGAAGTAGAGAGTTTGAGAGTGACGAGTAGTGAGTAGAGAGTAGTGAGTAGAGAGTGACGAGTAGAGTGTGACAAACATTAATCATTATTTATGAAATACATAGTTTTGCTTCGCGGTATCAATGTCGGTGGGAAAAATAAACTGAAAATGGCAGACCTTCGGGCTATGCTTGAAGCCATGAATTTCGCTGACGTTCAGACCTATATTCAGAGCGGTAATATCATTTTTGAATGTGCGGAAACACCAAATTCGACATTAGAAGAGCGGATAAAGACCCAAATCATGGAGACTTTTGGCTATGATATTCCGGTCTTGGCACTAACAATGGATGAATTACAAAACATTTTTTCCAATAACCCTTTTCTCACAAAAAGAAATGAAGACATTACAAAATTACACGTTACCATCCTTAAACAAACACCTGATAATGAGCGAGTTGACTCCATTAAAGATATTAAACACAAGGCTGACGAATTTGAAATAAAGAATAAGTTGATTTATCTGTTTTGCCCCGACGGGTATGGCAGGATAAAATTTACGAACAACTTTTTTGAATCCAAATTAAAGGTGCAAGCCACGACACGTAATTGGAAGACTATCACAAAATTGGTAGAGTTGTCGAATATTGGTAACTAATTGTATAAATATCGTTTATATTTTTTTTCATAAAATATTAGTCAAATAATATATCCATAGTCAGGTCGCGGTGTACTATGTGTGAATAGCTATTTTGCTTCACTCCAAAGGTCGTAATCATCGTTAAATGTACGGCTTTTCGATTTTTTACCTCCTCTTTGAAGACTTGAATTTTGTTATTCAAATTTGCTGCATACGATTTATTGATAGCGAATGGTGTGGTCGAAAATTTCATTTCACATAAATTAATCACTTCATCTCTACGGTCAATCAGCAAGTCAATTTGTGCGCCTTTCGTTTCTCCAAAATTATACGTAATCGCGACAGTTCTTTTTCTCTTCCTATGAATGGTGTCATATCTTTTTATTTGGCTGTATCTATCTATTTTCGTGTACTTACAGCCAAATATAATTTGATAATTATGGAAAATTACCTCCTTTTCAACCACCCAAACAAACCGTTATTCATCTTTTTTGTACATTTGTTTTTGTTTCAAACAAATGAACGAAGACACCATGCAATTCGACAAAAAAAAATTACCGCTACAACCTGTTACCCAAGATGAATTTGACCGATTTAAGGAGGCATTGGCAATTTATTTTGAAAAAATTGATGCAGGTGGCAATGAGGAAGACCTCAAAAATAATCTTGCTCAATTTTTCAATCATATTTTCGAGCGCAAAAACGAAGTCAGTTCGCAAGGCATCAAAGGCGGTAGCGGGATTGACATGGTGATTTACTTGGGAAAAACCCGAAAATCCAAAGCCGGGGTACACATCGAAGTGAAAGCCCCGACCAACACCTCCGAAATGATAGCCCCCGATAATCTCAATCGCAAAGCCTTCCACGAATCCGTTTTATATTTTTTATATGATAAAATTGAAAATAAAAATAACGAATCCAAACACATCATTATCAGCAATTTAGAGGAGTTTTTTGTTTTTGATGCACAGGAATTTACGCGCTTATTTATTCGGGATAATAAAAGCTACTCCAACGAATTTGAAGCATGGAAAGCCGGAAATCGCAATGATGTCACGACCAAACATATATATGAATTTATCGCCGAAAAAATGGCTCAAAGTGACAAACAAATCTCCGGCTACCACATTCGCCTGAATGACTACCGCAAACACCTAGACACCTTAGCCGACAAACCCGACGATTTTGAGGCACGTACCCGTTTGGCGCAATTGTGTTATATTTTCAGTCCGCAATTATTACTCAAACAAAACATCGTCAACGACAGCAATACGCTCAACAAAGATTTTTACCACGAACTCCTCCACATCATGGGCTTGAAAGAGGTAAAGGTCAATGGTAAAAAACTTATCAAACGCAAACCCGAAGCCGAGCGCGAATACGCCTCTATGCTCGAAAATACGATTAGCGAACTCAAAGCCGAAGGCATCACCCGCAATGAAGAGGAGCAATTTGAAATCGCGCTCGAACTCTGCCTTACTTGGGTCAATCGCATTTTGTTTCTCAAATTGCTCGAATCTCAACTTTATCAATACAACAATCAAAAAGATGAATACAAATTTTTGACACACCATAAGATACGAGGTTTCGACCATCTCAAAACCCTCTTTTTTCAAGTCCTTGCCGTACAGCCGCAAAACCGCGAAGCACACATCAAAAAACAATATGACCACATTCCTTATCTCAATAGTTCGCTATTTGACCCTACGCCATTGGAGCGAAAAACCGTTCATATTTCAAGTCTCAAAGACCATTACGAACTCGCTGTCTATTCCAAAACCAAACTCAAAGACCGCTTTCCGGACGGTAAATGCCCTACCTTTGAATATCTCCTGCGTTTTCTGGATGCCTACGATTTTGGTGCAGTGGGCAAGCAAGAACTCATCCGCAAAGAAGACAAACCCCTCATCAATGCGGCAGTACTCGGTCTTATTTTCGAGAAAATCAACGGTTATAAAGAAGGCTCTTTTTACACGCCCGGCTTTGTGACTATGTATATGTGTCGTGAGACCATTCGCCCTGCCGCCCTTCAAAAAATCAATAATCAACTTGGTTGGAATTGTATAGACCTCTGCGAAGTCAAAGACAAAATCAACAGTCGCACTGACCGAAAAGCCGTTAATGAAACCATCAATACGCTCACGATTTGTGACCCTGCGGTGGGGTCAGGACACTTCCTCGTCTCAGCACTCAATGAAATTATTGCCCTCAAAGCCGAACTCGGTGTTATCCTTGACCCCGAAGGCAACCGCGTTAAATGCTACATCAGTATCGAAAATGACGAACTCCAAGTCAACGACGAGGACAATACTCTCTTTAGCTATTACCTTAATCAAAAAAGTAATATTATACCAGTCAAACAGACGCTTCAAGAAGCTCTTTTCCGCGAAAAACAAACCATCATAGAAAACTGCCTATTTGGTGTGGACATCAACCCTAATTCGGTGAAAATCTGCCGCTTGCGCCTATGGATTGAATTGCTCAAAAATGCTTTTTATACCCAAGCATCCAACTATCGAAATCTTGAAACGCTTCCTAATATTGACATCAACATCAAGTGTGGGAATAGCTTGATTAGTCGATTTTCATTAGATGAAAATTTGGCAGATGTATTTAAGAAACAAAAATACAATATTCAGACGTATAAAAACACCGTAGCCGCTTACCGTAGCACTCGTGACGCAGAAGCCAAACAAAAACTCCAAAGTTTTCTTGATGAAATCAAAGACCAATTCCAAACCACCCTTGCCAGCCGCGACCCTTTACGCAAAAAAATGAGTAAACTGCGTGGCGAAATTCTCCTCCTCGAAAACCCCGACCTTTTCACCAATGGCAAGCCGAGAAAACCCAACGGTATTGAGAAAAAGAAAAAAGAACTTGCCGAACTCGAACAGCAAAAACAAGACATTGAATCCAGTAAAATTTATCAGGAAGCTTTTGAATGGCGGTTTGAATTTCCTGAAGTATTGGATGCCAACGGGGAATTTGTTGGTTTTGATTTGATTATCGGGAATCCGCCTTATATCAGACATGAAGAAATCAAAGCACTCAAACCACATCTTGAAAAACGCTATACAACTTATCAGGGTACAGCTGATATTTTTGTTTATTTCTTTGAATTAGGACTTAATAATCTCAATAAAGACGGTATGTTCAGTTTTATTACGGCTAATAAATGGATGCGTGCCGGTTATGGCAAAAACCTTCGTAAATGGATGAAAAACAAACAAGTAGTAGAGATAATTGATTTCGGAGATTTACCTGTTTTTGAAGAAGCCACCACTTATCCGTCTATCATTATTATTAAAAATAAACCATCCCAAACCAATGTACGCGCATGTAATGTACACACCTTGGGCTTTAAAAATTTACATGAATATATTGCTGAAAAAAGTTTTCAAATCAAGACGAAACAACTCCATGATGATAGTTGGATTTTGATTGATGAAAAGGTTTTTAATTTACTCGAAAAAATAAAAAGCGGTAAAAAAACACTTGGAGAATATGTCAATGATAAAATTTTCAGAGGAGTTTTGACCGGTTTGAACGAAGCATTTGTCATTGATGAAAAAACTAAAAACCGACTCATTAAAGCTGATGAAAAAAGCGCAGAAATTATCAAACCATTTCTCGCAGGACGTGACATCAAGCGTTATCAACAACCACAGCCCGACAAATATTTGATTTTATTTCCAAAAGGTATTACAAAAAATTGGTTTGGCAATTTATCTGAAAATAAGGCATTTACGCAATTAAAATTAAAATATCCTGCAATATGTAAGTTTTTAAATAAATCTGAAAGTAAGGCTAAAATAAGATTGGATAAAGGAGATTATTGGTGGGAGTTGAGGGCTTGTGATTATTACGAAGAATTTGAAAAAGAAAAAGTTATTTATCCTAATATTTGCAAACGTCCGGAGTTCTCAATTGATGAAAATTCTAACTACATAAATCAGAGATGTTATATGATTTCAAATGAAAATAAGAATTTAATCGGTTTACTGAATAGCCGTTTGTATTATTTTTTGTTTGAAAATATCTTGCCAAAATTACGTGGAGGATTTTATGAACCGAGCTATAGGTATTTTAAAGATTTTCCGGTTGTAGATTGTTCTGACAACCAAGAACTCACCCAAAAAGTCACCCAAATCCTCACCCTCAAGCGGGAAGACCCGCAGGCAGATACGAGCAAATTAGAAGCCGAAATAGACCAAATGGTATATGATTTATACGGTTTGACCAAAAAGGAAATCAAGATAATTGAGGCTGCGACTAAATAGGTATTTCGTATGAAAATCCAAGCAATTACTCTAATAAAACCAATACCCCAACCCCACAAATTCCTTATCTTAGCCCCCAAAATAAAACAAAATGCAAAAGCTACTCACATACACCTTCCTTCTAATATCAACCGGACTATTCGCCCAACAACAAATCACAGGAACAGTCACCTCCGCCGCAGACGGTTTCCCCTTAATCGGCGCGACAATAGCCATAAAAAACACCACAAAAGGCACCACCACAGACTTCGACGGCAAATACAGCCTCGCCGCCTCCCCTACTGATACATTAGAATTTTCCTACTTAGGATTTGCCACACAAACTATCGCAATCGGCAACCAAACCGCTATTGATATAGCGATGTCCGAAGGCGAAGCGTTGAAAGAAGTCGTCGTAACCGCATTGAGTATTGAGCGCGAAAAAGATAGGGTCGGCTACGCCGTTGGTGAGGTGGATGCGGTAGAATTGGTACAGGCGCAAGAGTTGAATATTGCCAATGCGCTGTCGGGCAAAATCGCGGGTTTGCAGGTGAGTGCTGCGCCCGTGCCGGGGAGTTCGTCCAAGATAAATTTGCGGGGGATTCGTTTTGTCAATCAGGATAATGCGCCGCTGATTGTGGTCGATGGCATTCCGATTAATTCGTCGATTTCGGCATTTGAAGAACAGGAATTTTTCGGCTTGGGCGGACAAGATTTTGGCAACGGACTCGAAGACCTCAACCCCGACGACATCGAAAATATCAGCGTCTTAAAAGGCATCACTGCCGCCTCGCTATATGGGTCTCGCGGCGCGAATGGCGTTATCATTATCACCACAAAAAAGGGACGTTCAGGAAAGGGTTTGGGCGTGTCGGTCAATAGCTCTTTTGTGATAGACCAAGCCTTCCGTTTCCGCGAAGTGCAAAACGAATACGGACAAGGCGAAGCGGGCGCGTGGCTTGATTTGAACGACAACGGCGACGGTACTTTCAATCGTCAATACGTCAACTTTTGGGGTTCGGGAAGTAGTTGGGGACCGCGTATGATGGGGCAGCCCGTGCATTGGGAAGATGGCACCGTAAAGCCTTACGAATCCCAAGCCAACAACCTCCGCGACCCACTTCAAAACGGTACGCAACAAAACACCTCCGTTTCCTTTTCATCAAGTAGTGAACGCACCAAATTCAGAGGTGGATTTAGCTATGCAAATACCAACCGGATTGTACCCAATTCTTTTTTACGACGATTTAGTGTAAATACAAAAACGAATACGTATTTAGCTGATAATTTGAGTGTTGAGTTAAGCGCGACCTATTCTAAAAACGAAAATCAAAACCCACTCGTACTTGGTAATAGCGAATCTTCTATCGGCAAAAATTGGCTCTACAATTGGAATAGAAGTACGCGCCCCGATGTACTCCGCAACTTCCGACAAGGCGATGCCGGAGCGCAATTTGTGGACATTGGCTTCCGTGGTTGGCGGTATTATAAAGAGGTTTTGGAGAACAGAATCAATGACCGTTCTGACCGTTTGGTGGGTGGTTTTACGGTGAATTATGAGATTACAGATGACTTAAAATTCGTAGTGCGGACGGGCATGGATATGGACGCACGTAGCCGCGAATTTCGAGTGACCAAAGACCAAGCCGGCTCATTCACCGGACGCTATGATACAGGTCGCGGGCTGTTCCGACAGACGAATTATGAAGGCATTTTGACCTTTAATAAAAAAATAAATACGGACTTTACGCTGACCGCTACGGCAGGCGCGAGCGAATGGTCGCAACGCGATGAATTTTTGAGTTATTCGACAGGAAATAATGGTTTGACGAAAGAAAATATCTTCCATATTTCGTCGGTCAATATTGATGTGATTAGCGATTTTGCAGGCTTGGGTTTGAATCAGGAAATTTTCCGAAAAACGATTCGCTCGGCATTTGGTTTGGCTGATTTTTCTTATAAAAATTATTTAAATATACAATTTACGGGTCGTATGGATTGGTCGTCCACATTACCACTCGACAATAATAATTATTTCTATCCTTCGGTCAATACGAGTTGGGTGTTGCATGAGGCTTTTCAACTGCCCGAAGCGATTAATAAAGCTGTTGTACGGGCATCGTGGGCGCAAGTTCGTACCGACGAATCGCCTTATGTGATTGCGCCGACTTTTGCAGAAGCTACCCGTCTTGGTCAGTACTCTGCCCTACTCGGCGACCCAAATACTGTACCGCCCACCAACGACCTTCAACCTTCACAACTCAATGAAATTGAACTCGGTACAGATGTTTTTTTATGGGATAACAAATTGGGTTTGGAACTGACGGTCTATCAATCCAACGCGAGCAAACAGAGTATTATCGCGCCTTTGCCTTTGAGTTCGGGCTTTTCGTCTATACGGCTCAATTCGGCTGAAATTCGTAATCGTGGTGTGGAGTTGAGTGTGCTGTACAATCCCGTCAACACGTCGGATTTCTCTTGGGATGGACGGCTAAATTTGGCGCATAATCGAAATAAAGTCCTCCGAATTTCCGATGAAACTGACCGCGTTTCTTTGGGACGTTTCGCGCCGGGAACGGAGTATGTTTGGGCAGAAATTCAGGCAGTCGTGGGCGAGGCTTACGGGCAGATTCTCAATAACGATTACGCACTCGCGCCTGATGGTCAACGCATTATCAACCCCGATGGCACTTGGCAACAGACAGATGAAATCGTTCCCGTAGGCAATGTACAGCCCGACCTCACTGCCGGACTGACGAATACTTTGACCTATAAAAATTTCCGTTTGACCTTCCTACTCGACGGCACTTTTGGCTTTGATGCCTATTGGGGTACAAAAGATTGGGCGGAACGCTTCGGACAAGCCCCCGAAACCCTCGCCAACCGCGATGCTGCCAATGGCGGACTCACTTGGACAGACGATGCAGGCAATATGCGTGATGACGGCATTATACTCGAAGGCGTGAAGGAAGTCATTGACAGTGAGGGCAATGTGACGGCTTATGAAACAAATGACATTATCGTTCCCGCGCATACACAGTGGCGCAGTCAGCCACATGCAGCGAATGTTTTGGATGGTTCGTTTTTGAAATTGCGGGAGTTGTCGTTTGGCTATTCTATTCCCACAAAAAAACTGGACAATGCGCCGATTAAAGGTTTGCGAATTGCATTTATCGGGAAAAATTTAATATATTTATATTCTGCCTTACCCAATCGGTATAATCCCGAAGCGATTGTCTCGAAGCGGGATGCGAAGCAAGGAATTGAATTTGGGGCATTGCCCGGAGTGCGGAGTTTTGGGGTGAATTTGCAGGTGAAGTTTTGACGTTTATTTTTCAAAAAAATCAAGATTCCTGATTGTAATGGATTGCGTTGGTGATGTAATTTAAATTGGAAGGTGAGCCTAATTCGTCTGACATTTTCAAAATCTATCAATACCCCACATCTTTGGAAATGGATAAGTTGGCGGACATTTTTAAAATGTCAGGCAACAAAGTATTTTTATTCTATTGAAAATTAGTTTATTACAAAATTTAAATAAAAATAATTTAAAGTAATTAATACGTGTTTTTTTATTGTGTTTAAATTATTTTTGTAAAATGTTTTTATTATTATTAAAAAATAATTTTGTAATTGTCTGATTTTTAAACTAAAATACAAATGTAATCTCGTCGAACATTTTCAAAATCTATCAAGACCTCACATTTTTGGAAATGGATAAGTTGGCGGACATTTTTAAAATGTCAGGCAACAAAGTATTTTTATTCTATTGAAAATTAGTTTATTACTATTCTACTGAACAACGGTTTTTTATAATTCATATTTAATTCATTATCAAATTAATATGAAATTAAAAATTAGAACTAAAATTGGAGCGAGAACTATCTCCCCCTTTGGAGGGGGCTGGGGGGGTGGATTTTCGACTGTTTTTCCACCCCCCAACCCCCTCCAAAGGGG
>CALIZI010000146.1 GCA_938028705.1 uncultured Saprospiraceae bacterium | reverse complement strand
AACTTGTAAAAAGTTAGGCATAAACGCTTATGCATATATCTTAGATAGACTCAACCATAAACGAATGACTGACCTCCATAATGTCATATATCAAAAAATTACTACAACACAACAATACCCTGACTTATTTACATGATACCGTTGTTGTATAGGTTGACGTTCAGAAGCCTTCTCATCTTGCGGTTCAAAATGTAGGGATTCTATCATCTCATGTACAAATTCAATGGCTTGATGAATCGGGTCATTGGCATTAAAATTCCCTTTAAATGTGGAGTATGTTGTAGGAGTTGTTATTGGCTCAACGGGTCGGGTGTTCAGAAATAAAAACGCCGCCGATGAAAGCATAAATAATATGAGGATAGGTACTTTGGAATTAACCTTGTCAGATTTCATAGTGTTGCGTGTGTTTGTATTTATAAATTAGTTCATAGTTGTCAGTTCATGGTTCATGGTTCATGGTTTTTACAGAGATTATTCACTCATTCAAAATTCACTCATTCACTCATTATACCTTGTTATTTCTTCTTGAATTGATTACTGATTTTCTGCCCCAAATTTTGGAGTTCTTCCTCTACTGTACGGGCAATGTTAGAAACATTGGCAGCTTCACCGCGCATAGATAGTCTGTCGCCCGAAGTCAATGCTTCGGGAACGACTATCCATAAAATAATATAAGGTATCACACCTGCACCAAATCCGAAAAAAGCCAGCACAAAGACCAAGCGTATCCAAATCGGATCTTCGATACCCAAGTAGGCACTCAAACCCGAACATATACCTGCCAAGACTTTATCATCAGGATTCCTATAAAGGCGTTTACCTGTACGAATGTCAAATTTGTTTCTGCCGGAAGCCGCTGCACCCGACGCAGCATGCGTACCGTCTTCTTCAAATTGTTCGGGTCTGCCCATGATGTCAATGACCTCATTGAGGTCTTTCATGGAGACCACTTTGCGGCGTTTTAATCGCTCTTTGAATAGTTCAGCCATACGCGATTCTATGTCCGATACGATTTCTTCGCAGCCCTCCGAGTCACTGAAATACTCCTCCAAACTTTCCAAATATTCGTCAAGTTTGTTGTAAGCAATGTCGTCTATCACAAATGGGTAGCCGCCAAGATTGATATTAAATACTTTATTCATTAATTGTATTGTTTTTAAAAATGTTAAATAAGAATTTGGATATTAGGTTTATAATTATTTAAAAATATTATTATTTTTAAATAATTGTAAATAAAACTTTTACAATGTATTTTATTAAAATTTGAAATTTGCTTTTTGGAATTTTAACTTGCCGGTCGATAGTCCACAGACCAACGTAAAAACTGTTTTTTTACGGTTGCCCCTTATGTCTGTGAAGCTACCGACCGTCAACCTTTGTTATAATTTTTAGTGGATTCGTTGACTGCATGAACGAGGGTATGCCAAGTCTCTGACAACTCGCCAAGAAACAACTCACCTGTATCCGTCAAATGATAATATTTGCGTGGCGGACCGGAGCGGGATTCTTTCCATGTATAATTCAAGATACCCGCATTTTTGAGGCGCATCAATAAGGGATATATCGTTCCTTGCACCACATTCATATTAGCCTCACACAGCCGCTCAATAATATCTGAAGGATAGGCTTCTTTTTCTGCTATGATGGATAATATGCAAAGTTCAAGCACTCCTTTTCGCATCTGTATTTTTGCATTTTCAATTTTCATACTGCAAATATACGATGAAATATAGTACCATGCAATACATACTACCATGTTTTAACAAAATTTAACATTTATTAATGTGTAAATTAAATCATAAGTATTTGATTATTAGAAATTTAAATTATTTTAAAAAAATATCATCTAATTATAAAAAATGTCTATAAAAAGAGATACTTTTGGCGATAGGTATTAATTTTTTATTGGTTATTTGGTATTCACGTAACTAATTGGAATGAAATACGTCTATTATAGTGTATTTTTATTTTGCAAGTCTAAAACATCAAAGTCTTGAATAGTACTGCGCGACCAAAAAAGATACCCGACGACGAACTCATTGACTTATATTTGGCTTCCCAAAGTCAAGAGCATTTCAGTATGTTGTATGGGCGATATTCCGATAAGGTATATAGTAAATGCCTTTCCTTGCTCAAAAATGAAGCTGCCGCTCAAGATGCCGCTCAAGATGTTTTCCTGAAAATATTTTTGAACCTCGCCAAATTCAATAAGAAATCAAGATTTTCTACTTGGGTGTATTCGATTACCTACAACTATTGTATAGATTATCTGCGCCGGAAGAAGAAAGAAAAAACGATTTTGACAGATGAAGAAGAAGGCAAAGACCCGATAGAGGAAGATTTTGATGAAAAGGAAATCCTCGAAATGGAGATTGAGCGTCTCGCCTTTATTTTGGATAAGATACCGCCGGAAGATAAAATGGTCTTGCTGATGAAATATCGTGAAGACCTCTCGATTAAAGATATTAGTAAAGCTTTCGACAAGTCAGAAAGTGCGATAAAAATGAAACTCAAACGAGCCAAGAATAAGGTCAGAAAATTGTATAACGAGAATTTTGACACTATGGTTATATCACTTGGGTTTTTATTAGCATTTATACAGTAGCAAATCTCCCTTTGTTGATAAATAGCGTTTCTGCGATTTTAGATTTACCTAATTTTACCAACTCAATTTGAACTTCTATTGGATAAAAGGTTTTGCAAAGCAAAACCTTTTTCAATTATTAAAATTTTAACCACAAACAATTAAGTCGTTTTTTTTCATATACGAATGTTACTATGGATAGCTATAAACGTCTTAAACAATGAAAGATGAAATAATTGCTATGAGTAAGAAGAACACATTTAAACAAATCCCCGAAGAAAGGGAAGAACCTGCACCACCAAACGTGGAAAAAGGAGTAAAAAGCAGCATGACATTTATTCGGTTTGTTGCGGATATAGCAGTATTATATGTTGGAAAAGTACCGGAAGTCGTGACAGGGTTTATGTCCGGTTTTGAAGCGGAAGATGAAGATGAAGATGCTACTTCGGGCGATACCTAAACGACAGCTTGTATAAAGCACTTAATGATGCTATAAATATCGTATAGCCTTTTGTGACCTCTCATACCACTAAGCGTCAAAAGCATAAAATTTACCCATAGAAATATTTATCATTGAAAAATGACTATCATTTAACAAACCATTTATATTACATAAAAATTAAAAAGAAAGATGGAATTTATTGAAATTACTAAAGGGGCATTAGCGAGTACCTTTAATACCTTTGCAGAAGCTTTACCGGGTATCATTGGCGCACTTGTACTACTGATTGTAGGTTACTTTATTGCAAAAATCATCGCTCGTATTATTCGCAAAGCCCTTGAAATGGCTAAAGTGGATGTATTAGCCGAAAAATTGCAAGAAGTAGAACTTGTCAGCAAGTCCAACCTAAAAATAGTACCTAGTGGAATCATCAGCAAAGTCGTTTACTACATGGTATTTTTGGCTTTCGTGGTTGCCGCTGCGGGTGCATTGGGCGTAGAAGAAATCTCTACACTTATCAACCAATTGGTAGCTTACATACCTAAATTATTGGTAGCTGCGGTTATCTTGGCTATTGGTCTTTGGTTTGCCAACTTTATCAAAGACATTCTCAAAACAGCTTTGGATTCAATGGGCGTTGCAGGAAGTAATATTATTTCAAATATCGTTTTCTACTTCTTGTTCATCAATATTGCTTTATCTGCATTAGGTCAGGCAGGTATTGACATGAGTTTCCTCAACAACAACCTGACTATGATTCTTGGTGGTATCGTTTTAGCTTTTGCTATCGGATACGGTTTCGCTTCTCGTGACGTAATGGCTAACTTGCTTGGTGGTTTATACAGCCGCAACAAGTTCCAAAAAGGTGACGTAATCAGCGTAAACGGTACTAAAGGTCAAGTGGTTGATATTGATGCTACTTCATTGACACTACAATCTGAAAATAATACAAGAGTAGTTGTTCCTATGGGACAATTATCTGGAAGTTCTGTCGAAAAATTCTAAGCGAACTTTTCAACGCGAACTACGTATAGAAATACTACACTACACACACACCTGAATACAAGCAGTGATGCTTATATTCAGGTGTGTTTTATTTTGCCCCCTTCTAAATATAAAAATTAATTGCCATTTAACAATTTTAAACCATTTGAGAATGGAAATAAACTATCACAAATATCCATTCTTAGCTAACTAAAACATTTAAAACATGAGAAAATTATTATTTATGTTCCTAGCTGTCGCGCTCATGGGAACAACCGTTTTCGCACAAGTAAAAGACAAAGAAGAGCTCAAAGACCGAGATGCCCTCAAAGGCTATAACGAAGGTTGGACTATTGGTACAGGCTTCGGACTTACACTCGACCAAGCAGCCGTATGGCAACCACGCGCAGGTGCAGGTGACAACAGTTTCAAATTTGGTGGCTTAGGCAACCTTCAGGCAACCTACAAAGCAGGTCGTTTCCTTTGGGATAATGCAGGTTCACTTCAGTTGAACTTCCAACGTTTAGGTAGAAATACAGGTAACTTACCCTTCCAAAAATCTTTGGACGAATTGCGCCTCAACTCGCGTCCGGGTTATGCCATTACTACCGACGAAAAATGGTATGCTGCACTAGACTTCGGTTTTGTCAGCCAATTGCTTTCTACCTATTTAGGCAACTATCTCAACGAATTTGAAGGTACTGACCCGGCTCTTCGCGATGGTTTTGCTAATCTCAACGACCAAAATTTGCTTTCCAATATCTTTGCCCCCGCTACCATTACACTATCTCCGGGTATTGATTGGAAACCAAACACCAACTTCTCACTATTCTTCTCTCCGGCAGCACTCAAACTAGTTGTAGTAGCTAATGACGACATCGCCCGAATTGGTGCGATTAACAGAAAAGACGACGGTACAGTAGAATACTTAGGGTCACTCAACGGAAATCCGCACGACAGAGACTTGGTCACTTTCGACGCGGCTACCAACAATTATCTAATACCGGACGATGCTGTCGAAAACGTCACCCGTGCATTAGGGGCTTTGGCAAGAGTTGGATACAATAACACCTTCCTCGAAGATAGAGTATCTTTCTCCTCTGAACTCAACCTATACTACGATTACCTCAATGGTGCAGGTGCAGACCGCAACCTCCCTACTGTTGATTGGTTGACAACAACTACCTTCAACATCTTCAAAGGTATCGGCGTTACCCTCAGAACAGGTGCTTACTACGACTACACCAAGCCTGTTTCCTCTGACTGGAGAGAGGTCGATGGTGCGTATGCTTATCGTGGTACCAAGCGTGGCATCATGTTCACCGAAACACTCGCTTTGACTTACAGCCGCGTATTCGGTTCCAAAACAGCTGAATAATTCTTGACATTCACTAAGCAATTAATATATAAGCTCATGCCTTGTGGCATGGGCTTTTTTTGTAATAATACCATTTTTACACTTTCATCCTATTCTTTTGATCTGTATATTGGTCAAATAGAAATTCAAAAAGCAAGTATTTACAATTTTCGTTCAATCCTGTTTCTTGAAATGCTTTACCTTTCCAAACCACCTTAATTCACGATATAGTAGTATGGTCAGGCTTAATCCATTCGTAATTATTCATCAAAGATAGGCTTGCACTAAATCTATTAATTTTTGATTTTTAGTGGATTCTGCCATTGACAGGGGAGTATGATTACCAAAATATTCTTTTATACTAGGGTCAGCTCCATTTTTCAATAAGTATTCTGCTATTTCAAAGTGTTGGTGTTCGATGCTTGCAATTAAGGGAGTAGTCATAAATTCCGGGTGTTGGTAATTAGGGTCAACACCCATTTGTATATGGTATCTGACCAATTCTAAATCACCCGTTTGAGCGGATAGATAGAGTTCTTTCCAGTCACCTGCTGCCATATTTGTCGTATTTATTTTTTAATATTAAAATTCACTTCTAATTCTGCCACTACAAACATATCAAAAACATATCAAAAGTATCGACAAGTTCATCTACATCATAAAAGTAGTTGACACTTTTGGAATCTGATTTTAAAAATCAAAACAAAATTTAAATACTCCGTTTGCTAAACTTCAAAAAGTTTGGTCTCCGATAGCTATCAGAGAAGCAATGTACTGATATTTAGCTAGTTACAAATTTTAGTACCCTGCCCACGTTTAGCAAACTTGAAAAGTTTACCAAACGGGTTTATGATACTTTGTGCAAAATTAATATCGTATAAAGTGTCAACTACATGGATGAA
>CALIZI010000145.1 GCA_938028705.1 uncultured Saprospiraceae bacterium | reverse complement strand
TCATGGAAGGGCTTATAGTCCTCGCTCATTGGCAATTGGCTCAACAGTTCTTCAAAGAACATGACATCCCCCCAGAAAAACTGGAGGAACTAATGGCTTTCTTGGAATAGGTAGTTATTTTTTTATCCGTAGTTTTCAAATGAAGAACAAAGCGATTAGGCATAGGATGTTTTTCATGTTTATGTTTGAATGAAAAAATATGATGAGATGGAGATTAAACGAATTTTGAGGGGTTTTTATTTGCGCTCTATTTGAAGATGAGTGAATTTTTACTTTTGTGCGGCTTCGAGGGCTGCGATTTGTTCGCGGGTACTGATAGCATTTGGGTGGTTTTCTGCACCGATTTTTTTGTAGATGTTGTCGGCTTGGCGGAGGTAGGATAGGGCGCGGTTGGGGTCGTTTTGGCTTGCATATAAAACACCAATAGAATTCAGAGTTACTGCTTCATTCATCAAGCTATCTACTTGTTTAAAGATATTTAAGGCTTTATTCAAGTTACTAAGAGCATTTTGAAAATCTCCTGTATTACGATTCAACTGTCCTATTTCTAGCCATTGATATCCTTCTCCTTTAACATCACCTATCTTTTTATAAATATTTAAAGCTTTCCCATAGTATTCAAAAGCTTTATCTAAATTCCCCTTACTGTGGTGAATCCCACCTATTTTAGATATTAAATTAGCTTCATTTCCGAGAAATCCTATCTTTTTGAAAATATTTAGTGCTTCTTGATAGTGCTTCAATGCTTTATCAAGTTCACCCCTATTTTCTTCTACCATTCCAATGGTAGAGATGTTTACAGCTTGGACACTAAGATTCTGGGATGAAATATTAATTTTTAATGCAGTTTCATAATGTTTTAAAGCATTATCAAAGTCTCCTTTTTTTAAATAAATATCACCTAAAATGCTTAATTGTCTGCTTTTTGAATGTTTGTTAATATTTAATGCCTGCTTAATGTAACTTAATGCAAGGCCAAAATTTCCATTATTGGCATACAAATCTGCAATATCACTCAATACATCACTCAATCCATTGGGACTTCCGTCTTTTTTATAAAGACTTAATGCATCATTATAGTATTGTAGGGCATCTTGCAGATGCCCATTTCTTGCATGTATTATTCCAATATGCCTAAATGTTTCTGCTTGTCCGTGCAAGTAACTGGTTTGTCTATACATTTCTAATGCTTTTTTGTAATATTTTAAAGCCAAATTTGTTTTGCCTGTATCCGTGTACAAAGCTCCTATATTTAGGAGTTGGGTTCCTACTCCATAGAAATTCCCTAATTTACTTGATGTTTCAAGTGAATTCTCAAAATAGGTTAAAGCATTTTCTATATCTCCTTTACGACGATAAATTAAACCAATATTAGTATCAATTGTGGCTTGTTGCAGCAAATCACTTGCATACATAGTAAATTTATTAATTTTTGCAGCTTTCTCAAAATACTCTAATGCAAGGTTTAAATCACCTTTGTCACTATGTATAATACCTATACTTACTAAGTTATTAATTTGTTCAGTTTTATTTTCTAATTTTTCCGCAAGTTCAAGTAATTGTTGATGATACTTCAAAGCTTCTTTTAATCGTGACATCTCATAGGTCACAACTCCTAACTTATATCCCACATTCAACTGCGTCCTCAAATTCTTCTCTGGCGTTTTCTGCAACTCCTTCCACTCGTCAAGTAATCGTTCATACTTTTTCTCATTCCACGATTTTTCCGTGCTTGGTGCAAAGTCTGCGTCCATTTGTGCCTGAAGGTTTTTGAAAGTTCCGGCGAATCTTGCGGCAGCGATCACATCAAAGGTTTTGCTAATGATAATATCGTAAAGGGCTTCATTGACAAGTATAATGATGCGATTATTTTGACGGACAATTTCATCCCGGAAAAGCAAAAGTTGACGGGCGGTAAGCAACATATCATCAGCATCCGTCACCCAAAACCTAAGGATAATTGGTACATCTGAGTGCTGACGAAAAATGGGTCGAAAATCATCATCATTCAGTGGGTTTTCATATAATTTGTAATCGGAAATATGTGCGTTAATATCCTCAAATACAGCATCTTGCAAAGTGCGTGTGTCTGCACCTACAACCATTAAGGCAGGTACATCCATATCAAGGAGTTCCATGCTTTTGATGAAGCCCTCATAACGCAATTGCTCTTGTACGGAGAGCAATTCATTCACCGTTGTTGCTAAGGTTTGCGGCATAGGTTTTAACTGTATTTTCAATCAAAGGATTGACATCGTACCAGATGTCATCGTTTCTATATTCGATAATCTGATTGGCGGCGGCACTTTCTATAAACAAGTCTTCATTGCCCGAATCAGAAGAATGATTTTGTCGAATAAAATCAAGTAATTCAATGCGGTCTTTCAACATCAAAGAGCGCGTGAGTTTTTCCCGTACATTCGACAGGCTGTTGGCTACATGATGCTCGTAAATGTACGTATCTTTATTGACTTTAGCTTCCAAAATTGCCTGAAGCAATATGTCCATCAATTGCCGGATAATACCCCCCGAATATGTAATTGCCATATTCAATGCCTTATCTTCTATAAGGTCTGTTTCCGCCGGTATTCGCCTTTGTATAACGGCTTTTAGTAAGTTCTTGTTCCGTTCAATAGATTGTTTTTCAGTGTCACTTTCCGGTGTATTCGGATTTTTTTGTGTTTTGAGTCCAAGAAAAGCAACTTCGGGAGAAAACAAGGGTAAAGCACGAAGCCCCACAGGAATGGTGATGATACTCGCGGCATCTATGCTCTCAAGATAATGAAGATTATCGATGAATAGACTTCTGATTGATACAGGGTTTTTCATGTGATTAAGGTCGTGAAAAAAGATGAGAAGTTGTTTCTGATTATCAGGAGCTTTTCTGTCGAGATATTTTTGTATAATTTCATTGACCAAGGACAACAATTCCTTCATCTGGGGGCGCAGTACCTTTCGGGTAACTTCCTTTTTTTCGCGATTAAATCCGTAGTCTGCACCTGCATTAAATCGGGTTCCAAAAATGGCAGAGAATTGTTGAAGGATACCTATATTGAGACCCCCTTCCTGAGTTTTTGAGGTTTGTATGCTGGTTTCAAGATTGCCTTTCAATCGTTCACCTAATTCTATGATGCGTTCTCCAAGTAGTAGTTTTAATTCTTCATAATCTCCTACCAACCTGTAACACAACATTAGAAGAATGTCAACAATATCAATATTATTTAATTCGAGTACATCATTGGCGTAAAAATATTCGACAACAAACTGCTCATAAATTTCATCGTTGGGTAAAAAATTCAATGCTGTTGTTTTACCGCTGCCTGTCTGACCGGAAACATATATTGTTTTATTTTCTACATTACCCCAGAGTAGTTTCACTCTGATTTTTTCAATATCGCGCTCATACAAAGGCACATAAAACTCACTCGTCTCCGGTGTCAGGTACTCAATAGTTTCGAGATTGTTATAAAATTGTTTGATGTCTTTGTCGTCTTTCATAATGACAAATATACACAAAATAATCAGGTAAAACACCAGCAAATTATTGACTTTGCCAAATAAAGCTAATGCAGCGCGAACCGGAAGTATCGCGCTACCTTGTTAATTATTCCTCATCTTACCACTAAAATAACGCACATCTTCCAGTTTGGCAAGCAGAATGTCGAGGTACTCACCGGTGGGTGCTTTGATGCGTTCTTTCTTTTTCGTATCCAGTACAGCGGCTGAATATTCTTCATTGGAGGAGAGCGTAAATATCTGTCCGCTTTTGTAATGAATGTAGTACCAATCATCGCTCGGCGAATCAATGTACATCGTGAAAGAAGGAATGCTATTGAGTAATTTTATTTCAAAATAACACTTCACGATTTTCTCTACGGGCTTACCATTGATGGCACTGATACCGATAAATTTACTCGTAAAAGAATAGGTATTATTATTCCACCTTAAAGGTAATTTACTGAAAAAGAAGGGATAGACATAATCTTTGGGCAGGTCTATGCCCTTGCCCGACCTATATTTACTCATGACTTTTTCCAGTTTTTTATCATCGTCCACAAACTCGGTAAGGGCGTGTTCGATATAGGCATCGTTGACATCAATATCGGGCAGGTCATTGCCATATCCGTAGAGGTCTTCGGCGAGGATGTCCAATAATTTTTTGGGTAGCGGGATGTCAAGTCCTGCGATTAAATCGAATTGGGTCAGGCTATCTTCCCATACACATAAGCCTGCGGTCTTGATATGAATGTTGTCTTTGAATGCTTCGTCAAAATTAAAACTACCCACTGCGGTCACTTTTCCGTCGGTCTCATCTATGGTGAGTTTGTTGCCTCGTTTTTCGTTGAGTATAATTTGTGAAGAATCGCCAAACATAAACTGCTGCCGTTTTTTGTCGTGCTTCAGTACGCCTTCGGCACTGAATACTTTGACATCTCTGCCCAACTTGCCGGGGGTCATCACAGCAGGGTAAACATGTGCAGAATCCACATTCATCATCAAACCAACGTGTAACTTTGCGCCTTCTTCATCAACAGGATCACGATAGGCAATTGCCACATCTTCTTTATCCACTTTGCTATGAATGGAAAACCAACCGGAACGCTTGACATGTTCGGCATTTATCTTAGCCAAACCCTTGAATATCAGATTTTTGGCATCGGCACGCAACTTGACACCACCTTTAAATTGAATTTTATCATCAATCAAAAATTCACTATCCATACCTGCCGGACCGCTGCCTGCCGTTACATATTCTTCTTTTTTCTTTTTCTTTTTTGCAGCAATATTTTCCAGAAAAATCTCTTGTTCCACACCACCCACATCGTAGATATAATAACCCGACCCCTCGTACCTGTTCCTACTTGCAATCTTTATATTTGCATCTATAATTTCGTGATATAAATTAGTCGTGTTGGCAACAATCGTAGCATGTTCAAGCGGCTGCATTTCGGCTTCTTCGCGTATCGCAACAAATCCATTGTGCGGATAAATAATGGCATCGCCGACATTGATAGATTCTACACCACCAACATCCAAAGTATTATTTTTAAAACTATATGTTGCACTATCCGCCTTGAATCCCAGTGAATCCTGCTCTGGATTGATGGATAAAAATTCACCTTTTTTACCGTCTCTCGAAGAGAAAATAATTTCATCGTTTTTCATATTCCATGTAAAACGATTCATAGATGTACGGTATTGATTATAAGGCATTTCAGTATCAATATCTTCCGAATTGCTCTGAAAAGTACCACGCTGTGTACTGAAATTGAGGTCGGCTTTTACATTCTCTGTATTAAAAGCCAATTTACCTTCTGCAATACCTTCATTGAGCGTTTTGATATTGAGATTGGCAGTATCTGATTTTACACCATTAAAACCAAAAAGCAATTTATCAGCGGTCATTTCTGCATCCGCCCAATCCAGTTTACCCGAGCCGTAAAGTCCGTTGGGTGTAAGCACAAGATTGCCGTTTAATTGTTTTTCATTATTAAAAAAGTTAAAAGGTTTGTCATCTGACCGTATATACATACTGTCCTGATAAGGTGCCCAATCTACAAATACATCATTGGCTTCTACGGCAGGAAATTGTATGCCGGAGGGCTGCCCTTCGATGCGGAAAGTATTGGCTTGTGCCTTCGCATAGTCGGGCATAAAATTGATTTTATCAGATTGGAAGGTGGAGTTGAGAAAACTAATTTTGCCACTGCCCCAAAGTCCATTGCTATTGAGCCTGATGTCATTGGAATAGGTACCTCTATTGCCACCGTCTCTGGTATAAATAGACATACCACCGGGGGGTGTTTTGTGGGTAAAACCCAATGACTGATCGTCTTGCTGTATTTTCAATCGTTCTTTAAAATCAGGAAAAATACCATTGGTGTACATCGTGCCGTCGAAGCCGATACTACGCGAATCGAAGCTATTGAGACTATCGAAAGTGAAGGGGTCTATCTCAAAATAAAAGCTATCCCGATTGTAGGAGCCGGTCTGCCTGTCGTAATAAGCCCTCGCCTTAGAACGCGACACAAATGAGGCATAAATGGGGTCATCAATACGTCCCGATTTATTGTCGGGCGCATCTATTTGCAGGTGTCCGGTCATGTCTTCGATTCGTGTGGTCACGCCTTTGAGGAGTGGCGTACCATCGGTATCTCTACCCACCGCATAGCGAATACTAAAGGAATTAATGGTGTCCATTTCAATGTCATAATCTTCATAACTAAATTGAAAATTTCGACCTTTAAATATACCATAACCTGCTAATACCTGACCATTAAACTGCATATCCCGATTCTTTTTAATCATCAATTCAGCATCAGCGGGTTTGATGACGACGAGTTGGGAATCGCTGAGGATGACATTTTTTACACCACGCATTTTTATGGTATTGGTATTGACATCGAGGACACCGTTTGTGTTGCGTTTATTATTGGAATAAATACGAATATTATCATAATCTGCCTTTTTGGTATGTGCATCTACCCAATGAAAAACCTTTTCTTTGACTTCCACCATTTGGGTAGCGGGGTCATAGACAATAAAACCGTCTTTGACCAATTCGGTAATCATGGGCATAATACTTTCGAGGGTATAATTGGAATTGATATAAGCCGCCAAGTCTTCGCCTTCAATGTAAGGTGAATCGTAGCCTCCGGCGTAAGACCGTATCTTGGCAAGCGGGTGAAAATTGGCAATATTTTGATAGCGTCGATAGGTATTGGCATCATAATAAGCAATGGATTCGAGCGTAACATCACGCTTGGTACCGACTTTTTGTGTTTTACCGATTTCAATGGAATCACTGTCTATCTGCCAATCAATTCCCGGAGCATTGATTTCAAATTTGTGGTAAGAATTGTAAAAGGGTGCTTTTTCGACACCTTCATCGCCACGCCTGAGCGAGAGATAGCGTGTAGCCACATCAAATTTGAAACCGATACGCGGGTGAAAAATCGAATCCTGACCATGATATATACTGACTGTTGCTGCATTAGACACTACCCTATCTCCCCGGCGAATCAGGTAGGAATTGGAGCGGGAAGATATAGCCAATTTGCCCGATTCAGCGAAAAAAAGCATCGTCGCTTTATTCTCACCATCACCGTAGCCTTGCATATTGTCACCCGCTAAACGGAAGCCGCCTTTGTACTTAATGCCCTCTCCTATATTATTGATTTCCATGACTTTATTAAAAGATGAAAACTCCGGAAAGGTCTTTTCACTTCTGCTTGAACGCACCACCAAGCGGTCTTCAAACGCACCTTGCAAGGGTGCAGGAAAGTAAGCCGGATAGTACAAGGTCACAGTATCCACTTTGTAACCCGCTGTTTTGGTTTCAAGGGTATATTGGTTGAAAGTACAATAGACTTCTTTGCCAAGTTTGGTATGTTCCCAAGTGACTTTTGCTTTCTTGCCGAGCCATTTTTGGGCTATTGGAAAATAAGTGCCGGCGGTCTCCGAAATGTATATGGTGTCGCTTTTGCGAAGCCCCATCATATCGAGTTGGTTGAAAGTAATTTGTGGTTTATTATCTTTAAAAATAATCGAATAATTATCGTTGGAAGCAAACCATACCGAACCGCTTTTGGCATAGCGCAAGGCATTTTTTTCAAAGAGGTCGGCAGCGAAATTGGTGAAGTCTTTGAAGGTGGTTTTGTTGTTACTTTTAATGGTTTTCCCAAATTGCTGAAGGGTGTTGATATAAGTTGCAAATTTATTGCTTTGCTCACCTGCAATCATCATATTGAGTGAGCGCAGAAAACTCTCAAAGTAGGTACTGGCATTCATCTTGAGTCCCAACATTTGATTGGCAAGTACCTGAATATCTGCCAACTGTTCGTCGGAGAATCGTCCTAATGTCAGGTTTTCCTCGAAGGTCTCAAAAGCCAGCTTGTTCGGTTTATGTTTGGTAGCGTTCATGAACTTCTCTAAGGCTTCCATGAATGCCGTCCGATCTTCGGGAAATTGCTTTACAGTCTGTGCCGTTGCGCCTGATAAAGTGAACAACAGGGCAAGCGACAATATTAGTATTTTGTGCATGTTGATTTAGTTAATGGTTCATGGTTCATAGTTCATAGTTCATGGTTGACAGTTTATTTGCCGACCATGAACTATGAACCATCAACTATGAACTAAAATACAAACCCATCCTCCGCGGGAATTGACTTCTTGAATATCAAAACCACATTCTTTAATATGTCCTTCTACGAGGGTGCGGTCTTTGGTCAGGATACCGGAAATGACGAGTATGCCACCTGATTTGAGGTGACGATGCAAGGCGGGTAAGGATTCGATGATGACATTTCGATTGATATTCGCCAATATAACATCATAATCGTTTTCCGTAATGGTGTTGAGTGTGCCTTGATGTATATGGATATTGTTGGTGTTGTTGAGTTTGGTATTTTCGGCGGCGTTTTCGGTGGCGGCAGGGTCAATGTCGAGCGCATCAACATTGTCGGCACCGAGTTTTTCGGCAAGAATGGCGAGGATGCCCGTTCCACAACCGTAATCCAAGACTTTTTTAGCTGTAAAATCCAAATCTTGCATGGCAGTGATGACCATATAGGTGGTCTCATGATGCCCTGTGCCAAATGCCATTTTCGGGTCAATAACAATCTCATGTGTCACGCCCGTCATCACCTGATGAAAGGATGCCCGCACCGCACAAAAATCGCCTATCACAATGGGCTGAAAACTGGCTTCCCACACTTGATTCCAGTTTTGTACAGGTACACTCTCCCGTATCGCCTCATAAGGAAATCGCTGCCGATACTCCTCCAATGCCGCCGCTATCGCAGGGGTCATTTCCGCATCGGGGATGTAAGCATAAAAACCCATATCTGTCTCCTCAAATGCCTCAAACGGATGTTGGCTGAACATCGCTATGAGGATTTCGCGGTGTTGTTCGGTGGTTTTTACTGTGAATTTTGTGTAGTTCATTACTAATGCTTAAATGCTTTGATGATGAAATGCTTGAATGGGTAATGTCGCTGTTTTCTAAATGTTTTGTGTGGAGTTTTATTGTTTGGTGGATTTTGTATAGTTCATTTATGTTGTGCTTTTCGCAATTAATTTTTTATCATATCCGCAGGAATTTCAAAAACTTCTTGATTTATTCCTTTGTCGAATTCCAATACCTTGTAAAGGTTATAATTTCGTTTATCATCATTTACCCATTCTTTTATTTCCAAAGCACAGTAGTCAGTTAAATTGTAATTCCAATTACAAACAACGCTTGGTGGAAATAAAATATCTTTCGTCACATACATTTCGTATGTTGTTTTAATATTTGACGCTAATTGTGTTTTGATAACATTGACCTTAAAACATTTGAATCCGAGTATATCATGAGTATCACGAGTGTTGATGCTCATTTCATAAGTTCGTCCCTTGAGAGAATGATAAAATAACGTATCAACATTCAGTGCACCTTTAATCATTCTACGTACTTCCTTTTCGAGTGTCTGCAAATCATAAACCTCAAATGCCGGAGTTCTGTATATAGGGTTATTCATTATTCTAACCCTCTCATTATCAAAATGATACGTCATATTCACACGACCTATTGTGTCAGAAGAAGATGTAAATTTATCTTTGAAAAAATCATCAATTTCCTGTCTCAAATTTTGCGCTGAAGAAGAATCCCTCTCTGCCAATTCAGCCAACTTTTCATCAATGCCATATCCCATGATAGTGAGGGTTTCGTAAGTTATAACACCTTCTTTAATTTGAGCTTGTAGATTATCGCACAATAACAGACAAAATATTATTGTCGATAAAAAGATGAATTGAGATTTCATTAATTTTAATTTAAATTATATTTTTAAGCAAGCACCATCTATCAGTTCCTATTTCCGCTCTTTCCAATCGTCTTCAAAATCATAAATTACCCATCTCCCCCATCATAATCTCAATCAATTTCGTAAAACTTTCCGCTTTGAGAGAAGCCCCGCCAATCAATCCGCCATCTACATCGGGCTGACTAAATAAAGATGCAGCATTCGCAGGTTTGCAACTGCCGCCATACAGTATAGAGACACTATTTGCAGTGTCTTTACCGTATTGTTGCTCAATGAGTTGGCGGATGGCGGCGTGCATAGATTGTGCCTGTTCGGGCGTGGCGGTTTTGCCTGTACCGATTGCCCAGACGGGTTCGTAGGCGATAATGACCCGCTCAAAATTTTCTTTGGACAGGTGAAAAAGACTCTCGCGCAATTGCGTAGCAACGTGTGCCTCATGCGTACCCGCTTCGCGGATGTCAAGTGCTTCGCCACAACAAAATATGGGTATAAGTCCGACATCAAGTGCTTTGTTCACTTTTTCGGCAAGGAAGGCATGACTTTCGTTGAAATATTTGCGCCGCTCAGAGTGTCCGATTAAGACGTATTCGCAACCCACATCGCGCAACATTTCGGGGGCGGTCTCACCGGTGTATGCACCCGAACTTTCTGTGTGGCAGTTCTGTCCGCCTACACCAAAAATAGGTTTTGTATCTTCCCAAACATCGCCCGCACAAGAAGCCACATAAGGCAAAGAAGGGCAGATAACCACTTTGAGTTGTTCCGGTATAGTGTGGTCAGAAATGTACTCGTTGATATCGTTGGTGAGTTCGATGGCTTGCCGTTGGTTGAGGTTCATTTTCCAGTTTCCGGCAACGATTTGACGACGTTTTTTGTCCATGCTTATTAGTTGATTCGTTAATTAGTTGATTCGTCAATCAGGTAATATTTGATTATGTGTTTAACCAATAAATTAATCAGTAAATATGGACAAATATATCGTTTTTATTGGAAAATCAGGGCTTGTTTTGAGGATTAATAACAGTACTCATATACATAAGTAATAATCTTCATTAAAATACAAACAGTGAATAAAAATATTACATATAATAATTTCATTCACTGTTTTATTAATACTTGACAATATTAAATTTTAAAAAATAAGAATATGTCTTTGTTTTAAATAGGAAATCTGCGCTGAATTTGACCTAAAACTTGTCAGACATTTTCAAAATGTCTGACAAGTTTTAGGTCAAATTCAAAACGAAGTGCTTTATTTATATTTTATAAAAAATTAATTTAATATTATCAAGTTTTATAAAAAATTAAAACATACAAATTTTAATTAATATAATGCAAAATCGAACCACCAATCAACAAATTACGAGTTACGATATTAGCCCACCTCTTGCACATAATTTCCATGCGTCCATTCGCCATTACCGACCATAAGCCATACGCCGTCATTGTCCAATATACTGACGACATCACCTTTGGTGAGACGTTTGAGTTTATCGAAATTGGTGCCGGGTCCTGACCGCACCACGAGCCTGTCGGTAGTCACATAGCCACGACGACTTTCCTGAAACTTAACGTACTTGCCATGTACCCAACGTTCTCCGCCGACGAGCCGCACCCAACTGCCTTGTTTGCCTGTAACTTGTACACTGTCACCGTCTTTGAGTTTACCGACGACATCGTGGCTGGTGCTGGGTCCGCTTCTCACATTGAGGTGGCTGCTATCAATGTCAATAACGGCGGTCTTGCCGCTAAATTTCATATTGACATAATGACTATGTATCCATTTATTGTCACCTATCCTAAACCAATCGCCCAATCTATCATAAATATTAACTTCCTGATTTATAGCGAGTTGCTCTACCGCAGGGTATGAGGAGCCATTGCCGCTTCTCACATTGAGGTCATTGACATTGACAATAGCCTGCTTGACCGGATCGGCAACGGGCAGGTTGACTCCCTCATTCACATCGCGGCGAAATCCCTGCCATGCTTCTTCGTCAATCAGCATACGCGGACAATCTTTTCCGGTAATATCGTAGTGGCGATACAGTTGAAAAATCGTAAAATTATATTTGTTCAATAGCTTCTGTGCAAGCTCTACCGTATTGCGATAGGTAGTATCCCAATCGGCATCTTCATTGACACACATTTCTATACCAATCAAAAAATAATTAGGATTTTTATTCCCTTCGCCAATGTGCAAACCAATCGGTTTGTACTCGTGTGCGCCTACGTGAAAAGCAACTTCATTTTCGGGCAAGCATTGGAGTACCGTATCCTGATCTACCAGATAATGTGCTGATGCAAAACGCTGGGTAGAATTGAAATAATTTCGATTTGCCCAAGAGTTCGCACCATTCATGGTATTGGCAGTCCAATGTACAACGATGCCTTTAAGGTCATAAATCGTATAACGCTCAGGGTTGCGAAGAAAAGGGCGATTCCGCCGACTGGTCAACAAACCGTTTTTAATTGATAACATTCTTTGTGATAGTTTTCAGTTCATGGTTCATAGTTCATAGTTGGAATAAATACAGAGAATTTTGAAACATCTATCAACTATGAACCATGAACTATGAACTATGAACTAAGTAGTAAACTGACTATGTATAATGGCTGTAAGATACCATTTTTTTTCATGTTGCGTGAATACCAAGCGCAAAGCCCGCCAGTCAAAACCTGCCAATTGCGGGTTTTCTCCGGCAAAATAATATTCAACATTGATGCCTTCGGGGTACATTTTCTGTATGGTATTATACGTATTACCGTATTGTGCAAATTTATTATAAATTATCTTTTTTGCTGCAATAAAATCCAAATCATATACAAATTCTTTGTGGTATCTCGGCAAAGCATACCGAATCGGCGAACCACTTCCATCGAAAGTTCCCCATACATATATTTTTTGCGTATCAATCTTCGCTAATTCTTCTTTTTTAAAAACGAGGTTCTGCTCATTCACATTTGAATACGGCGAAAAACGAAGTCCGCTCACAGGGTGTATGTGGGTGGAGAGAGTGCGCCAGTCAGCAATTTTGAGGATACGGAGAATATTGGCGGCTTTGTTCTTGAGGAGTGTGGAATCGGGTAAGGTTGGTGTAACAACGGCAGGTTTTGTTTCAGTATTTTCGGAAGGTGGAGCTACATTTGTATTGCCACCACAAGCGGATAGGTAAATACCTGTTGCTAAAACAAGCACATAATAAACAATTGATTTATATTTTTTATATTTTACAAACATTTTTATGTGAATATAAGGCAAATTATCGCAAAACGAGGTATTTTTTTAATATGTGGATACACAAAATATTTCTCTCGGCATACTACAACACATCAACACTACAACACTCTAGCTCAACTTACGACTTTTCCTCCAATATCTGTTGTAAACGTTCAATTTTTTCCTGTAAAACATCAATTTTTGTCTCCAATACGGCATTATTATCTATCGTCATTTCATCCACAAAAATAGCGTTGGCGAGTGACATACCAAATATACCACCAAAGAGTACAATAATCACAAAATATATTCGGATACCGGCTATATTGGTGGCAGTATTTTGAGGGTCTGCGGCTTCCACTTGTTGCACGATGTCGTTCCAGCCTTCCACCGTAAACATCTGAAAGATAGTATAGGATGAACTAATCGGCGTACCGAACAATTCCGGCACATCTTCACCAAATAATTGACAGGAAATAATAGACAATAAGACGTTGAGAAAAGCCAATACCAATAAGACAAAAACCGATGCTTTGAAGGCTCTGCCCAAACCCACAAGGATGTGTTTCATATTGGGAATAAACCACAGAAATTTGACCAGTCGTAAAAGTCTTAATAACCTGAAAATGAGTAGTATAGCAGTATTTGGTATAGGTATGAATGCAGATAACAAAGCCGGAATACTTCCTACGACCAATGCAAAATCAAAGCGATTCCAATTGTCGTTAAAATAGGCTTTACTACCCCATGTAGCGATTTTCACGATGGCTTCAATCAGGAAAAATATGATAAAAAAGTCATCCACCAATTTGAGGGTCAGGTCATTTCTCCAATCGGGAAATGACATCCAAAAAATCACAACAGCATTAGCAATGATAGCTAATAATACAACTTTCTCTGATAAAAATATCTTTTTCATTTATGATACTTCGATTCATTATTTCATTTGATTTTGTGACGATTTTTTTGCAAAAAAAATTTGAAAAAAATATTTTCAATAATGAAACAATGTGACACTGTAATTCGTATATAGGCACAATTTTACGAGATTTTTTCGGTAAGAACTTGCATGGTATTTAATTTTTTTGTAAATTTATTTTAAATACATAATTAAATAAAAGATTCATTAGAAAAACCAACAAAAAACTTGCTATTTATTTTTTTAGGAAAAACTGTTTTGTGGGTTGTTTTTCCGACAATGATTATTGAGTTGCTATCCAACCAATTCACTAATACCAAAACCTAAGTGTGGCAAATGGTACAGGTAAGATTTTTTTAACCAAACCGGTATCATTATGAGAATTTTTATGACTGTATTCGTATTACTATCAGCTGTGTGTACCTATGCACAGCACAGGAGTATGCGAATCAATAATGTAATTGAACACCTCAACGCCGAACTCCAGCACAATGCACAAGATAATCAATATCAACGCGGTGTACGATTTCGGGTTACTGTAAATCCCGACAGTAAAATCACTATCCAACAGACTTGGAGCAATTATAATGGCAGCCAAGACCAAATGTTGTTGAGTTTTTATCCGCATGATATTATTGATGTAAACAAGGCGTATCATAGAAATACTATGGCTGTGGCGATTGACTGCAAGCAAAATGCCGTCGAAAATCACTGGATGCAGACGGTACATCGCAACAATTCGGTGGATATTCCATGCCTTAGAAGCGATCCCGCAGCCGTAGCACGTATAGAAAAGACTTTTTTATATCTCAAGGAATTGGCGACAAGATAAGGGCTTCCCAGTGCAGACTGTCTTGTATTCCGCGATTCCTATTCCTTCAATTTCCCTTGTTAGGAAAAAGGTTAATGTCCTCATTTTTTGAGGACATTTTTTTATTATAACAATTAAACTACATGTATTTGTCTTTGACAAACAAGTACAAACAAACAATTGGTGTTTTTTGATGATTTGATAGGGTTACTATTCAAAATATATGAGTCAAAGAAATAGTTACTGCACCCGATTATTTTCTAACTAATTAATTCAAATCATTATGGATTTAGTAGGTCTTTTAATCTGGCTCGCACTTGGTGCAATTGCAGGTTTTATTGCCGGACAAATTATGAAAGGTGGTGGCTTTGGCATACTCGGTAATATTATCGTGGGTATTATCGGTAGTTTTCTTGGTGGATTTTTATTCAACTCACTTGGCATGTCTGCCGGAGGTGGTTATTTAGGGTCTATCATTACAGCTGTGATAGGTGCCGTAGTTCTATTATTTATTGTAGGACTTGTGAAAAAAGCCAAGTAGCACCACATTACTCATACAATACAACATTGAAAATTATTTTGAAACGTTTCGGGATTTTTACCGAAACGTTTTTTTTATTTAAAGGAACAAGTTTATCTGATTGGTTGACACTTCATACGATATTAATTTTACACAAAATATAAGTAAGCCGTTTGGTAAACTTTTCAAGTTTGCTAAACGTGGGCAGGGTACTAAAGTTTGTAACTAGCTAAATATCAGTACATTGCTTCTCCGATAGCTATCGGAGACCAAACTTTTTGAAGTTTAGCAAACGGAGTATTTAAATTTTGTTTTGATTTTTAAAATCAGATTCCAAAAGAGTCAAAACTTTTATGATTTAGATGAACTTGTCTTTAAAGGGCATAAAAAAACTGACTACCTCAACATGAGATAGTCAGTTTTTAAAATTTAAAAGCTATTCTTAGCTATATATTTCTTCTTCTCTTCTCGCTCTGATACCTACTACGGCAGTAATAGACATCAACAATCCAAGAATGATTAAGCCCCATTCGCCTACGGTCGGGATATTAGCTATCATAACGCCAAAATCTTGAAAGGTAGAGCCTGTTCCGTCAGTAGTAAAACTTCTCGGTCCTACATCTCCTCCTTCGTCAGTGTAGCAAGCCGGTTCGCCCATGATGATGATAGTATAATCACCACAAACTTGTACACCAAAACTACCTGTACCGCCATCAGGTCCGAGTGCCATTGTAGCTACAGTACCTCCTGCCGCATCTTGTAGTTGAATCATCGCGCCTGTCATATCACATCCCGGTGCATTTACGCTATAACTAATTTCTTCTTCACAAGCGCAAATTTCTCTAACAACTGTAATCGGATTGGAAAGTGCTGCACAAGTAGCGGCTGCTACGAGAGCCGCTGCGTCGGCACCCACAGCGGGAGCGAATGCTGGATCTTCGAAATTGACCAACCAAATCAAACAAGTACCTACACCTGCACCATCTAAATCAAACGGTGGTCCGGGAGGTAATGCCAAGATTATACCCGCATCGTCAGTAATCACCCATGCGGAGTTGGCACCGATACCTGCGTCGTCAGTCGCTACATTGATAGGATCCGGTACACCATCTACACATATTGTTGTTGGGTCGGTCGTAGAGATTGTTGGAGCAGTGACCTCTATTCTGTCCACAGTAATAGGATTGGAAAGGAAAGCACAACTGGAAGCATCTACAGCTGCCTGTGCGTCGTCACCTACCATTGGATTGAAAGCCGGGTCGTCAACATTGACATACCAAATCAGACACTGACCTGCACCCGCACCATCTAAATCAAATGGTGGAGCCATAGGTAAGGCAAGTATAATTCCGGCAGCATCGGTAATCACCCATGCGCCTCCGCCCATACCTGTAACATCAAAATCAACATTAATAGGATCACCGACACCATCTACACAGATTCTTGTCGGATCAGTAGTAGAAATCATTGAAGCAGAAGCAGTACAACCCCCAACACAATCATAATTTCCTGTAACAGGTGCATCACAAGCAACAGCTTCAGCACAGCCGCTAGTCACCAACATGATATTATCTATGGTAAAGTTTGTAGCATCCGCTCCATTTCCACTAGTAGAAGTAAATAGGATAGTATGAGGCATACCATCTGCATAAGCAGCTAAACTTACTGTTATCGTATTAATCGTGCCGTTTGGATCACAGTTGTTAGGATCAGTATTAAAAGTCCATTCAGCATTTCCGTCAACTTGTAATTCAATAAAATCAGCGGCATCTCCACAAGCAGAGTTTTCGAAGGCAAATGTAAGGTCAACAGTGCCACCACCCGGACAAGGAGGAATTGTCACTGTTGTTTCAAGCGTTCCTATTTCAGGCGCACCGATACCACCAAACCATGCCAGCCAACTACCACTATTGGGTGCAACACCATAATTTATAGAACCGCCACCGGTGCCACAACTGGTATTATCACAAGCAACAGTACCAAAGTTACTAGAGGTACTCGTCCAGCCTGCTGCATTATTTTCCAAATCACCATTGGTATTCCCCGTGGCATCTGCACCACCTATGATGACTTCATCTGCACCCGCAGGAGCGCAACAGTCAGGTCCGGCAGGATCGGGAACAAAGGTCACAGTATAAGAGGCAGTTCCTGACTCACCTGCAGCAACAGGAAAAGCGGGATTTCCGGCATCAGCTACAATATTGACATAAGCTTCGCAACCAGCTATTGCTACTACCATAGGTCCATCACAAGCACCGTCAGTTACCATAACTAAGGTAGATATATCAGCCGGAGGAGCCGGATAAGCCGTAAGTACCCAAGTACCTGCATCTAGCGGAGCAGCGAGTGGCGTAGTACCACAGTCTGCGTTTAAGAAGTAAGTTTCAGTTTCTACCGAACAGTTGGCAGATGTAAGTATGGCAGGAGCGGCAACCGCTGTACCACCTGCACTCAAGTAGCCACCCGTTGACCAGCTATATACAACGTCAGTATTATCGACAAGTTCATCCATGTAGTTGACATTCAAAAAAGATTCCTCTCAAAGGGTATAGTATGTACCTTTGAGAATGATAATAAACAACATACATACGTTTACCCAAAGAAAAGAATCTAGTTCTTTGACAGATAAGCCATTA
>CALIZI010000144.1 GCA_938028705.1 uncultured Saprospiraceae bacterium | reverse complement strand
TGCTGTAATGACTGCTTTAGCTGTCAAGTGTAGTTTTAACTCAACATTCAATTACTTGAAAATCATTGCTTTGTGACAAATTACTGCCCACTTGACAGCTAAAGCAGTCATTACGGAGGCTCATGCTAATCTTGACTTTTTTAATTTCATATTATAAGTCCATGAATGTGTATCACACTCTAATAAAAATATTTATAAATAATTAATTTTTAATAATAAATAAGTTTTTTTATAATATTTTTTTACTTTAAAAATGAATGAATTATAAATTAAAATTATTTTAAAATAATAAAAAACATACCTATTTCGGCAGAACTAATTATCGAATTACTAGCACCGAACCAATCGCTAATTTAAAAACACTAAACGCCGCACTACTTGTCCGCTTTCCGTACTAATCACCATAAAATAAGTTCCCGCTTCCACGTCGTGTATGTCTATGATTTGTCGGAAATGACTTTGTGTACCTATGAAGTGATAAACCTCTTGCCCCAATGAATTAAGCACTTGAATAGTGGTCGTTTGTGCGATGTCAAATTGCAGGTCAATCATAAATTTTCCCTTGGAAGGATTGGGGAAAATATCGAAATTGGTCAGATATTCGGGTGTCTCAATACCTACCATCACATCAACTTTTTCGATAACATCACAACCGTTGCTATCTGTTACCGTAACACAGTGAGTACCTGTGCCTAAACCTGTTGTGGTGGCTGTGGTATTTCCATTACCACTCCATTCGTAGGCGTATGGTTGCGTACCACCGGATACGTTAGCCGTTGCTGTATTTCCTGAAACACTGATACTTACTTCAAGCGGAGAGAATTGTAGAAAAGGAGTTTCTACTGTTTCCGTACACCCAACACTATCTCTGACAAGCACTGTGTACATTCCTGCCGTCAAATCATTGTACTCCGAAATGGTATCAAACTCACCGCCATTCAACGAATACTCATAAGGTGGAACACCACCTGTGCCTACAACACTTATTTCCAATCCGTCACAATTTACAGCGGTCAATGGCGATTCAATCAGCAGTTCGGGATATTCAACAATTTCAAAAGAATCTACTACCACACTACCGTCTGCATCTGTGACTGTCACCGCATATTCTCCACCGGAGCAATACTCATAGTATCCATTATTCGATTGCGTAGCATCCGACCAGTTGAACTCATAAGGAGCCGCTCCGCCACTCACATATACCATTGCAGCCTCACAATCTCCTCCACATAATGCTGCCTTGTAGTCAATCGAATCAATCTGTAAAACACCGCCTGTTGCCAGCCGCTGATGTAAAAAACAACTCACCGCAGAACAGCCCGTAGCATCTGTTACAACTATACAATGTTGCCCTTCGGAGCAGGCTATATAATTACTTGTTAAAGCCCATCCTTGCTGGTCGGGACCGCCCTCATAAGTGTAAGGTGGCGCACCACCGGAAGGGTACACATTGACTGCCGAACAGTCGGAGCCGGAATAAGTCTTCTCAAAGGTAAGGCTATCTATCACCACACAATTTTGCGATTTCGATAATGGCGGCGGACAGGCTTGTGCAAAAACATTAGAAACAAACAGTGTGAAAAACGCGAATGGAAGTAAACGTATGGTCGTCATATAGGAATTAGTTTTTTATTTGGAAAAATGATAAACACTCAAATATAGCGTTTTATTTTTTATTTTAAAAAATATTTTACAAAAATGCCTTTTTACAAGCCTGCGAACTATCCACAGGCAAGATGCGTTATGAGGGGAGTTTATTCCCAAGTCAAATCACCAATATGTCAACATCTGCACTTGTACAAAGAAACGTATATCTATTATTTGCCTTAAAAGCAGCCAAATGGTTTATGCTGTTTATGCCTGTGATTGTGCTGTTTTTTATGGACAATGGATTGAGTGTAGAGCAGGTGATGTGGACACAAGCAGCCTATTCACTGTCGGTGGCATTATTTGAAATGCCTTCGGGTTATTTTTCGGACAGACTTGGGCGACGACTGACACTCATTATAGGTATGGCAATTACGATAGCGGGTTATCTGATTATGTCGGTGTCGTATAGTTTTTGGTGGTTTGTAGCAGCGGAAGTGCTGATGGGCTTGGGCGGAAGTTTTATTTCGGGAACAGATTCGGCGATGTTATACGACACGCTACTCCAACTCAAACGCGAAAATACTTACCTTAAACTCGAAGGACGCATGTACTCCATCGCCACTTTTTCGGAAGCCCTTGCCGCAATTTTTGGCGGTTGGATTGCTGCTACTTATGGGATGCGTATGACGGTGTATGCTTTTTTGGGATGTTTATTTGTTGGTTTGTGTTGCGCTTTTTGCTTGGTAGAACCGGAACTGAAACAACAGGAAGGCGAACATCGCGTAAAGGTGCGCGATATTCTCAGGTTTACCTTTTTGGAAAACAAACGACTGCGCCTGTACGTCATACTCTCGGCTACCATAGGCGCGAGTACGCTGACGATGGCTTGGTTTGCTCAACCTTATATGCAAGGCGCAGGACTTTCGCTGGCAACTATCGGCTGGCTGTGGTCGGCACTCAATCTGACGGTGGCTATCTTTTCATTCGGGGCGCATTACGTATATCGTTTTTTGACTAAGTATCAAATTGCGGTATTGATTGTCGCGGGTATTATCGCGGGTTTCGTGGGTTTGGGTTTTAGTCATGGTGTGCTGGGATTAGGATTTATATTTTTAATATACATCGTTCGTGGTATCGCCACACCTGTACTCAAGGATTTTGTCAATGAACTGACTCCCTCAAATATACGCGCTACGGTACTTTCCATTCGCGGTTTTATCATTCGGATTATCTTTTCTTCTTTTGCTCCCTTTTTGGGTTGGGTGAGCGATGTCTATACGCTCCAACAGGCTTTTGGGCTGGCAGCATTGGTGTTTGGAATATTGGCTACGGTGAGTCTTGTTGCCTTGCGCTTGGTGAGTAGATCGAACTGATAGAATTGGAATGTTGGAAAGGTAGCGGAGTTGCTGAATTAAAACTCCAAAAAACAAACTACAATCTCAATTTTTATATTTCAATTTTGAGTCCACATTAGAAAGTATAGAAATTCAAAAAAAATAAAATTTTATTTTTATATTAAAAAATAAATATAAAATATTTTTTATTATTTTTAAATAATTGTAATTTAAATATTTACATAATTTTATTTACATAATTTTTTTAATTGAAAAAATAAAATTTTATATAATGCAAAATTAAATTTTGTTAAAATCGTTTTTTCTCATTAATTAATGTAAACTCAATTTTAAATTATTTAATAAAAATTTAATTTTATATTGTCAAGTTTTATTAAAAATGCTTGTACTGAAATATAGCTATTTT
>CALIZI010000143.1 GCA_938028705.1 uncultured Saprospiraceae bacterium | reverse complement strand
AATTTTAAATATATAACAATTTAAAAATAAATAACTTCATGTCCTATCGACACTTTTACATTTTACATTTTGTGTTTTACAACTTGTCCCGACGAATGACGGGATTTTACATTTTTCACCGCTTAATACATATGAGCGAATTTTTTACAACCTAATTCAAAATATAATTTGGCTTTAAAATTATTTTTAATAAAATATAATCATTAATTTATTTATTATTAATTGAAAATCAATGTAAATTTGAATCTAAAAAAAATTAACAGAAAAGGGAGTAATGAAGAAAGAAAAGTTTTGTAATTTCGATATTGGTTAATATCGTGATTCTTTTTGTAAACTATTGATGGTCACTCCAATTTCAAAATTAAAAAACGAATCACGAATCAACGAATCACTATGTTAAAACATTTTTTAATCGGGTTAATCACCATAAGTTGTTTTTCTGCGGCTTATACCCAGAAAGCCGCTTGGGATACCCAACTCAGTCCGCGCATTGCCAATTACGACATTGAAGTAAAACTGGACACTGCAAAGAAAATCCTAAAGGGTAAGCAACGGCTCACTTGGTTCAATGATTCGCCCGATGTCATCACTGAGTTACGTTTTCATTTGTATATGAATGCCTACAAAAACTCCCAATCCACCTTTATGTCAGGCAATCGCTTTCGGCAACCGCCCGACGATGCGCTCGGTTGGGGCTGGACGGACATTACAAAGATGACAGATGAATACGACAATGACCTCACAGATAATATCGAATTTATACAACCTACCGATGGCAATGAGTATGACCAAACCGTAGCCCGCGTACCGCTTGCCAAGCCCATAAAGCCCGGAGCTACCGCCGAGTTTGATATGAAATTCACGACCAAACTACCGCGTATTATTGCGCGTACAGGCTTTGAGGGAGAGCATTATTACTTTGTGGTACAATGGTTTCCCAAAATCGGAGTGTATGAAGAAAAAGGAGAACGAGGGGCAGAAGAAGGCAGATGGAACTGTCATCAATTTATCCCGACGACCGAATTTTATGCCGATTTTGGCGTGTATAATGTCGAAATCACTGTACCGAAAGGATACGTGGTTGGTGCATCAGGCGTGCGTACAGACGAGTCTAAAAGTGCAGACGATACCGAAAAAATCATTACATACCGCGCCGAGGATGTCATTGATTTTGCATGGACGGCTTCGCCCGATTTTGAGGTCGTAGAAGACCGCTGGAATGATGTCAGTATTCGCTTGTTGATACAGCCCGAACACAAAGGTAATGCCGATAAATATATTCAATCTATCAAGTATAGTTTTGAATATATGGACAAACATGTAGGCGAATATCCTTATACGACTTTCACCATCGTTGACCCGCCGATTTATGGTGTGGGTTCTTCAGGTATGGAATATCCGACCTTGATTACGGGCTTGCCTGCCTTTACGATTCACGAGGGCGTAAGGCAAGTGGAAATGGTGACGATACACGAATTTGTTCACCAATATTTTATGCAAATGGTAGCCACAAACGAGCAGGAGGAGGTCTGGATGGACGAGGGTTTTACGACTTATTTTGAAAATCGAATTGCCGACCGGTATTATGGTGAAAAATCATCTGAAGTCAGCGTTGGCGGCTACCAAAGAGGTGATGGCGAGGTCTCGCGGCTCAATTATACAGGCATGTCCAATCCGCGTGTTGCGCCTTGTGCTACGCCCGGCTGGGAATTTAATGTCGGTGGTGAGCGCAATATTATGTATCACAAAACAGGTGTCTGGCTCAAAACCTTAGAGCGCATGGTGGGCTTGAGTACGATGGACAATATCATTAAAACCTATTTTGAACGTTGGAAATTTAAACACCCGACGGGGCAGGATTTTATTGATGTGGCTAATGAAGTGGTAACGCGCGAACATGGCGATGCCTTCGGCGAAAATCTGGATTGGTTTTTTGACCAAGTGATCTACGGTACACAAGTTTGTGATTATAAAGTATTGTCAATTAATAATAAAAAACAAAGCGAACCGATAGGTATTTTTGAAAATAATAAAGGTAAAAAAAGATGGCGTGACCGCCGCGCAGAGGAAGATGATGACGAGGAAGCCACGTACCGCTCGCGCATCTTGCTCGAAAGAGTAGGCGATATGATTGCACCGGTTGAGGTCTTGGTACAGTTTGAAGGTGGTGACGAAATCCGCGAGCAATGGAACGGCAAATCCCGCAACCACGAACTGATATACGAGCGTCCTGAAAAAGTCGTTTCGGTACACATCGACCCCGAACAAATCATGTACATGGACATCAACCTCAACAACAACAGCATGACCACCGAACCCGACGAACTCCCAATATGGAAGTGGGCATCCAAAGTCTTGTTCTGGATGCAAAATGCCCTACAATCCATGTTTTTCTTTTTTTAAAAAAATAAAATAATGGTTAATGGTAAACGATTAATGGTTAATTACTAACGCGAGTAAATAATACGAGAGTCGCAAGGCGAATTCTTTGTTAAAAGCGAATATTTTTTATTCAAACACTGATTTTTTATAAAAACATTCGCCTTGCGACTATTTCTCACTTTATTCGAATACTATCGAAAATTAATCATTAATCATTAACCGTTAATCATTAACCGTTAAAATATGAATCCAATTACAATATTTTTCAGAGGAATTTGGGATACCTTCCGTTTGTTTCGGATGTGGTTGCTGCTGTTTTTGCTCATCTTTGTACTGGCACTGACGGTGGCTGTTCCTTTTGCGAATGTCATGGAGGCATCTGTGGGTAACTCCCTCGAATTGAGTAAGTTATTGCCACAATATGACCACACCGTATGGTCAGATTTTATGAATGCACATGGCGATAAAATTACCGGAATTTTTAATCAGGTGCGTTGGATGTTGCCGCTGTTCCTGCTGTTGTACATCTTCTTGAGTGGCGGTATTGTCAAATCCTTTGATAGTATTTCCGAAGGCTTTAGCGGCAGACGTTTTATGAGTGCCTGTACCTATTATTTCTGGCGTTTTTTCCGGCTCTTTTTCTGGCTGATGCTCATTCAAGGCTTGCTGGCACTGCTGATTTACAGGGGGGCATTTCTGGCTTTGTTGGGTAATGACTGGGGCAATTTGCGAAGTGAAGATACGCTGATTAATGCCGGTAAAATTCTCATTCCCATTCACCTGTTTCTCGCCACTTTTCTGGCTATGGTAGCCGACTATACCAAAGTACGTATGGTCAAAAATGATACTTGGTGGGCACTCCCCGAATTTGCACGCAGTTTTGAGATGTGTGTGCGGTATTTTTTCCGTACTTATCTGCCCTATTTATTGGATATTTTATTGTTGGTCGGTATATACGCACTCTACCTTTTTGTGGCAGATAAAATAGGTATGGCAGGAAAAGTAGCTATCGGACTTATGGTGGCTATACAGACTTTGGTGATGTTTTTCCGCTTGGGTACGCGCCTGTTTGCTTTGGGGAGTGCCAACCGAATGTACGATGCCATTCAGCGTAAAGAAAACCCGATTGAAGAAAATAATGTGGTATCAGATACCCTTGTTGCACCCGTTCCTGTGGCTGCTGACAGTGGCGAGGAAGATGATGAAAACGATGATTTTGATGAGGAAGACCAACAGTATAATGAACGGGAAGATATTATTGATTGGTCGCCCTATTTAGATGAACAACAGCCGTAGTGTAGTATTTCATTAATCAGATTTTCTGCATCGGGTTTGAGGGTGATGTAGTACCTGAGTTTACCCTTTTTGGTCAGTACGGCTTTGAAATAATGGGTATGTTTAGATTTGCCGTAAAAGTAGTTGACACTTTTTCACGCAGAGTTCGCAGAGGGTTAATTATCAAATCTCTGCGACCTTTGCGTGATTTACTCAATTTGGAGCGTTTGCTACATTGCAAAAAAGTGTCAACCGCTTTTCTAAACATGCCGCCAATTTATTAGTGTTAAATATTTAAATTTATATACAAAAAAAATAGCGACAAGCATCATTAAAGTGATAAATAACAACCAACGATTCATCCGAAAAGAGAGCTTTTCACGAAATAATATTGAAATTAAAAGTAATGCCTACCCAAAAGAGCCAGCTATTCTCGCTATTAGAAAAAAAGAGATATGAGCTATTCCAACAAGGGGAATTCGACTTGAATTTCCCCTGCGATAAATCTATATACAGCGTTCATTGACATACAAGGCAACAAATCAAAGACTTGTCTAACCTTTT
>CALIZI010000142.1 GCA_938028705.1 uncultured Saprospiraceae bacterium | reverse complement strand
TGAGTCCACATTAGAAAGTATAGAAATTCAAAAAAGTTAAAATTTTATTTTTATATTAAAAAATTGCAATAAGAAAAATGTAAAAAATTAATATTATTTATAATTTTTAAAAAATTAATATTTAACTATCTACATAATTTTATTTTAATTATTATTTTAATTTAAAAATTAAATTTTAATATAATGCGAAATTAAATTTTGTTAAAATCGTTTTTTCTTATTCTTAATGTAGACTCAACATTTAAAATTCATTCATTGATTATTTTAAATAATGTAGGTAAGCGTTATCGGTTTGAATGGATATTCAGGCAAGTGAATCAGGACTTTGAGGCGGGGAAGCAATATGCTATCTTAGGACCGAATGGTTCGGGCAAATCAACCTTGCTACAAATTCTTTCGGGGCATTTATCACCTTCAGAGGGTCAGGTGGATTTTTATTTTAATGAAAAAAAAGCAGAGCCGGAAGAGGTATTTCGACAAGTGAGTATTGCCGGACCTTATATGGATGTGATTGAAGAATTTACATTGTTGGAGGCTTTACAGTTTCATCAAAAATTTAAACCTTATCTACATGGCTTGCAAGCGAATGACCTGATAGACATCCTTAGTTTTTCAGCTTCCAAACACAAAGAAGTCCGGTTTTTTTCTTCCGGCATGAAACAACGCCTTAAACTCGCCCTTGCTTTATGTTCGGATACACCGCTTGTTTTATTGGATGAACCCACGACCAATCTTGATACACAAGGAGTGGAATGGTATCGCTCACTGATTGAGAAGTTTGCAACAAATCGTACCTTGATTATTGCCTCTAATATTGAGCATGATTATGATTTTTGTGAAACGACCTTGCAGATTACAGATTTTAAATAAGCTTTTGAATATCGATATTCAAACGTGCGCTATCCAAGATTTATAATATTTGCCGTCGTCAATTTTCATGGCTTGTTCTGTCAGCATTAAGGGCTTGAAAGTATCGATCATCACTGCCAATTCTTCGGTCTTTGTTTGCCCGATACTTGCCTCGTAAGTGCCGGGGTGCGGACCATGCGGAATACCTGCCGGATGCAAGGAAATATGACCGGGACCGATATTGGTACGGCTCATAAAATCGCCATCTACGTAGTACAACATTTCGTCAGAATCAATATTGGAATGATTATATGGCGCAGGAATCGACTGCGGATGATAGTCGTACAAACGCGGACAAAAAGAACAAATCACGAATGCTTTGGTCTCAAAAGTTTGGTGTACCGGCGGCGGCTGATGCACCCTGCCTGTGATGGGTTCAAAATTGTGAATCGAAAAACCATAAGGAAAATTATAGCCATCCCAACCCACGACATCAAAAGGATGTGAGGCGTACAAAATATCGTGAATCACACCTTGTTTTTTTACTTTGATCATGAAATCGCCTTGCTCATCGTGGGTTTCGAGATTGTCGGGCAGCTTATAATCGCGCTCGCAAAAGGGCGAATGTTCGAGCATTTGCCCAAACCAATTTCGATACCGCTTGGGCGTGTAAATCGGATGAAAAGACTCGGCATATAAAATGCGATTATCAGTTGTCTCAAACTCTATCTGATAAATCACGCCTCTCGGAATAATCAAATAATCACCATACTCAAATTGAATATTCCCCAACTGCGTCCGCAATATTCCCGAGCCTTTATGGATAAAAAGCATCTCGTCTGCATCTGCATTTTTATAAAAATAACTACGCATAGATTGACGAGGGGCAGCCACACCGATATTGATGTCATTATTGACAAACAAGGTGTTGCGGGCTTCCAAAAAATCATCTTGCGGGGCAGTATCGAAGCCGATTAATTTGCGACTTGTGATGTTTTTTTCAACAGCAATTTTTGGTGTCACATCTTTTGTACCCAAAATTTCTTTGACCATCGTAGGGCGTTGGCGGTGGTACAAAAGCGAAGACATGCCCTCAAAACCAATCGTTCCGAAAAGCTGCTCGTAATACAATGAGCCGTCCGGTTTTTTAAACTGCGTATGTCGTTTTTTAGGATATTTTCCAAGCCTGTGATATATTGGCATAATGTTGAATGAATTAGTAATGCGATAATGTTGAAATGCCACTGTACTGACGACTTTAGCCAACCTGTGCGATTAAAATTAGTTTGACCAAAAAGGTACATAGTACCGCCCCTGTTTGTAGCAAAAAACCAAGCAAAACTTATCAAGGTGCGTAGCACCGACACCGTTAAATGTACAAACAGTGCCGCTCCTACGGAGCTTAGAAGGTTTTGGGGATTATTTTACTACAAACAGGGTCGGTACTAACGTACCTTTATCGCAAAAAGTTGATTTGCAAGTCTCAACTCATTTTAATCGCACAGGTTGGCTAAAGTCGCCGTTAGGGGGCGATAAAAATTTGTCTTGTATCCTTTTCATCACTTAATACAAAGGAGCAAATCTTTTTTTGTACATTTGTTTATCGAAATACAATACCGGATTTTAAATTGAGTTTGTATTGAAATATTATTATTTTACAAATAATTTAAATTATTCTATATTATTTTGACATTAAAAATAATAATATTTGACAAGTTTATCCAAACGAGAAAAGTAGTTGACACTTTTAGGATTTGAGTTAAAAATTTAAATACTCCGTTTGCTAAACTTCAAAAAGTTTGGTCTCCGATAGCTATCGGAGAAGTAAAGTGCTGATTTTTAGCTAATTATAAATTTCAGTACCCTACCCACGTTTAGCAAACTTGAAAAGTTTACCAAACGGGTTACTTGCATTTTGTGTAAAATTAATATCGTATAAAGTGTCAATCAATAAGATAAACTTGTCTAAAATTTAAAATGTTTATTTCGCACATTATCGACACTTTTACATTTTACATTTATTATTTTACATTTTATATTTAAAAAAAATAATTCCTAATCCATGTGTGGGCGATATTCTTTTGCATCTTCCAGAGAAAAAGTTGAAAAACAACTCGGCATCAAAGTACCTGAGACTTTGAATGCCAATTATAATATCGCTCCTACTCAAAAAGCCTATGTCATCACCAACCAACTGCCGGATATGCTTCAAGAGTTTAGGTGGGGATTGATTCCATACTGGGCAAGAAATGCCAAAGCAGGCAGCAACCTCATCAATGCCCGCGCCGAAGGTATCGCCTCCAAGCCTTCCTTTCGCATCCCGATGCGTAAACAACGTTGTCTGGTGATTGCAGATGGTTTTTATGAATGGCGCAAAACGGGAACGGGGATGGCAAGTATGCCTTATCGCATTATGATGCACAACGGAGCTATACTGGTCTTTGCCGGAATTTGGGATGTTTGGAAAAATGAACAGGGGGAGGACATCCACAGTTTTTCGATTATCACGACCCGACCCAATGCAGAAATGTCAACCGTTCACAATCGTATGCCCGTCATACTCCCCAATCGCGAACTCCAAAATCGCTGGCTGAATGAAAAAGACCTCATAGAAACCATCGCACTGCTCCAACCATTGGAAGATGAGATGTTGCGTATTTTTCCGGTCTCTTATGCCGTCAATTCCATTGAAGCTAACTCGCCCGACCTCTACAATGCCGTAGAGCCGCCGCCTACGCTTTTTGATTAAAATATATTCCTTGTTCGATATTCGTTATTCAACATTATTCTCCTTGAATTTTCTCTCCAAAAGCCAAATCGCCTGCATCGCCCAATCCGGGTACGATATAAGAGCGAGCGGTCAGTTCTTCATCTATTGCTGCTGTCCAGATGGTGGCTTTTGGTACATTGCGACGTACATATCGAATCCCGTCTGTGGTTGCCAATACCGTAGCAATGTGCAACTTTTTAGGCGTTCCGGTACGCAATAATTCTTCGGCAGCCTTGACCAAAGAAGTTCCCGTAGCCAACATCGGGTCGCTGAGAATCAGGATTTTATCTTCCAAAGGCGGACAAGAAACATACTCGGTATTGACCTCAAAAGTGCCGTCTTTGTGTTGCGCCCGATAGGAAGCCACAAAAGCATTATCCGCCCAATCAAAATAATTCAAAAAGCCTTGATGCAAGGGCAAGCCTGCCCTCAGAATCGTTGATAGCACTACCTTATCTTCCGGCAGATTCATTTCAGCTATTCCGAGTGGTGTTTCTACATTACGCTGCCCATAGTCCAGCGTTTTACTGATTTCATAAGCCAACACTTCACCGATACGTTCCAAATTGCGCCGAAAACGCATCCGGTCTGCCTGTACCACCGCATCACGCAATTCTGCCAAAAAACGATTGGCGATAGAGTTTACAGTACTTAAATTATTTACCATTATTTATAGTGATTTACCAACGCTCAAATTCCAAATTCCAATTAGGTTTGTTGTTTATCCGCAATTTGTGTTTAATTATAGCTTGTTTAGCCAATAATTTTCAAATATAACAAAAAATAAATAACTGCACAAAAATGTATTGAGATGTTGATATATCAAAATGCGCTATTCCTTCGGCGGCGGGTCAACGCCCAACCAACAGTTGTAAGTGTTCAGTTCGGGTTGCCCCGATTGTTTGATGTATAAAAATAACTGCATCCGATAGGTAGAAAGGTAAGTCAGGACGGTTTTTACGGTGGCTTCGCCAAGCGTGACTTCGGTGCCTGAAAAGGTTTTAATCTTTTTATTTTGGAGGTCGTCGGCACTGTATGAGTTGAGTATGGTGGCAACTTTTTTATATTGCTCGTCCATGACATCGGGGAAGGTCTTGATGTCCATTGCCTTCGATGCCTCTAGGTGTTTTTGAAACAGCCCTTTCGTATCTTCTCCATGAACCTGAGCGCGGTGCCACTCTGCAATGGAGATACTGACATAAGTCAAATATCGTAATAATTCCTCCGTTGTCCGCATTTTTTCGCCCGGACTGAAGGTGAGTTGTTCGGGTGTCATTTTAGCGTAGAGGTGTCTGATGATTTTGATTTCTTCACCTATCGCAGCGAGGATTTGTTGTGACGTTTGCATAATTTTTTAAGTTCAAATTCAAGTATAATCAATTAATAATATTAAAAAAAAAATTGTAAATTAAATTTATTTAAAAATAAATTAAATAATTAAAAATATTTTTAATATTATAATTTACCTTGACAATGTTAAATTTAAAAAATAAGAATGCGTTTTTGTTTGAAATAGGAAATCTGCGCTGAATTTGACCTAAAACTTGTCAGACATTTTCAAAATGTCTGACAAGTTTTAGGTCAAATTCAGAACAAAGTGCCTTATTTACATTTAATAAAAACTTAATTCAACATTGTCAAGTTTACTTATTATTAAAAATTAATTATTTATAAATATTTTTATTACATACCTCTCTTTTTTAGATTTTTATAGAAAATAATTAATGACATATTTTATTTTAATAAAAAAATAATTAATTGATTATCAATGAGTTACGGTTTTAAGCCGAGTTTCCTAATTCCCTAATTCCCATTTTTCCCAAAGTCCAATACGTGGTACAAACCGGAAGTATTATGTCGGGTCAATTACAATCATCCGGCGGCATAGCATTAATCCAATCGCGGATAAGTTGTACGCCCTCCTCATCGACTACGGAGCGGAGGAGTTCGGGCATTGCCACGTCGGGTGCTATGGAGTTCATGCGGTGGGTCATGATAGAATTGTTGGCATCGCCGGGAACAATGCCGTATTGAAAACCGCCGGAGCCTTGCCCTGCCGCTACGGGTTCTTTGCAGATGCCAAGCCGCGTAGGGTCGGTCTCGTCGTAGTCAAGAAATAAGCCTGTGGTGTTTGCCGGAGAGCGCGGGTTGTGGCAGTGGGCGCAATTGATGTCCATGTAGGCACGGGCGCGTTCGTTGAGCGTACCGTCGGCAGGATTGCTGATGGCGGGTACACGCGGTGCGGTGGTGGGGAAGTCGCGGAGGTAGCCCATGTCTTTCCATTTTTGGAGTTGGTTCATCGTGCCATCGGTATAGTCAAAGTCTTTATTGATATTGCGGATTTTGGGTCCTATCGGGTGCAGGGTGTTGTCGCTGTTGTGGCAGCCTTTACATTCATTTTTGTTGGGAATGAGGTAAAGCGTACTCCGCTCGGAGCCGTCGTAATGTTTCCATGTCACCTCCACTTGCTTACCGACTACACTGAAATTGGCTTCGGTTTGAGCATCGTTCCAAAGGTAAGATGCCACCTGCCATGCCGTATCCTGACGTATCAAAAGTCGTGTTTCGAGGATGTTTCTGCCTGCCGCGGGGTCGTTGAAATCATTATCGTAATAAAAGGTTTTGATGATGACCGTGCCTACCGGAAAATCGAGTTCCTGTTGGTCATTATATTCGGTGGTTACGCCTTCGGGCATCCATATAAAGCGGGCTTTGGAAGAGTAATTTGAAAACAAAGCGGTATTCAAATCGTAAGGTAATACGCCATTATTGGGTTTGTGGTCGGCGAGATTGCCGCTGAAAAAATTGTAGTCGGAGAGTTTATCGTAGGGTAGTTCGGCAAGGTTGACGACGGGTGCATTGGGGTCTATTTCTTCTTTTGAACAAGCCATCTGAAAGAGGATAAAGCTGGTCATTAGTGCGGCAAATACGACAAAATACTTCATGTTTTTATTGACTTTTGAGTGTGAAATTAGATAAAATATTTTTTAAAATTAATTAAATTAAAATATAAAATTCTAACTATCCACTATTTATATTTTTTTGTCAAAAATAAACAAAAAACAGGAGAGTTACCAATAAGTTGTGAGTGATTTATTGCGATACCCATTCCAAACTGAAAAAGTGTTGCAAATGGTCAAAATCTTTATCGGTGGTGAGGAGTGTAGCGCGGAGTATGTATGCGGTAGCGGCAATCCAGAAGTCGTTTTTGCCCATGTTTCGGGCGGTCATGCCTTGTGGCAGGGAGAGTGTAGGAATGAACAATAATATTAGTATCAATCAGGTAAATCATCACAACATCTTAACAAGTTCTTCGGCTGGTAATTCATCTTTAAAAAGTTCTCGTAAGGGTAGCAAATCTTCTTTTTCAACAGCGTGTTTTTCAAGTATTCCCTTCATAAACTCCGCATGTTCCTCATCGTTCATGTGCTGCGGTAACTTCTTTTTCTTGGGCTTTTCTTCTTCTTGGAAAAGCGACACTATTTGATGCAAAAAATCTTTATCCTCCTCAAATAATTGAAGCATCAAAGCCTTCAAAGCGGCTTTATCTATTGTCGTGGTAGTTGTAGTGACTGTTACAGTGTCAGTAGTTGTTGCGGTATCTACACTCATAAAATTTATTTTATTTTCATCAAAAATAAGAAAAAAAACACGCAAATGCAATTTGTCGGCTGCAAGTTCGGGGTTTGAATATCAACGAATCATGACTTTCTCCACAATTTGTTCTTGTTTATTTTTTATAATAATAAAATAAATGCCTGCACTCAAATCATCGACATCAATAGTAAAATGTGTAGCTGATGAATCATAAGGTGCGTAATAAACCTGCTGTCCGAGCGTATTCAACAGTTGAATGTAGGTATCCTTTGCAGACTTATAATGTATCGTCAATTGGCTATGTGCCGGATTTGGATATATGGCGTAAGTTGTCTCGTCCGGTGTCGTAGTATTGGTAAAACCCGTACTTGCTGCCAGCACTGCTCTATAGGCATTGATGCGTCCGTAGCCCAATTCCTCCGACCACATTCCATACGCTTTTTCAATATCATACGCATAGCCACCGACCTTGTCGCAAGTCGCACTCAGCAAGTGACGGCAAGAGTCGCGTTCCAGTTCCGGATTGACGGAAAGCATCAGTGCCGCCACGCCTGCCACTTGCGGACATGCCGCCGATGTACCATTAAAACGCGGTGTATAATCATTGACAAAATAGCCCAATTCACCCGTCATATCAGCCGACCAAATCTCTACGCCCGGGGCACCAAAATCCAGATTTTCGCCCCAACTGCCCGTCCAATCTTCACCGTCGCAAGAGGTCGGTGTTTTGCGTTCATCGCACATCGAAGTGGCATTGACGGACATGACTTTTGGCGTGCGTCCGGGCCATATCGGTGCTGCATCCGCATTGCCGCTCGAAAAAAACAGGAGACTGCCTTTACCGTCGCGTCCTTGTGTTACCGCCTGTTCAATAGCGTCATCTACCATAGCGGGTTCGCCGGGCAAAATCGCCATAAAAATATCATCCAAACCCCAAGAGTGACTTTGTATATCCGCCCCTGCATCTTGCCAAGCCCAACGGATGCCTTCGGAAAGTACCTCGCTTGTAGAGTACGGAATCGGTGGGTCAAAAGGAATGCCCAAAGCCGTATCTGCATAAAAAAACATTCGCACCGAAATCAATTTGCAACGGGGCGCAACACCTGCCGTACCTATCTGATTATCAGCCTCCGCACCGATAATTCCGGCACATGCCGTACCATGCCCATCGGAAGAAAAATTGGGTGTAGGGTAGCCATTTGTGCCTGTGCCGAAAGCATCATATCCGGGCAGCAGATTGTTGACAAGGTCAGGATGTAAGGTATCCACACCCGAATCCATGACGGCAATTTTGATGCTTGGGTCGCCCATCGTTATCGTCCACGCATCGGTCACAGACATGTCTGCTCCCGGTGTGCCATTGCCTTGAAAAGGGGTTCCGTCATTTTGCAAAGCCCATTGTCGCTCAAACCATTGATCATCAGTATGGACTTGCGGATTGATTAAGTAATTGGGTTCTGCAAATTCGACATCAGGCAAAGCATTCAAAGCTATGGCAGTGCTGAGTGCTTCGTATCCATCACGACATGGAATAGTATAAATATCATTCAATGTAGCATGTTTTTTATAATTATATTTTTTAAAAATATTTTTATTAAATAAATTTTTCGATAATTTGTCTTTTTTTATTTTAAAAAAAACTTGATTTAAAATACCGAAACTATGCCCTGCTTCATTGGTCAGATAAAGCCCAACGTAGCTCACTTGGGGCATGGCTTTTAGTCGGCTAATGAATGACTTAAAATCGGGGTAGTTTTTTCTGTTTGTTGTTTGTACAATTGCCAGTTCCGGGCTTGGAATGTGGATAATGTGCGTTTTTGTTTTGCTATTAATTTGATTAAAAACGGCTTCGCGCTCTACATCGGTAGCTGATGTCTCAAATTGTAGAATGATGCGGTTTTTATCCACCAAATTATAAGGATAAGCATCTTCGCTTTGTGCGAAAAGTATAGTATTTCCAAACAGGAGTATGCTAAAAATGAAGATGTATTGTTTCATGGATAGATGTTTATAAGTGCGAGTTCAAGTGTCAAGTTCAAATTCAAATATCATTGATTTAAAAAAAGTGGACAAGTTTATTTGATTGGTTGATACATTATAAAATTAATATTACAAAAAATGTAAGTCATCCGTTTACTAAACTTTTCGAGTTTAGTAAACGTAAGCATATCACCTAAATTTGTAATAGTCTAAAAATTAGTGCCTTATGTACGTTTACTAAACTCTTTGAAGTTTAGTAAACGGAGGTCTAAATTATTTTTTCAAATTTCAAAATCAAAACAAAATTGAGTGTGACACACATAAGTGGGATCATAATATAAAATTAAAAAAAGCTTAGATTGGTAAGAGACTCCGTAATGACTGCTTTAGCTGTCAAGTGGGTGGCAATATTTCATAAAAAATTGTTTTTAAGTTGATAAAATATTATATTAAAAATATACTTTACAGCTAAAGCAGTCATTACAGTATCTACAATCTGTATTTATCAAACCAAAGATGTATTTTAATATTGTACATTTAGTTATATGTCTCACACTCAACAAAATTTAAATACTCCGTTTGGTAAACTTCAAAAAGTTTGGTAACCGTAAATAATATACTGATATTTAGCTAGTTACAAACTTTAGTACCCTGCCCACGTTTAGCAAACTTGAAAAGTTTACCAAACGGCTTACTTATATTTTGTGTAAGATTAATATCGTATGAAGTGTCAACCAATCAGATAAACTTGTCATAAAGTGTGAAGTAAAATTATAATTTGTGCTTGCACTCGAACTTACTGGCTTTTCCCTCGTTTGACCCATTTTGCTCCAAAATACAAAAATATCCCAGTGATAACAAAACTCAACAGCGATATACCGGCGAGTGTAGTGTAAAGCAATTTGAAGGGCGAACCTTTGATGTTGAATACATGATCTATGATAGAGCCGTCGTGTATGCGCTCAATGAGGTCGGAATTTCTGTGGGCGATTTGCAGGGCTTTTCCGGTGCTGCAATCCAACTGTATTTCCCAGTAATGATTGTCAAAAACAAACTTGGCAATACCTTTAGTAGGGCGTATATCAATACGACTAATATCGGTGGAGAGTGTTGTGGAAACGGAATCTTTGAGGGTTTGCATAGCAAGGGTATGGAGCGAATCTATGGAGAGCCATTTGGTCTGGTCGGTGGTGATGCCTTTTTGGGTTTGTGGCAGCAATGCCCCTGCGCTATTTTTTTTCCATCCCAAGAGCAAGCCCGTAAAGGCAATCATAAAAAAGAAAAAAAGAGCCGGAAGTGCTATCTTGCGGTGTATTCGACGACTGACCCTGACCCAACCCGCTATTCGACTACTTTTGTTCATGGCGTTTATGCGTGTTTGTGATTATGTGTTATACGAATTGCCAAAAATACGGAATCCAATTGTAAGTATCAAGTTTAAACCGGAATTATGAATGCCACCTACACTCGCAGCCAACTCGCTCTCAGAAACGGACAGGACAGACCGGAGATTTGGGTAGCTTACAAAGGGCTGATATATGACGTGACCAAAAGCCGACTTTGGCGACGAGGGCAACATTATGAGCATTGGGCAGGGCAAGACCTGACTGAAGAGTTGGAAGATGCGCCGCATACGGAGGAGGTGTTTGAGCGGTTTGAAGTGGTGGGGAAGGTGGGGTAGAATGTAAAATGTAAAAATTACATAATACGAAATGAGGCAATTCGTTAATTATGAACTATTTAAATATATTACTTGCGTTCTATCGACCCTTTTACCTTTATTATTTTACAATTCTATCCTTCCTTCAATCTTTCCGCATTATCCGCCACCCGCAATGCGTCAATAATCCCTTGAATATCGCCATCCACAATAGAACCGAGTTTGTATAAGGTCAGGTTGATACGGTGGTCGGTCACGCGATTTTGTGGGTAGTTGTAGGTGCGGACTTTACCTGAGCGGTCGCCTGTACCGACAAGACTTTTTCGCGCTCCGGCAACCTTCGATTCGTGGTCTTCGCGTTGCTTTTCGTATAGGCGAACATAGAGTTTTTCGAGTGCAATTTCGCGGTTTTTGAGTTGCGAGCGACCATCCTGACATTCCACCACAATACCGGTAGGCGCATGTGTCACCCGCACTGCCGATTCGGTCTTGTTGACGTGCTGCCCGCCTGCGCCACTCGCCCGAAAAGTATCCCACGACAGGTCGGCTTTATTCACATTGACATCCTCCATTTCAAGGCGCGGCATCACCACCACCGTAGCGGCAGACGTATGTACTCGCCCCTGCGATTCGGTCTTGGGAACACGTTGCACACGATGCCCGCCCGATTCATATTTGAGCGTACCATAAACGTTATCGCCACTCACTTCCAATACAATTTTACTGTATCCGCCCACCGTACCTTCGGTGATATTGACGGCTGAATGTTTCCATTTTTTACTGTCAAAATAGCGGGTGTACATTCGGTACAAATCTCCGGCAAAAATACTCGCTTCATCGCCACCCGTTCCGGCGCGTATTTCTACTATGGCATTTTTCTCATCTTCGGGATTTTTCGGAATCAGCAAAAATTTAATCTCCTCCTCCATCGGCTCCACCTTCGGTTCCAGTTCTTCCAGTTCGAGTTTTGCCATTTCGCGCAGTTCCTCGTCGCTCTCCGTTTGGATGATTTCTTTGTTAGTGGCGATATTGCCCAAGAGGTCTTTGTAGCTGTGATATACCGTTACAATTTCGCCAAGATTTTTGTACTCTTTACTGATTTTCGTGTAGCGTTTCATATCGCTAATCACTTCGGGATCGGTGAGTTGCTCACCGATATATTCGTAGCGTTCTTTTATCGCTTCTAATTTGTCTAACATGTTAATTAATGCTTAACGGTTAATGATTAATGTGCGAGAGAAGGCTCTCTTTAGGGAAGTGTGTAATGGAGCTATATAAAGTGTAATTCTGAAAGAAAAGTTTGCATTGGTAAAAGGTTAATTAGTTAATTAGACGGTTTTTTGACAGTCTGATTTATTTTATTAATGACTGCAAAGATACGGGTTTTATTCTTAATTATCAGCAATTCGTGTGTATAACTGGACTTTGGATATTGGGGAATCAGGAAATTTGGTATTAGGTATCCCGATAGTTATCGGGATTTTTATTAAAGGCACTACGGTAAAAAGTGTGGGGCGGTGAAATTCTCTTTCATATTTAACTTCGGAATTGACCTAAAAGCTATAAGGTTTCCGAAAACCTTATAGCTTTGATAGCCGGACTTTACGCTTACCCATACTTTTCACCGTAGAGCC
>CALIZI010000141.1 GCA_938028705.1 uncultured Saprospiraceae bacterium | reverse complement strand
TGTAGTTACCCCCAAAATTAGGACAGCAAATTAAGGAACAAAAAATGTTTTAAATTTGCAATTATGAGACGTAGAAAATTCACAGCAGACTTCAAGACAAAAGTAGTCTTGGAAGCCCTCAAAGAGCGTGAAAGTTTGACTGATTTGAGCCAAAAGCATAAGCTGTCTCCGAATCAAATCAGTAAGTGGAAGTCAGAGTTTTTATCTGGTGCTTCCCAGATATTCTCGAGCAAGAAGCCGTCCGTTCAGAGCGAAGCTGAACAGGAGCGCGATCGTTTCTTACGGACAATAGGCGAGCTCAAAGTAGAGAACGACTATCTAAAAAAAAAGTTGAAATAATGCCTTTATCGGAACGTCGAAAATTAGTGAGTTCCGATAGTGATTTGAGCAAAAGTGCTCAATGTCGTATCTTGGGTATCCATCGTAGTGGATTGTATTATGAGAACCGTAGTGAAAGCGCACTGAACTTGGAATTGATGGCAAAAATGGATAAACATTACTACCATCATCCCTACAAAGGCGCACCGCGTATGCACGTATGGCTGACGAAGGACGAGGGCTATCCGGTCAATTACAAGCGCATAGCGCGGCTGTATTATGAAGTGATGGGCTTGCGTGCTATCACTCCGGGTCCGCATACTTCAAAGGGGGTTAAAAATCACTACAAATACCCGTATTTGCTGCGTGGACTGCCAATTGAGCGCCCCAATCAGGTGTGGGCAACGGACATCACTTACATGCCTTTACCCAAAGGATTTATGTATCTTACGGCGGTCATTGATTTGTATAGTCGCTACGTAACGGCTTGGTCGCTATCCAATACGATGGAAGCCGGTTGGTGTTGTCAACTCATCTGTGATGCCGTTGAGCGTCATGGCAAACCGGACATTCTCAACACCGATCAAGGCGCACAATATACCAGTGAATTGTTCAGTCAATATGTCCTCAATCGCGGCATCCGCTTGAGTATGGATGGCATAGGTCGAGCAACTGACAATGCTTTTATTGAGCGATTATGGCGTACCGTTAAATATGAAAATGTTCGATTTAACGAGTACACCGATGGCACTAAAATGGCGCAAGGTTTAGCGGAGTATTTTGTGGAATATAACAATGTTCGCAGACACTCCTCTATTGGCGATGTGCCGCCTAAACAACTTTATGAATCGGCACTGCCACTTCTATCTTAATACCTCTTAAAAGCAAGGTAAATCCTTTTTGAATCGCTGTCAAGGGTATATAAACGGGCTTGCTCTTCACTAGCCCTCCCAAAGCCCGCCCTTGACAGCGATTCAAAAAGGAGTAGGGGGGCTTTTAACAGCTATTAAGATAGAAAAATGATTAAATTGTATTCCTTAAATTTCCGGAATTTCTGTCCTAATGATTGGGATAAGTACATTATTATATGTTTGTAAGGCTTTTTCAAGACAATCCATTGCGTTGTTCAAATCATTTTCATTGAGTACGTAGGCAATGCGGACTTCTTTTTTGCCAAGTCCGGGCGTGGAATAGAAACCTGAACCGGGAGCCATCATGACGGTGGCATTATTGTGTTCAAATTCTTCGAGCAGCCATTGACAAAATTTTTCTGAATCATCAATCGGTAATTGCACAAAGGCATAAAAAGCACCGCCCGGCGTGGGGGCAATAACGCCGTTCATAGCATTGAGCCGCTTGACGAGGAGTTGGCGGCGGCGGTCATATTCGGCAATAGCATCAGAGACATAATTATCGGGTGCATCAAGCGTGGCTTCGGCTACGATTAATCCGAAAGTCGGCGGACTCAGCCTTGCTTGTGCCAATTTCATTACCGTAGCCGTCACGTCTTTATTGCGGCTGACAAGTGCGCCAATACGCCCACCACACGAACTGTAACGCTTTGATATAGAGTCAAATACAATGGCGTGTTGTTCAAGAGCATCAATATTGAGAACGGTATGAAACTGCTTGTCATCATATACAAAATCGCGATAGACCTCATCTACAAATAGAAATAAATCGTGCTTTAGTACAATGTCGCGCAATTGCAACAATTCTTCTTTGGAATACAAATATCCGGTCGGATTGGAGGGATTGCAGATAAGAATTCCTTTGGTTTTTGCTGTGATACTTTTCTCAAAATCTTGAATCGGCGGCAGTGCAAAACCATTGTCAATATGCGCCGTAATCGGCTTAACTTTCACGCCACCCGAAATGGAGAAGCCGTTGTAATTGGCATAAAAAGGTTCGGGAACAATGAGTTCGTCACCCGGATTCATACAGGCAATCATCGCAAAATTGAGGGCTTCGGACGCACCCGTAGTCGCAATAAAATCATCGGGCGAAAGTGTCGTACCGACTTTTTGTGTATAGTAATTTGCCAATTTTGTACGATATTCATTCGTACCCGCAGAAGGGGCGTAAGCCAATACTTTAAAGTCGGATTCGCGCACTGCACGCAAGGCATTAGGCGGTGTAGCGATGTCGGGCTGACCAATATTCAAGTGATAGACCTTCCTGCCTTTGCGCTTGGCAGCATCGGCAAAAGGCACAAGTTTGCGAATAGGAGAGGGCGGTAATATTTGTCCGCGATTGGATATAACAGGCATGGTGTAGTGTTGTGGTGTTGTGGTGTTGTGGTGTTGTGGTGTTACGTATTTTTAATATGATATTAGAACTACATCACATTAATACCACAACACCACAACACTATGAACACTAAAAAAAGCCTTACGAATACCGCAAGGCTTTTGTAATTCATTACAATTTATTTTATCCTAAAAACCATTCAAGTTGGAAGGTGCAGCCGGAAGACCCGCAGGTGCTTTGCTGACTTTTCCTTTGATGTAGAGCATAATCGGTTGTTCCTGTACGTTGGTCGTCAGGCGAATGCTTTTGTTGAATGGTCCTATGCGTTTAGTATCGTATCTTACTTCGATGACCGCATTTTCGCCGGGCATGATAGGCTCTTTCGGATATCTTGGTACGGTACATCCGCAACTGCCTTTTGCGTGCTTGATGATAAGCGGCTCGCTACCGTCATTCACAAAATTGAATACGCGAAGCGGGTCACTGTTTTGTACGATTTCACCGTAATCCATAGTCGTTTGCTCGAAAGTCATCTTAGGACCGTCGGCACTTTCTACAGCTTCTACTTCTTCGGCAGTTTCCAGCGTTTGAAGGACAGGCTTCACTACTTTACCGGGCTTGTCAAAAGCCGGCTTCATCTCAGCTACTTGTGGTGCTTTTTTTACTTCTTCTTTGGCGGGCTGTGCAAATCCTGCAGTGACTACAAGGGCGCATAAGGCAAAAAGAGACAATAATTTTTTCATTTCTTTTATTTGAGTTTTAATTAAATAGACAAACATAATGTCCGCAAATGTAATTACTTTAATATGATTTAACAAAGATTCTCGTGTGAAAGAACCGTTTTATGTGGATATTTCCAATTATCGTACCAAGTTTAGGTCTTAGTTGAACAGTTAATCGGGTAATTAGTTGGTTGATATAGTGTATTGGTTATCAGTCAAAATAAAATTTTAATTAATATTTGTTATTGATTCATAAACTGCCTGATAAACGGATTACCCGATTACCCGTTTTACTAAATCCCAAGTTAAGCAAACTATTTGTAAGATGCTACTTGTATTAGATATTTATTATAACGAAAGTTTTAGTTGAATAGTTTGAATTGTAGAAGAATATTTTATCCTGCTTTTTCTTTTATGATGTGAAGCGCAATCAAATCGTATTTCTTATGTTCCTCCGGTATGTGGACTTTGGATATTGGGGAATTAGGAAATTTGGTATTAGGTAAATCATTTTTATCAAAGGTTCTACTGAAATAAGGGTGATTTTAAATTATTTTATAATAAAAAATATTTATAAATAATTAATTTTTAATAATAAATAAATTATAAAATAATTTTAATTAATCAAAAACGGCTATATTTCAGTGCGACCATCAAATAATTATAAAATTAAATTAATTAAATATTTTTTAATTTTAATAAAAATAAAACAACTGATAATCAATTACTTACGTTTTAAAACCGAAGCTCCCAATTTCCTAATTCCCAAAATGTCTAAAGTCCAGTCCGGTATGTGGCTATTGTTGATAAAAAAAAGAATATAATTTTTTCTTTAATGGAATAGTCTATTCTACACTTCTGATAATTTACCGGTTACTCAGCATGATGTCTTTATACCAAAAAAAACACCCACATCACATATATTTTCTATTCAAATGCTTAAAATTACACTAAAAACTTGAAAATCATATAGAAAATGACCAATTTGACCTAAACAAATGTACAGACTTGTCTGTTTTATTAGTATGAAAAACGATACACGAGATTTAATTGTCAGTACGGCATCGGAGTTATTCTACCAACAGGGATATAATCTGACGGGTATCAATGAAATCATTGAAAAGGCGGGTATTGCAAAAGCCACCCTTTACAGTCATTTCAGATCGAAGGAAGATTTATGCGTGGCTTATTTGGAATTGAGAGATACCGAGTTATTGAAAAACATTAAGGAATTTTGCATAAGTAAACCTAAAGGTAATAAGCGACTTATAGCAGTTTTGGAGTTTCTGATTCCTTTCTTTGAAAGTGATGAATTTAATGGATGTTGGTGTATCAGAACGGTTGCCGAAATTCCGCGAGACAACGAAAAAATCAAAAATAAGATAAAAGAAAATAAACAGCAATTTCTAAATTTTATTAAAGCCTTAGTCATAGATAACCAACCTAAATTAACAAGTAAACAAAAAGATAAATTAGCCCATCGTATTTACATTCTTTACGAAAGTGCGGTATCAGAAAGTCATTTGCAAGATGACGCTTGGCCTATTTATGAAAGTATAGACTTGTTGAAGAATATTTTAAAATCGTTAAATAAAAGTTAAATCGTACAGACTGGTTTGTACAATTTTTAAAAAATCGCATATTTGCATCATTATCAAATTTCAATTTTGTTTAACAAAATTGCATTCAAAAATTTTTATAAAAAAAGACAGACTTGTCTGTATTTTAATTAAACTTAATTATGTCAAAATTTAATGAAAAAACTGCCTTAATCATAGGCGGCACAAGCGGTATCGGAAAAGCCACAACAGAAGCATTGCTCAAACAAGGCGCAAGCGTACACATCGTAGGCAGAAGCCCACAAAAAATAACGGATGCGCCCAATCTGACCAAACACAAAGTGGACATCACGAACAGAGACGAGGTGGCTGGTTTAGTTGCTAAAATAGGTGGATTTTCCAATTTGGATTATCTTGTAAATGCGTCGGGCATCTTCGGACCCAAGCCCTTTTTGGAACATACCGCCGAAGATTACGACTCGTACTTAGACTTGAATAGAGGCTTTTTCTTCATCAGCCAAGCGGCGGCAAAAGTAATGAAAAACAGTGGCGGCGGCTCTATCGTTAATGTCGGTTCGATGTGGGCAAAACAAGCGGTCAAAGCTACACCTTCCTCCGCTTATTCCATGCAGAAAGCAGGTTTGCACTCGCTCACTCAACACATGGCAATGGAACTTGCCGAATATGGCATCCGCACCAATGCAGTCTCGCCTGCAGTGGTCGATACGCCTGTCTATCACAGTGTATTTGGTAGTGAGGAAGCAGCAAAAGAAGCATTGGTAGGTTTCAACAATTTTCACCCGATAGGGCGAAATGGTACAGCACAGGATATAGCAGAGACTATCCTGTTTTTATTGTCCGATAGCTCAAGTTGGATAACCGGAACGGTGCTTGATATAGATGGCGGCGTTATGGCAGGTAGAAATTGATGCTTATCAAAAACCGATTTATGCGCTACGGAGAAGCGCATAAATCGGTTTATTTTTCAATCAGAAAATATGGGTGCATCTCAAATTGTCGCATTTTTATTTTTGTTAAATGAAAAATTAAAATTTGGACAATAATCAACTGGACTTTGGACATTGGGGAATTAGGAAATTCGGTATTAGGTATCCCGATAGTTATCGGGATTTTTATTAAAGGCTCTACGGTGAAAAGTATGGGTAAGCGTAAAGTCCGGCTATCAAAGCTATAAGGTTTTCGGAAACCTTATAGCTTTTAGGTTAATTCCGAAGTTAAATATGAAAGAGAATTTAACCGACCCACACTTTTTACCGTAGTGCCTTATTAAATAATTATAAAGCTAAATTAATTATATGTTTTATTTTATTAATGAAATTTATTCAATTGATTATCAATGAGTTACGGTTTTAAACCTAATTTCCTAATTCCCTAATTCCCATTTTGTCCAAAGTACAATATTATAATGTACATGGCTCAAAAAACTCAAGAAAAACTATCTTGCTGAAATAAATTCAGCAACTCGGCAGTATGTCAGGATATTATCCGTTTTTTTCAAGAAATGAGAAAAAGTTTGTGAGCAATAAAGGAAATATTACCTTGAGTTTTGGCTGTTTCTCTAAAAATAGTTTTGTCCAAAACTCACTTTTTTTGGCACTTTTGGACAAAACTCTAAAAAAATAATGTTAAATTTGTCTCATTATTTTGTTTTGGATAAAATAAAAAAATGGCAAAGCAACTCATAGGCAGAAAAAAAGAACAGGCAATATTAAAAGAACTCTTGACAACGGGTGAATCTGAATTTGTTGCCTTGTATGGGCGTAGAAGGGTAGGGAAGACCTTTCTGGTAGAAACGGTCTATAAAAAAGAAATCGTCTTTGCATTAACGGGATTAAATAAAACCGGAAAACATCTGCAATTAGAAAATTTTACGAATGCCCTCAATGAAAAATTGGCAAGAACCGCACAGATTCCGACCACGCCAGGTTCATGGCTCAAAGCCTTCGATATTTTGAAACATTATCTGGAAGGTGTCAAAGGCAAGCAAAAACGAGTGATATTTATTGACGAATTGCCTTGGCTGGCAACGAGCAATTCCGGTTTTTTATCGGCATTGGAAAATTTTTGGAACAGTTGGGCATCCAAACGGACGGATATTATTTTGTTGGTCTGCGGTTCGGCGGCATCGTGGATGATTTCAAATATTGTGAGAAATAAAGGCGGCTTACACAACCGAATTACGCGACGTATTCGCCTGTTGCCTTTTAATTTGCATGAAACAGAACGTTATTTGAAAAGTCGAAATATTAAATTGGAACGCTACGATGTACTCCAATTGTACATGGCAATGGGCGGCATACCGCATTATCTCAAGGAAGTGCGACGCGGACAAAGTGCCGCACAGGTCATTGATGAAGTGTGTTTTTCAAAAGATGGTTTGCTACGCGATGAATTTGAGAATCTATACGGCGGCTTGTTCAACAAACCGAAACGATATACGGATGTTATCAAGATTTTGGCGAAAAAACCGAAGGGCTTGACCAGAAATGAACTGATGAAAGCCGCTAAACTCACTTCCGGTGGCACTACGACCAAAATATTTGACAGTCTTGAAGAATCGGGTTTTATCATTCGATATTTGCCCGTTGGCAGCAACCTCAAATTGGCACTTTACAAACTCAGCGACCCGTATTCAGCTTTTTATTTGAAATTTATTGCCAATTCGCGGGCAAGCGGCACAGGAACTTGGTTGAAAAAAATGACCACTCCCTCGTGGAGAACATGGAGTGGTTTTGCCTTTGAATGCCTATGCCTTGCACATACCGAACAAATCAAAAAAGCACTCGGTGTTGATAAGATTTATACCGAAGAATCTGCATGGAGAGCAGCCGGAACATCCGGCAAGGCAGGGGCGCAAATTGACCTTGTGATTGAAAGAGGTGATAATGTAATTAATGTTTGTGAAATCAAATTTTCGGAAATGCCTTTTACCATTCATAAAAAATATGCAAACGAATTGAAACATAAATTACAGACTTTCAAGACCCATACAAAATCCAGAAAAACCCTCTTTCTGACCATGATAACAACTTACGGATTGACGGAAAACCAATACAGCAATTCACTGATACAGCAGAGTTTGGATATGCCTGTGCTTTTTGAACAATAGATTTTAGTCATATTTCACAAAACGCTCGCTACCCGTCACACCTTCATATTCACAATGCACCACATAAACGCCCGTAGGTAATGTACTGATGTCAATTTCAGGGGCTTGTACAGCCAGTTGTTTTCCTTCAATGCTAATGATGTGGACAGTGGCTTTTTGCCAATCTATCCATGTATTTTGCAGATTGATGATAGCCGTTGCAGGATTGGGGAAGATGGAAAACGCAAGCTGTTCTTCTGGCAAATGTATCGAGGTCGTATCATCATAGAAAAAATTGCGACAAATTTCGTCATTGTCATGCTCTTTATCCAGCAGTTTGTTGGGTCTTGTTGTATATAAGCATAATTGGGCATCCGGGAGTTGGTTCCAGAGATTGAGAGGAGGAAAATCAACGATGTAGGTATCTCCGGGAGCAATGTTTACATTATCATAAATCATCATGGTAGGTTGGGCATCATAACAAATACTCAAACAACCATTATTGTATAAAGCATTCAACTCAAAGTAATTAATTGTTTCTGTTCCGAAGTTTTTGACCACCACTTGTATGTCAGTCACATCATATTGACATACGGCACTGCAATAATAAGCGGAAGGGTCAAGACAAGTGCTATCAGTTCTGGCACCGAGTATATTGACTACACCAATGTCTGTATTTATATCGGTATGTGTAAAGTCTTTATTAATTTCCTTTAGGTAAGTATGTTTGTATTCTTCGCCTAATATATATAGATAATTATCTGATGCTTCAATGTCAGTTATGTTACCATAGTGCCATGTCATACTATCAATAATTTCCAGATGCTCGTTTAATTTCAATAAATCAATAGGCGTATTATACCTGTTGGATAAGTAAATATATTCGTTATCAAAATCCAAAATCGGATATGATTCTGATAGCTCTATTGAATCAATTAAATTAAGTTGTTGGTCATACTTTAAAACATTTGTATAATATTTAGCTAAAATATAATCATCCCAGAAATAGACTCTCGGTAAAAAGAACTGCTCTATCAATTCTATTTCTTGTGTACTTCCATCTGCACCAATCCACATTATTTTTTTTACATTTTCATCATCCCGAAATGGAACAATAAACTCCTCTGTTGACATATTATAATCAAAACTATGAGCGTTAAAAGGTAATTCGATAGTTTGAACATGGCTTCCTGTGCTATCATATTTGTACAGTCCAAGATTCGTTAATGCCCAAATTCCGCCATCTGCCGTTGCTTTTAAGTCCTCAGACCAGAGCGTATCATTGCTTATTTTACTCCACAGATGATTGCCCTCACTGTCAAATTTCATTATGGTATGATTCTCAAAATAGTCGCAACCGCCTCTGGCAAGACCCAAATAAACTGAATTATCCGTACCGACCGCAGTACCAAATAGATAATAAAAAGACACATGTTGTGGATAAGTCTTTGTCCAAATCAAATCTCCCGATGCGTCCAGTTTATCTAGTCGAAGTGTATTGTAACCCCAACCGCCACTCTCATATTGATCACCAACAATTATGGTTTCGCCATTATCCAATGGCAATATTGTGTTTGAATAAGTAAAAAAACCATACCGCATAGTTGTCTCTATATCAGTATTTTGTGCTGAAACGGACAGTGTAATGCAGAAATATATCAATATGTGGATAAAGGTTTTCATCGGAATAAAATTTAAATATGGTAATAAAATTATTTTTTATGTGTTGGTATGATTTCGTATAATGACGAGTGATTTTTCTGTAAGTTAAGACAAAGAGCGCAGTAAATCAAGTGGTCGTTTGTTAAAAAATCGAATAATTATTTTCTTAATAAAAACGCATTAAACAAAGATGCCAGACACTTCTAAAGTGTCTGGCATCTTTAGTAAACTTGGTGAGGAACGGCTTTTGCTCATTCCTCAATTTCTTTAATTTTATCGCGCAATTCGGTGAGTTTTTCCTCCATTTCTTCTATCTCATTTTCCAAGCTGAATTGCTTATCTGCGTCGGAGGTGGTGACAGCCTGTTCGCGGAAGAAATTGAGTTTTTTAATCAATTTTTTTTCAATATTTTTTAAGCCTTCCAGTTCCAGTTGTTGGTTACTTTCGGGCGTGAGTGGTGAGGGAGAAACCGCAGGAATATCGGCTTTGTCGGGTGCTGTGTTGGGAGTATTTTCTACTTCTTGTTCAATATCTTTTCCGGCGCGAATATCTTTTGCCGTCCGTTTAATTTTTCGAGCAATAAAGGTAAATGCCTCGTCCATATTGGTATGCGAAGTGACGGGTTTGGCATCTTTCGGAAGCCCCTGCAATTTGCCGAACGGCGCATCAAACCAGTCGCAATCCCGCAATACAATAGGAATAACCACTGCATCACCCGCTTCGTGACGCTCCATCGCCGTCTTGACCTCCACATCCCAGATGTAGTTGGAAGCCAAAAAATCGGCACTAATCAACAAAAGAATAATGTCGGCTTGCAGTAGCTCGGTTTTGATGGCTTTATCCCATTCGCTGCCTGTCGGAATAGCGCGGTCATGCCATGCGTCGATGACCTTAGTGCGTTCCATGAGTTTGAGATGTGTGGCAAGTTTATCGCGTAACTCTTCGTCTTTATGCGAATACGAAAAAAAGACCGTTATTGGTATTTGGCTGGACATAAGCTGTTGTTTATTTTTGCTCAAAGATATATTTTTCAGCCGATTAATCCACCTTTTCCGTCTGCTCCCTTGCTTTTCTTGCCTTTTTCTGTTCGTTATTGCTCTCATAAATGACGTAATTCTCGTATTTGGCGAGGTTGCTTTCTGCCCATATATCTTTTCCGATATTACAAATATTTACATATTCACGATACATTTGATTGCCCAATTCCACACGCCGTTCTACGGAAATATCGCGGTCAGAAACTTTATCTTGCTGAATATTCAAGGCATTTTCAAAATTGCGACAAGCCTCCTGTACGCGTGTCAGGTGGTTTTCTTTCAAGCCTGTTTCTACCAAAAAATCCAGTTGCTGACGTGCCACCCGCACCACCCGTCTGCCGCAAAATAGCAATTGAGCATCCGTCATATCACCCATTTTGGAGGTGCCGAATTTGCGGTATCGCCCCGAGCGGTTGCTGAATTTGGTGGCTACGCGCGTCATGACAGAGCGTATGGCGGTTTTGAGTTTTTCGGCAGCTTCGTACTTTTTTTCCGTTGTAATCATTTGAGTACCGAGCAGCTCGTCGTCGTTGGGTAGTTTTCCGAATTTCTGGCAAATATTATGGATGCCTGTGAGTTTCTCCATATTGTAGCCATAAGTCTTAAAGGTGGCTATGTCGCGTTGTGCAAAGCGCAATTTTTCCATGATTTGCACATACAAATCGGCATCAGGAAAATTGTATTCGCGGTGTACATCTTGCTTTTTCATCACTAATTTGTTTTGATTCAATACAAAAATATGTCATTATATTGATTTAATCAAATATTTTTATCATTTTTTTGATGAAAAAATGAATAGTGATTTATAAGATAATCAGCGTATAATTCTCTGAAATTTATTATTTTTGCACTCCGATATGACTGATAATCAAAAAAATAAGCAGATTTTATAGCAAATCACCCTAGCGACAAAGATGCTTTCGGAGGTTTAATGTCTCATCTCACTACTCTCCAAGAAAAGTATCAATGAGTGTGACACACATAAGTGGAATCATAATATAAAATCAAAAAAAGCTAAGATTGGCAAGAGACTCCGTAATGACTGCTTTAGCTGTCAAGTGGGTGGCAATATTTCATAAAAAATTGTTTTTAAGTTGATAAAATATTAT
>CALIZI010000140.1 GCA_938028705.1 uncultured Saprospiraceae bacterium | reverse complement strand
ACAGGCTATTCCTTGTAAGGTTGCTCCCCAGCAGAGCCTTACGCCGCTTCACCTGATAACACAAAGTTAGACAGAACAGCGAAAAATACAACGTGCTGACTAAGATTTTTTAACTTTTGACACACTTTAGTGAACAATACCTTTAAAAACGGCTATATTTCAGTGCGACCTTAAAATACAAAAGTCAAGCTCTTACTCACTCTTACTACTCGCTACTCTATACTCACTACTCACTACTCACTACTCTACACTCACTACTCTACACTCACTACTCACTACTCTACACTCGCTACTCACTACTCTACACTCACTACTCGCTACTAATTAGGCAATTTAACCTGATAGGTACGTTTGGCAGAGTTGGTCAATTTTGAAGAGCGCAACCACGGGTTGTAGGTTTTCAACATGCGGTAGGTCGTGCCGTTGCGGTGCGCGAAATCGCCCCAACTTGGTATGGCACCGCTCACTTCTACAATCTTGTAATTTATTGGCGGGTACAGTTCATGTTGTTCAAGGTAAAAGCCGTACTGTTCGGGGTTTTCTATAATAGCTTTGAGGGCAACAATACGCGATACATATCGTGCCGTTTCTTCATTCATTTCTATATCGTAATATTGCGTTTCTTTTTGAGCATTCATCAATTTACGCATATTTGTCCTGCCCATATTATAACATGCCGCAGCATTCATCCACGTTCCAAAATCATTTTTCGATTTTTTAAGAAATTTGCAAGCCGCACGGGTAGCTTTTTCTACATGATAGCGTTGGTCCACTTCACTATTGACTATCAAGCCATGCTCTTTTCCCGTAGAGGCGAGGAACTGCCATATCCCTTTGGCATTGGCAGGCGAGCTGACGTTGCGTAAACCACTTTCGGCTACGGCAAGGTATTTAAAATCATCGGGAACACCCTGCTCGGCAAGTATCGGTTCGATAATGGGGAAGTAGCGATTCGCCAATTTCAAATATTGCAAAGTAGCCGAATGTCGATAGCTATTGACCATCAACTCGCGGTCCAATCGCTCGCGTGCATCGAAATTATTGGGTATGGCTTCGCCTGCCAAACTTGGATTGTCGGGCATAGGTACGGCTTTGACCACCTGCGGGAGTTTGCCGGTTTCTGCTCCTTGACCAAATTTGACATGGTAATTATCAGCATCCGTCGTCGCCGAATCACTCTCTATCGAAGAACTAAAAAACAGTATCGCACCAACAGCGATAAGCACAAGGGTAGAAATGGAAATAGAACGAATCATAAGCTTTAAGTTCAAGTGCAAGTTCAGGCATCAAGTCCAAACGGACTTTATCCTCAACTTTTGGTTTTGTAATAAAAAAACGGAGTGAATTTGAAAGTCCAAAATCCTCAAAATCAATTCTCCACAAGCGTACAACAGTGTGTATTTAGTTGAAAGGAGCTAATATAAAGTGTCAAGTTCAAGTATCAAGAGCAAGTTCAAAAAAACTCGTAACTCGCTACTTTTTCTTATAAATGGGAACGGTAGAACAAGGCTCACCATACATAATACTCTTAGCGACTGGTTGCAGTAATCGTACCAATTCCGTATAAGCTGCGACCGGAACGGGTTTGTTACTGCACCCTTTGATAACTATACGTTGGTTTTCGTATTGTGTTACATTTATTTCAGACAGGGTTTTTTGATAATAAGTTGCATAGAAAATTTCGGTATTGCCATGCGTGATGCTCAATGCGTATGGTGTGGCATAAGTGCTTACGAGCATATACGCCCACGTAGGCACAATGGCATCGCTGGAGCAATGCACCGCCAAATGCTTTCCTTCGTACTGCGTCCAGTCATGCGCTTTTAAGGCTGCCCGGAATTCTTTTTCTTTCAATATCAATTCCATATAAAGGTAGTCTTTAAGGTCAAATTCAATGACTGCCTCCTTCGGAAAATACGTTTCCAGATTCAAAGTAATCAAACCGCTTTTCGCAACTCTATTCACTAAGGGCTTTTCCGTATTCATACTTTTTAGACTTTAATTTTCTGTAATGTAATGATTCGTTTATTAAATGACGACATAATCCACACATTTATTACAAAATTAGGCTCTGGAATGTTTATGTCCAAATTCATCTGACATTAGTCTCTTTATTAATAGTCACAAATAACTATTTAGAATATTTATTTTTTTCAATTTAAATAAATTGATAATCAGGGGGTTGATATAGAATGAGTATTTTTAATAGCTGAAATAGGGCTTTGTCGTATTTACTTTTGCCGATTAGTATTGTCACAAACTACTTGATTAAGTAATTGAACTAAAATATTTAAACCTTGTACTTACGTGCCGTATCCAAAAGCACAAACAAAGAACGAGACGCATAAGAATCAGAGGAAGAAAATATTGGAACCTGGCAGTAATTGTCGCAGGACAAGATATTGCTAAGCGTGTTTTTTGTTTTTTGGATGAAGGGCCATTCCGATAATGATCGGGATGGTTCCTTGTTTTTTAGGGCTATATTGAGCAAATAGAGTATATTATTGAAATGTAAAATAATAAATGTAAAAGGAGAGGACGTGAAAATGTAATGCCTAAAGTCCTTATTCGTGAATCCATTTATTCTTTTTTTAAAATATTATTTTAGTTAAAATTATTTATAATTTATTTATTATTAAAAATAAATTATTTACAAAAATAAAAATAAATAAACTATTCACGTTTGATTTGTAATTTTTAATTTGGCGAACACATTGTTATTTCAGTTAGAACCATAAATGCTCTGAATTTGAATTAAAACTTGTCAGACATTTTCAAAATGTCTGACAAGTTTTAATTCAAATTCAGAGCAAGACACCTTTATATAGTAAACAAAAATCTAATTTAATATTATCAAGTTACACTTTACATTAAAAAAACATTTCACCATCATCTACGGACTATCGACGATTAATCATTAACCGTTCACCATTAACCATTAAAAATCACTGTTTCATAATTTTCAAAGTTGTTTCCTCACCAATTTTAAGAACGTACATGCCGGAGGGTAAATGTTGAATATCCAGATGCGTTGTTTCTTCCTCTGTTTGACCTTCATACAATAATCTGCCAAATAAATCTCTGATTTCCAATCGCTGACCACTGGTATCGCTACTCACGTACAACATACCTTCGGTCGGGTTCGGGTATGCATGGTTAAACTCGTAGGCAAATTTGACGGCAACTACATTGGTATAAGCTGCGGAGCCGTCTGTGTCTATCTGCTTGATTCGATAGTAATTGACCCCTTGTTCGGGAGCAGTATCGAGGTGATAATAGGTCTTGGCTTCGTTGCCGGTCGAAGTGCTGGCAATGGTGGCTATTGTTTTAAAATTTTGAGCATTGGTGCTGCGCTCTACGGCGAAGTAGTCATTATCAGTTTCTGTTTGAGTACACCACTTGACCAGTACATCATCGTTGGTTCGGGTGGCACTGAAACATGTATATTCGACAGGTAAAAAGGAATCATCTCTAAAGAAGGCATTGGCAGGAACAGTCGTTTTGGCGATACCCGGACCTTTATATTTCAAATCAAATTGGTGAACAGACTCGAATTCGTGTTGGTAAAATAATTTTATCGGATGTAATCCTGCTTTCAGTTGAAGGCTTTGTGACAACTCACCTATCGTAAAATTCCAATCATTATTAATGACATGAATATCGTGTATCATCAGGTGTACGGGAGCTTGTGATTGGGTATAAAAAGTGTATTCGCCATCGACAGGCACCTCGATATATCCTTCAAAGTATAAACCAAACTCGAAGTTTCTTTCTCTCAAACTCAGGTCAATATCCGTTGTTGTTCCTTTGCTTGTGCCTTGCATATCTTCAAAATCAGGTATCCAATTATGGGCATCTTCAAAATATTTGTAAGACAAACCTTGCGCGGTGGGTATGGATACACTAGGGATAAGTTCATCATCATACGGGCGGGGCGCAGTGGGATTTTTCAGCCTCATTTGCAACACTTTATTTTTCATCTGACGCTGCAAAGCCGGATTTGATGCTGCCAAGTCAGTTGTTTCTTTAGGGTCGTTGGCTATATCATATATTCTAAAATCATCACTATGAGATTGTACATTATATCGAACACCTTTAAAGTCGTCTATCATAACGGCTTGCATCTGTGCGCGTATCTTAGCACGATGTGAGGGTTCAAATTCGGCATAATTCGGTGTTTTTTGTGCGCCGCCGTAGCGATATTCAAAATAAAGTGTTTCTCTATCCAGCGTATTTGAAGCACCTGAAAGTATGGGCAATAAAGACGTACCGTCGGACAATGCCGGCTTGGGAATGTCCGCCAAATCTGCAAAAGTCGTCATCCAATCCCAATGCCCCGAAGGTGCAGTCGTCATACTTCCCGCAGGAATCGTTCCGGGCATACGCGCAATGGTCGGCACACGAATACCTGCTTCCCACAAGTCGCGTTTGATGCCATCGAGGTCGGCAAAAGAACGGAAGGAGCGCGGGTCTTGTCCGCCTTCAAAATGCGGTCCATTGTCGGAAGAAAATACGATAATCGTATTGTCGTCCACATTAAGGTTTTTGAGCAATTGCATAATATCGCCCACAGAAGTATCAATGCGCCGCACCATCGTAGCAAATTGTTTTTCTACAATATTCCACGATTTGTTGGCATAATCAGGATGTAGCCAAGAGTTAGGCGTACCTGAGGCAGTATTGACATAAGGCGTGGTACCGCCCGGACCTGTCCATTGCAAACCGCCATTAAGCCCCAATCCGCTTGGGTAGGCTTGGGTAGGTGTTTGCATTTGGGAGTGCGGACAGTCGTAGGATAAGTAAAGAAAAAACGGATCTTCAGATGATTGTACGACATGGTTGGTAATCATTTCTTTGGCTTTTGCCGTCCATACATCTGTCGTATAAACATTGTCTATACCGCTCGTAATCGTATTAAAATTATCATGTAAATATATGCCATTAGCATCACCCTGTGGGTAGTGGTTGTGTCCTTCAAGGTGAAAAAGGTAGCCGAAAAATTCATCGAAACCCGTCAGGAGCGGATGCCCTTCAAGGTTGGAACCGGATAGCCCCGCCAAACCATATTTGCCGACATGATAAGTGCCGTAGCCTGATGCTTTGAGTATGTTTTGAATGCTAATATCGTTGGGTAGTTCCTTATCAAATTGGTCGTCCCGAATGGCGGCATGTCCTTGATGCAAGCCCTGCAAAAGCGACGAGCGTGAAGGCGCACACACAGGCGCAGCCACATAATGATTCATCAACATCATGCCTTCATCTGCCATTTGGTCGAGGTAGGGCGTGTCAAATTTTTTATCATCGGTGCGGGCATCCTGATAAAACTTACCCAAGTCTCCATAACCTAAGTCGTCGGCAAGGATATAAATGATGTTCGGTTGTGTAGCAGTGGGCGTATCGTCGGCACTATTCCATACAAAGGAAGCCAAAAATACGCTGAGGATAGCAGAAAGCAAAAATGTAAAAACTTTCATAGTTAAGATGTGTTTTTTGTTGGCTCATGTTGAGTACTGGACTTTGGACATTGGGGAATTAGGAAATTTAGTATTAGCTATCCCGATAGCTATCGGGATTTTTATCAAATAATTATAGAATTAAATTAATCAAATGTTTTTTAGTTTTAATAAAATTAAAATACCTGATAATCAATTACTTACGATTTAAAATCGAAGATTCCAATTCCCTAATTTCCAAAACATCCAAAGTCCAGTTGAGTAGTAGCAACTTGAGTCAATACGTGATGACGTGTATAAAGATGGATTAGTGTGACTCACGATGTGTTTTCGTATGTCCAAATTAACTTATTTTTAGGAGTTTATCCACTTTTTTTACGATAATTTCCTGTTTTTGTTGGTTATTTGTTATTTGGAATTTAAATCATTTATGCAACAAACTTACTTCCACCGATTATACGCACATAGCAAAACTTTGTTTTGGACAGTCGTGCTATTTTGCGGACTGACGATATTGCTGACGCTTTCGGGGCATCAAATTACCCCCTTTTTTTTATGGGCAATGTTTTCCGAAAAAGAAGACATCCGTACTACGCATCAGGTCATTGATATTCGATTGAATGGCGAAACATTTAATTATACCAAAGAATTGATAGATGCTAATCGGCATATCGTGACAGGTTCGATTTTTTATTATTATAAAATTAAAAATAATCATGATACTGACCCAACGAGAACTTTTTTTGAAGAAAAATTGGGGCATCGCTATGAGCGGATTCGTCCGGTCTTGGAGCGCATTACGAATGATGCAAGCCAAGACGCAGCATTTCAGGCTTGGTTGCACCGTTATTTGGAGCAGTCCACGCATCGTGAAATAAAAACGCTTGAAGTCAAGCTCCAAACTTGGGCTTATAATGATGCCGGACAACTTAATTTATTGGACACTCAAATAATTTTTTAAAATATAAATATTTTTTTAAAAAATAAAATAAAAAACAAGAACATTCGTTTGCTAAACTTTCCAAGTTTCGTAAACGTAAGTACATCAACATAAATTTATAAACAACTGAATATCAGTAGATTGCTTCTCCGATAGCTATCGGAGACCAAACTTTTTGAAGTTTACCAAACAGGGCACTTAATTTTTTTTAGAGACCTTACACTAAGTATGAATCAGACAGCACATAACAAATTTCTGACACGCGATACACTGAAAAAATTGGTGTTTGGCGGTGTGCTGCTGTCTTTGATATATCGTTGGTTGGCGCATTCACTGATGAGTCAGTTGGCGGCTCCGGTCTTGGTATTTCCTTATGTGGATTTGACCTATTGGGGCTTACATTTGATGCGTATTCCGCAGTGGATTTCGGCGCATTATACAGCAGCGATCTTGTTTGATGTCTTACTTTTTGGTACGGCTTTGGGGAGTTTACTGACCAACCGACGTATTTTTCCTATCCTTTTCGGGCTACTGTATTTTGTTTATTTTGTATCTTACAATTCTTTTGGCGCACATCATACACATTGTATGGTCGGTATTTTGTTGGTGAGTATTCCGTTTTGGTTTCGGGCAGAAAAGACCTTTGACTTGCTGTGGGAGGGCTTGCGGTATTTTACTTTGTGGGTGTATAGCTCGGCATTTTTGTGGAAACTTTTGCGGGGCAGTTTGTTTCATTATGAGCAGGGTGTTGCCAATTTCATGAACGAAAATGCTACCCACATCGCACTCAATCCCGATGCGTGGACAACGGGTATTTATATGTTTTTTATTACACATCCGGGGCTGTCTTTTGCGGCTTCTGTGCTGGCAATACTCGCGGAAGGACTGTTTATTATCGGTTTTTTTACCAAAAAATATGATTGGTGGTGGTTTGTATTGCCCATTATTTTTCATACCATGACTTATTTGTTTATTCATGTTATGTTTTATGAATTACTGATTTTGAATTTGACTTTTTTACCAAAAAATAAATGAGTGCAGACCGATTTTAATATAGTAAAAAAATGGCTCTCAATACTGTAATGACTGCTTTAGCTGTCAAGTATTTTTTTATTTAACTTGACAATGTTATGTTCGATTTTTATTTAATATAGTTGGCATTTTGCTCTTGAATTTGGACTAAAACTCGTCTGACATTTTCAAAATTCACCGATGATGTCATATTTTTCCAGCAATGTTTAAATGTCTGACGAGT
>CALIZI010000139.1 GCA_938028705.1 uncultured Saprospiraceae bacterium | reverse complement strand
ACACTTTTTCACGCAGAGAACGCAGAGTTCGCAGAGGGTTAGTTATCAAATCTCTGCGACCTCTGCGTTCTCTGCGTGATTTACTCAATTTGAAACCTATGCTACATGTCAAAAAGTGTCAACCGTATTTCTAAACATGCCCTATTTTCATATATCTTCTCAACACACATTCACAAAAAAATACATTAACTTTACCCAACTCAAAACAATTTACGACTTATCGGGTTACGGCTTATCGGATTACAAATAAACGAGTTACGAATTAACAAGTCAACGAATCACGATTTACGAATTACGAAACTATGAAGGCACTCATCAAATATTTCATACGGTACTCCAATACGGCGGATGTTCTTTTATTGCTCATTGCGGTGGTGGGTTTTTTGTCACTGATGAACATGACGCGCAGTTCGTTTCCGCGCAATGAAAGTCGGATTATTTTGGTGCAGTGTATCTATCCGGGCGCATCGCCGCAGGAAGTCGAAAATGGGATTACGACCAAAATTGAGGATGGACTCGAAGGCATATCGGGCATCAAAAAAATCACTTCGACCAGTCGTGAAAATTCCGCGACAATTACGGTAGAGACTTTGGCAGAAACCGATATTGACGTGGCACTCGCCGATGTAAAAAATGCGGTGGACAGGATTAATTCATTTCCCGACGGACTGGAAACACCTGTGATTTATAAATTTGAAAATGTGGATTTGGCGGCACAATTTGCCATTAGCGGCAATGTGGATTTGAAGACACTCAAGGCTTATGCGAAGATAGCCGAAGAAGAATTATTATTAGAAAAAAATGTTTCAAAAGTTGCTTTGGGCGGTTTTCCTGATGAAGAAATCGAGGTGGCAGTCCGCGAAAATGAACTGAACACTTACGGACTGACTTTCGACCAAATCGCGGCTTCCATTCGCCGTAGTAATATCGACCTCACAGGTGGTACATTTGACATGGGCAATACCGAAATTACGATTCGCGCACGCAACAAAAAATACACCGCCGAAGAGTTGGAAAACATCATCGTCACCACGAGCGCGACGGGTACAAATGTCCTATTAAAAGACATCGCCAACGTGACCGACAAGTGGGCAGACAGCCCCATTCGCACCTATTACGATGGCAAACCTGCCGTCACGCTGACCGTCAGCAGCACCCTCAGCGAAGACATCATCGAAGGCTCGGAAATCGTGAAAGCCTATATCGAAAAATTCAACGAAAAATACGAATCCGTACAGGCAGATATGATTCAAGACGGGAGCGTTTCTATTCGTAGTCGTACCGATTTATTGGTCAAAAACGGCGCGATAGGAATTGTGTTGGTCTTGCTCGTTTTGGGTTTGTTTCTCAATCCGCGTATTGCATTTTGGGTGGCTTTGAGTATTCCGATTTCGATATTGGGGATGTTCGTTATTGCACCCTTTTTTGGAATTACGATTAATTTGTTTTCGCTGTTTGGATTGATATTGAGCATCGGTATTTTGGTGGATGACGGCGTGGTGATTGCTGAAAATATCTTTCAAAAATACGAAGCCGGGATGCCCGCCTACGAAGCCGCTTACAAAGGTACGATTGAGGTTGTGCCGTCCATTATTTCAGCGGTTTTGACGACTTGTTTATTTTTTACAATTTTCTTTTTCTTAGGTGGTCGTATAGGCGATTTTATTTCAAATATTGCCTTTACCGTCATCGTTGTTTTGTTGTTTTCGCTCGTCGAAGGCTTCTTTATTTTACCTGCCCACATTGCTCATTCCAAAGCCCTGCGCGATAATGCCACACCCAATAAAATGGAACAAACCACCACGCGATTTTTTGAATTTATAAAAAATAAAATGTACGCACCTGCATTGCGTTTTAGCCTCAACAATAAGTTTTTATCCTTTGTGATTTTCTTTGTCATGTTGTTTTTTAGTATCAATCTGATGCGTGGTGGGGTGCAGCCTTTTACCTTCTTTCCGAATATTGATTTTGACCAAGTAGGGGTCTCATTTCGCTTGCCCGCAGGTACGACGGAAGATGTCACAACGAATTATTTGGAGCGAATAGAACGTGCCACTTTTGAGGTAAATGAGGAGATGAGCGAAGGACGTGCAGACGGTGAAAAAATCATAACGGGTGTAATACGCAACATAGGTCCGGGTACGAATGAAGGCAATCTTAATATCATCTTGTTTGATGGTGAAAGGCGTGGTGTGGAGAGTTTTAAAATCAGCAATGCCATACGCGAAAAAACAGGACCGATATACGAAGCCGAGCGATTGACTTTTGGTGCTGCGCGAATATTTGGTAGTGCGGTCGCGGTATCTTTTTTGGGTAAAAATTACGAGCAACTCCGCGCTGCAAAAACCGAATTTAAAGCCGCCCTCAATGCCATGCCCGAACTCAAAGACGTGTCGGACGACGATATACCCGGCAGTCAGGAACTCAATATGACACTTCGCAAGCAAGCCGAAGCCTTGGGCTTGAATCTGCAAACGATTATCAATCAAGTGCGACAGGGATATTTTGGTACAGAGGTACAACGCCTGCAACGTGGTGACGATGAAGTGAAAATATGGGTGCGTTATGCCGAATCTGCCCGTCAGTCGCAGTCGGGTTTGGAGAATATGAAAATCCGTGTCAACGGCAGGGCATATCCGCTCAAAGAACTCGTTGACCTCAATCCCGAACCCGGCGTTCTCAATATCAACCACGTTGATGGACGCACCAAAATCGAAGTGACCGCCGAACAAACGAATCCCGATGCTTCGACCTCTGAGATTGTCAGTAAAGTACAGGCGAATATACTGCCCGGCATTCTCGCCAAGTACCCCGATGTAGATGTGACCTTCGGCGGACAAAGCGAAACCGCAGGCGATACAGGCGCAGCAATGGGGCGCGTGATGCCGATTATTTTGTTGCTCGTACTGGCAGTGGTAACGCTGACTTTCCGCTCGTTCAAACAAGCCATTATGGTGCTTTTGTTGATTCCCTTTGCTTTTGTGGGCGTGGTTGCGGGACACATGGCGCATGGGATTCCGGTGAGTTTTTTGTCTATTTTTGGCATCCTCGCACTGGCGGGTATCGTCATCAATGACAGCCTTGTACTTATCAATGCCATGAATACCAATCTCCGAAATGGCATCCCCCTGAAACAAGCGGTATATGATGCTTCGCTGACCCGTTTTCGCCCGATTATATTGACGACAATTACCACCGTAGCGGGTTTGTTACCTATCGTCGCAGAGCGCAGTATTCAAGCGAATTTCCTAAAACCAATGGCGATTTCACTGTCCTACGGCTTGATTGCCGCTATGTTCATTATGCTTATCTTATTACCTGTTTTTATTATGGGTTTTAATTTGATTAGCCAGCATTTGTATTGGTTGTGGGAAGGGGAGAAATTGGCGAGTGAGGAGTTTGAGGCGGCTGTGCGGGAGGTGAAGGGGTGATTGATAGTATGAGATTTTGAGGTAGCGCGTGTGAAAGTTTAAAGATGCACATCATTATGAGAGTACGTTGGTTAGTATTAAGTCGGTTATGTGAGAAAAGTCGAACTATACTCAATTTGGTATAGGCTTTTCATAAAAAATAATCTTTCCTAATTTCTCTTAGATTTTCATGAGGAAATTCAAATTCGATTTGACTTTCTTTCTCCAAAGGAATATCTGAAAAGTCAATAGAACGAATATAAGGTCCATCAACTTCGCTTGATAATCTTTCCGCTTGATAATTTTTTAACTTACTTGTATTACTAATAAAATTTGAATGCTCATTGAGTAAAAACATTTTATCCTGCCTAGATGTAGTAAATAAAGTTGTTTTTTTCATCCAATTTTTTCTATTATGTCCTTCTTTTTTAAATGAAAACTCATCTAATAATTTGTCATCTGTCAATTGATATGCTTCATTTTCAGGATTCGAAGTATCATGACTATAGTTTAAATTCTTATTAAATCTTTCAAGTAATTTATCTAAAGGTTCTTCCTTTTTTGAGATAAGAATTTTACCTAATGGAGCGACTAAAAATATTTCATCGGCTATCCAGAATAATCCGGATTTCACATGAGGATGGAACCTTGTTCTTGCAATAGGAAAAATATTTTCTTTTCTATCATACATTAAATAATTCCCTGTCGAAATGCAAACTGTATAATGTTTTTGAGGTTGAATAAACTTTAAGGCTTCTAAGGTATGCTTGTCAGCAATAGCCTGATAAGCGGCTTCTATTTGCCCGGGGAGCACAAAACATTCTATAGGAATGTTTTTGTGATGCAATTGCTTAATTGCTGTTCTTTCTAGTTCATCTTTATCGTACATTCTATATTTTAAAATACTATTTGTTCCATGTATATTATTGGTTATAAATATTACTTTGGAATACCAATCTTTATTTTTTTCGACTATATCAGCAACTATTTTGTCTATAATTGGAGCGATTGTGGTTCCAGCATCAAATATGATTCTAATTTTTTCATGATGTTGCAATAAAAAATCTATCCTATCAATTAATAGTTTTGCAAAATATATAGATATGAACTGTTTTTCCTTTTTATAATGTTGGGCTCTTTCAAAAAAAACCGAATCGGGAAGAGATAATTCTCTACCTAATATCGGAATTATCTCTTTTGCAATAGATTTCGCCAACTCTTTTGGCGACTTTTCTGACACCTCCATTTCCGCAAGTCGAAGCTTTTTTTCTGTTAATTCTAAGTTGAAAACTTTATCAATTACAAGAATTAAAAAGGAAATAATTGCCCCAACAACACCTCCAATAATACCCAACTTTGAAGGAATTGCTAAATTAACTTTTTCAAAAAGAAGAGCATAGATGGTTGCACCTAAAATAAGCAAAATCGTAGAATAAATAAATCGTAGAATGTTTCTTACAACTTTATTACTCTTATATGATACTTTAATTATGGTTGCGATTCTTTTTACTGAACCTAATTGTTCCATAGTATTTTTTTGTAAAATAGCGTTTTCAAAGTCACTAAGACTTTCTATAATGTTACCTCTAAGTTTATTACTCATTTGTAGCACTTTTTCCGTAGGTTCGGTTCCACTTCTTTTGAGTTGCTTTAACTCCTTGAATTGCGCCTGCAATAAAATAAGATCATTTTCAAAGCTTTCGTAACCAGTTTCTTCCCTCAAAAATTCGGCTAAGTCGATATACTCCATAAGAGCAGTATCTATCATATTATTAGCAACTTGTTTTTTAATTTGCGATATTTTTAATTTGATTTTTTCATTCATTTATGTACTCTTGAATGATTGAGCAAGTAGTATTTTTTTTGCTTATATCTAATGGTAGTCTATGTAAATTCACTGTGCATGTAATTTTCACTAATGTTTTAAATGGGCTTTCTATAAGCCAAAAATCAAGTAGTAATCCGAAGCTATACATAGCGTGAAGTTAAATGTTTTATTTAACTTATGCAAATAAGATTATGTACTTTTTAGGCAGATAATTAGGAGAATGTGCTTAGTGATTATTTATATTCGTAATTTTACACCCTCATAACTCACTTAAATGTCTGACAAAAGGTTTATGTAAAGGCAAAAAACCGAGTAGTAAAGTTCCTCTGAAGCTATCCAAAAACTAAAATTACAATACATCTACAAAATATCCAAATGAAAATGCAGCTATCCACTCAAGGCATAATGTCCAATACGACTTTACTTCCCAATACAAAAGCGCGTAAAAATAGAATCCAACAAATCGTCCACCCCGACTTCACCTGTAATTTCGCCCAAATAATTCAGCGCATGACGAATATCCATAGCCACCAAGTCAGAAGGGATTTGAGCGTCGAAGCCTGTGAGTACGGCATCCAATGAAGTGTATGCACCTTGCAAGGCATCGTAGTGACGTGCATTGGAGACGACTGTATTTTCCGCAGCAACTTCGCCTGTAATCACCGATTCGTAAAGGCGGTTTTTGAGGTATTCGATATTCATTTTATTAATGGCTGATGTGGTGATAATATTTTTTTCAGACAATATATCAGACGCAAAATCTTCCGGTTTTGTATAAGGATTTAAATCCATTTTATTGGCAACAACCAAAGTATGAATCCCCTCCCGATGTAGTTTTTTCAAATCTTGTATCACTTCGTCGGGAGTCATTTCTATCACATCAAAGACATAAATTAATAGTGTGGAAGCAGCAATTTTTTCCATTGTTTTCGCTACGCCTATCGCCTCAATTTGGTCGCCAGCCTCGCGGATGCCCGCCGTATCGACCAAGCGAAATTGTACACCTTTGACATTCAAAATTTCCTCAATCGTATCGCGTGTCGTGCCTGCAATGTCGGAGACTATCGCGCGGTCTTCGTTGAGCAAAGCATTGAGCAAAGTTGATTTTCCGGCATTCGGACGACCGGCAATGACCGTGCTTACGCCGTTTTTAATGGCATTCCCCAGTTGAAACGAATCCATTAAAGACCGCAACAAACGCTGTATTTTATGCACCAAATCCACCAACTTACTACGGTCTGCAAACTCCACATCTTCCTGACTAAAATCCAATTCCAACTCAATCAAAGCAGCAAAATCAACCAGTTCCTGCCGCAAAACACTAATCTCGTCGGAGAAGCCGCCACGCATCTGTTGCATCGCTATTTTGTGCGCCGATTCAGATTCTGCCGCTATCAAATCCGCCACCGCTTCGGCTTGCGAGAGGTCCATTTGACCATTCAAAAAAGCCCGCATCGTAAACTCACCCGCCTTTGCCATTCGCGCCCCTTTACGTATAAATAATTCCACAATTTGTTGTTGAATATAAGGCGAGCCATGACAAGATACTTCCACCACATCCTCCCGCGTATAGGAGCGCGGCGCAACAAACACCGACACCAAAACCTCATCTATAATGGTATCTTCTTCATCCCGAATCGTACCAAAATGTATGGTATGACTCTCCGCCTTCGTCAGGTCTTTGCCTTTAAATACAGTGTCAATTATCGAAATCGCCGCCTTACCCGACAAACGAATGACTCCTATCGCACCCAATCCGGGCGGCGTAGCTATGGCAACTATGGTATCTTGGTTTAAGTTCATAAAGTTTATTTAGTTTATAGGGTTTATAAAGTTTATTTAGTTTGTTAGCTTTGTAAAGTTTTGAGATTTACAAATCCATTTTTTTGCATTATAATTATTTAAATATTTCCATTAACTTGATATAATGTCATATTTCATTTTTATTCAATGTAAATAATATCTGCTCTTGAATTTGTGCTAAAACTCGTCAGACATTTAAGCCTTGCCGGAAATATAAGATCGTCGGTGAATTTTGAAAATGTCAGACGAGTTTTAGCACAAATTCGGAAAAAAATATCCCGTTTCAAGTATTAAAATAATTATAAATTAAAATATAATTTATTTAAAATTAAATTAATTTTATTAAAAAAATATTAATTAGTATTTTTATAAATAATTTAAAATTAAAATATAAAAATCCAGTTACGAAGTTACAAAAAAGCTTCACAACTTTATAAACTAAATAAACTTTATAAACTCCATAAACTAAATAAACCCTATAAGCTAAATCAACCAAAATGAAGATAGCTTTTATTGCCGATGCGCTTGATTTTCAATATGCCGGGATTCACATTTATACTCGTGAAATCTTACGGGCATTGGTGGCGATAGATAATGAAAATGAGTACATCGTAGTACGTGCAAAGGCGGGCGAGAAAATCGAAGGCGCAAAAGAAATCATTGTTCCGGTACATCCCAAAATTCCGGGACACAAAAGGTTGCGTTTGTTTACGAGTATTCCTCGCGCACTCGTGAAGGCAGGTGCAGATGTGGTGATAGAACCCAGTCATTTTGGTCCGTTTAATCTGCTGAAGCACATCAAACGCATTACAGTATTACATGACCTCACGCCTTTCTTACTCCCTGATTTTCACGTACTTAGCAGTCGTGTCTTTCATCGTTTGTTGATGCCCGGAATACTGCGTCGGGCGCATCATGTCATTACCGTTTCGGAGCATACGCGGCAGGATATGGTGGAGCGTTTTCCTTTTACAAAAGAAAAATCAACAGCGATATTACTTGGTCGAGATACCTCATTTAAACCCAAAAAAGACGCAAATGTACTGCAAAAATATGCTATTCGTCAACCCTATTTTTTGTATGTCGGTACTTTGGAACCTCGTAAAAATTTGACCGTTTTGATAGAAGCCTACCATACTTTTCGTGAAAAAAGCGGACTAGCTCACCAACTCATTTTAACAGGGAAAAAAGGCTGGAAAATCGACGGACTTTTACAAACCATTCAGCAATCGCCTTATCGAAACGACATCATACTGACAGGCTACGTGGCACGTGAGGAACTTCCGGTTTTGTACAGTATGTGCGAAGCATTTGTGTATCCGTCTTTGTACGAAGGTTTTGGTTTGCCGGTCTTGGAAGCTATGTCTTGCGGTGCTGCGGTGATTACCTCAAAGGTATCAAGTCTGCCCGAAGTAGGTGGTGATGCCGCACTATATTTTGAGCCTCAATCAGCCGCACAACTCAGCGATTTATTATTAAATATAACAAAAAATCCTACTTTAAAAACGCAACACCAACAAGCCGCTCTCCAACAAGCACAACAATTTACTTGGGAAAAAACTGCCGAAGCAACACTAAATGTTATAGTAAAAATCTAAGGACAAACCACATTTTTGTACCTCGTTTGCTAAACTTCAAAAAGTTTGGTAAACGTACATAATGTACCAACTTCTAGATAATTACTGATATTGATACTTCGCTTACGTTTACCAAACTCGAAAAGTTTAGCAAACGGACTTACTTATTTTTTTTATTTTACTTAAAATTTTAATATTCATAATATTCACACAACAATACATGATTTTTTGTCAGTACATCAACACAATTTACTATCCTATCATTCGTTTTCTGTTTAAAGTTGCCTGATTACCCGATAAACTGATTACCTGATAAACCGATTAATCAAGCCCCAATGGCATCATTTTCGTATTATCTCAATATCAGTGTTTCAACATCTCAATTTATCAACATATTTACAATATGAAATTAACATTTTTTTGTTCCTTTTTTATGGCTTTATTTTTTGTGCAAAACGCAACTGCACAAGACAAAACCTTTGCGGAATACGGTCAGGAACTCAATACTTATGCTGAGACCCTCATGGGTGATTCTTTGTATGAAAATCGTGCGGAAGCCGCTCAATTATTTAATGAATTATTAGGTGAAGTATTGCAAATGCCGGGGTCTTATGAGCATCCTTTTAAGGAATTGGAAAGGGTTTCTGTGCTGCCTTCGGAAGATGGAAAGTTCCGAATATTCACTTGGCAGTTGTGTCAGGATTCCGACCACTATATTTATAATGGTTATATCCAAATGAAGGGTGCGACACCAAAAGTTTTTGATTTGGATGACCGCTCGGATGAGGTGCGAAATCCGCATCGTGATGTGTTGAATGCGGAAGATTGGTATGGGGTGTTGTATTATAATATCAAACCCATGTCGAAGCGAAAAAGGAATAAATATTATGCCGTTTTTGGCTTTGATGCCAATTCGCTTTATACGCGCCGAAAGGTGATAGATATTTTGTATTTTGAGGATGGCGAACCCAAGTTTGGCGCACCCGTTTTTGTGCAGCAGGAAGCCAACCGCACCGACCACCGTTTTATCATGGAATATTCTGCCACTGCCGCCGCTACACTTAATTATAATGAAGAACTCAAAATAATTATGTACGATAACCTCATTGAGTTTCCAAGTCCTTATGCACAGGAAGGTATCGCCATGATGCCCGACGGCAGTTATCACGGATTCAAACTTAAAAGAGGGAAATGGTATAGCGTCGAAAAAGTATTTACACACATCCAACAAAACGCACCTATCGTAAAACCTAAACTTGGTGGCGGGCGTGGGAAAGACCCCTTATTGGGGAATAAATAGTTATTTTTTTAATGTAAAATGTAAAATAATAAATGTAAAATGTAAAAGTAGTCGATAGGACGTGATTTATATATTTTGAAATAATTTTATTTTTATATTATTAATAATCAAATTATTAACACAAAAAATAGTTCACGTTATACCACTTTTACATTTTACATTTATTATTTTAAATTTTACATTTACCTAATGTGTTCTTTTTTAATGTCGTTATAATCCGGCAATTTACTTCCATGCCATTTTTCCATTACTGTACCGTCTTTGAGCAGGAGAATGCCCGGATTGGAGCGTATAATGGTTTTCAACAAAATATCATCTGCCGTAAAAAACGGATAGCCTGCCTGCAATTCGTGACGAAATTTATCTACATCGGTAGGGTCAGCAATTTGTGTAACTCCAAAGGTACGATGTCCTTCTTTTTCGGCTGCTACCGCTACTTTGTTGACTTGCTTGAAATACTTGCGATTCGCCTTATCCATATTATAGGAAATAATCATAAATTGATAGCCCGATGCCCCTACGACTTCGTCCGAAACATCCACACCTTCTTCATTGCTAAATTCAAAATCTTTTAGCTTCGAGTCGCTGCCTTCTTTAATGACAATTTCGCGGGTTTTATCTTTCTGCGGCACCCAGGGCGTTGGTTTTTTCCATACTTCCGGGTGGCTGCCAATATCGTCAGATTTGATTTCTTTTTCTTCGCCTGTCTCTGTATTTTTATAAGAAAGATAGCGTTCGATAATAGGTTCGTCAGCCAATACTGCGGCTTCCGCTTCGGGCAAATTTACGCCTTCGGCAAATGGACGAAAATCTGCCATCGGCAAATTCCACTTACTGTTTTGTAAACAAAATAAAGTCGAAAGTGCGATAGTTCCATAAAATAATCCATTCCCAATCGACTTATTATCAATGACTTCCAGCAATTTTCGCCACGACATCACAAACCAAAGTCCTAATGGTAATAATATAAGGTCTTTGAAAAATGAGGTTTTGGGTTTGAGTTTGAGGAAGTCGCCAAAGCAACCACAATCGGTGACTTTCATATTCGATTCGGCATAGGCACCCCACTTTCCGAATTGGAAAAACGTAGCATCCGAAGGCACATAACCTGTCAGATAAGTAAAGCCTGTGAGTATGGTAAAAAATACTAATAAGATGAAAAATGCCCATGCCGTAAATTTACGTTTCAAGCCAAATATCAAGGCGATACCAAGCAGCAACTCTAAGACAAGCATGATAATCGCAAAAGCAAAAGCGAACTTGGCAAAAAATGGAAAAATCGCCCCCAAGACCGACCCGAAGGCACTTTCAAACTCCGCAAAATATTGCTCCATTTTGTAGGCTGTTCCCCAGGGGTCAACGGCTTTCACCAAGCCCGAAAAAATAAAAAGCGACCCTGCAAATTGCTGAAAAAATAACAGCAACCAACTCTCCGGTCTGTTTTTCAAAATAACACCAAACAGCACCGTCAAAGCAAGTCCTGCTGCTATGCAAATTCCGAATATTGTATATATGGTCATGATAATTTAAATGTATATTGTTTGTTTTTGACAATTAATTTTGTGTTCAATTCTTTTTTGAAACGACGTTGTATTTTTTGAATTTCAGTAGAAGAAAGCGGACTTTTTGAGCTAATGATAAAAGCATGCTTGGGCTTCTTTTTTGCATTTTCACTTAGTCTGTTGATGCTTACTTCAAGTTGCTCGCAACCATGCTTGACCGCACTTCCTTTTAATTCTATAAAGTATTCATTATCAATATTTTGTGATTTATTTTTTATGGGATGCAAAAGCAAAAAATCACATCGTTTTCCAGCTTTTATCTCACAATCATCTACTTCAACAACCTTCACCAATTCTTGTTTTTCATTTTCAAAAATTATCTTACTGCGTCCGCCTCGTTTATCTCTCAACACCACGAGTGCATCCGTTCTTTCCGTAATACATTCAGGCTTCATATCAGGTCGAGCATTTGTTCAAATTCCAATGAAATATCCTCTGATACACTGTCAATCAATTCGGCTTGTATCAATCCGTATTCTTCATCAATGATGTTTTCCACACCACCATCTTTCATCAAAAAAGCATTGACCGTTCCGGGTTGCAATATTTCAAATTTATTGATTATTTTATATAATTTTTCTTTTTCTGACAACTCATTTTCCGCAATTCCAGCTTGTAATAAATTATTAAAGGAAGTCAGAATGTAAGGGCTGTGTGTGGTGATAATAAATTGATGTTGATGCTTAGGTGCATTAAAGATAGTTGCAATTAATTTGACGATTTTTTGTTGGGAGGAGGGAAAAAGATGCGCTTCGGGTTCTTCCAAGAAAACGGATTGATTACTGTCATCATACATTAAATGTTTCAAAATCAACATCATGGGTAGTGCCTCCTGTTGTCCCGAAGAAGCCTGATTAATTGATATTGAGTTTCCATCTTTAATATCAATATAGTCCTTACCATTACGTCTGATGTAGTGTCCTGCAATTATTTCAGAGATTAGTTGCTCCATAAATTCTTTATGGGGGTAGTCGGAAGCATCCTTAGATTCCATCAACTTTGCCCGTTCATACATCATACCGAATTGAGACATAAACTTATCTATCGAAATTTCATTGTGTACAAGAGTAAAAATTACATTCTCTAAATTTGAGAAAAATGAACGTCCGGCAGGTATAAAGATATTACCTGCTAAATTATTTTTAATTTCATTTTTTCTATAATCATAGTAAATTAGAAGTGAGTCAGATGCATCGGGATGACTTTTTCTTAGTTTCTTCAAGAAAGCAAAAAAATCTATATAACTTTTAGAAAATTCAAAATAAACCTCTCTATAAGCTTCTCGATTTGCAGTAATTGAATAATCACCAAATTCATATTTAATTGTAAACGAACCATTTTTTTCATAAGTATTTTCAGGGAAATAATCGTTAAATAATCGCATATAAGATGCAATAGTCTCATCAATATTACTCCCTTTAATTAGCCCTTCTATGCGAAGATAACTGAAAACACCTTTAAAAAAATACACCAACTTAGCCGTCACACTTTTCCCCGAAGCCTGTGGACCAATAAAAATATTAATCCGGTTCAGTGGAATCGTGGCTTGTTTGATACCGCCAAAATTTTCTATGGTAATTTTTTCGTTCATCATTGTGATGGCAAAAATACATAAATAACCTGTCTTTTCACATAACATCGGCAAAGATAAGCAACCTTTGGGAAAGATTCAACTAAAAATTTAGTTAAAGTTTTCGTAAGGTCTCCAAGACTTGCCTTGCATTTTGAAAATGCAAGGCAAGTTTATATCTTGCCGACATGTTAGTTTCGACCAATACCACACTCAATTGCAGGGGAAGAATCTTAGACCTCTCCGCTCCTATCGTCATGGGAATTTTGAATGTTACCCCCGATTCATTTTACGACGGCGGTAAGTATAACAACCTTTCTACAATATTGAATCGTGCAGAAAAAATGCTCACAGAAGGTGCGACAATTATTGATATTGGTGGTATGTCCTCGCGTCCGGGCGCGAAGGAAGTACCTGTAAATGAGGAACTTAAACGCAGTATTCCGGCAGTAAAAGCGATACGAAAGGAATTTCCCGAAGCCTATATTTCGATTGATACGGTATGGGCAGAAGTAGCCCGACAAGCCATAGACGCAGGCGCAGATATGGTCAATGATATTTCAAGTGGCAGCATGGACAAGAGCCTGATTCCAACCGTCGGGCAGCTTGGCGTACCCTACATCCTGATGCACATACAGGGCAAGCCACAAACGATGCAAAACAACCCACAATACGATAATGTCATTACCGATATTTTAGATTTTTTTATTCAAAAAACCGACGAACTCCGTCAACATGGTATTCACGATATGATTATTGACCCCGGATTTGGTTTTGGTAAAACGGTGGAACATAATTATACGATTCTACGACAAATGTCAGATTTTCAGATATTGAATTTGCCCGTATTGGTAGGTATTTCTCGGAAGTCAATGATATATAAAGTCCTTGATACCACGCCCGATAAAGCCCTTAATGGCACGACTGCCCTTCACGTCATTGCCCTTCAAAATGGTGCAAAAATCTTGCGCGTACATGATGTGCGCGAAGCAGTAGAAGTCATTGAATTATGGAAAAGAGTCGATATGAAATAGCGCGCGAGAATGGAACGCGGATTTAAACGGATTTAGCGGATGACACAGATTTCTTTCGATAGTATGCGTTTTTTTTATTTATAAAAATGTCGATAATACGAAATGAAAATATTTATATTATAATTTTTTAAAAATAAAAAAGACTACATTATATCGAAAAAAAATCCGTTCAATCCGCGTTCCATTTTCGTGTTCCATTCCTTACAATTCGTCAGGCAGTTTCCAATTCAATCACCGTAATTTCGGGCCACATCCCTACCCTACCCGGAAAACCAAGAAAACCAAAACCACGATTGACATATAAATACTGTTCAGCTTTTTCGTACAAGCCCATCCAATGCGGATAACGATATTGCGCCGGACTCCATTTGAACCCGGGCATATTGATACCAAACTGAAAGCCATGTGTATGTCCGCTGAGGGTCAGGTGAATGTGTTTATCGTGCGGAACAACTTGTTCATCCCAATGTGTAGGGTCGTGCGAAAGTAAGACACAAAAATCATCTTTTGCACTGTCTGTCAAGGCTTTATCCAAATCGCCTAACTTCGGAAACCAGCGTCCTGCGCCCCAATTTTCTACACCGAGTATGTTGATATGCTCGCCTTGTTTTTCGATTTTTGCCCCTTGATTATTCAGCAAATTGAAGCCCATTGCTTCGTATTTTGCAAAGAAATCTTGCCAATATTCGTTCTGTTTATCCTTGCGTGTATCGCGTGGCGCACCGTAATAATCGTGATTGCCGAGTACGGCATATTTACCATGCCGCGCAGTCAGTTGAGCAAAAATATCAATGAAAGGATTGACCTCATCTTTCATAGAATTGACCAAATCGCCTGTAAATACAACTGCGTCGGGGCTTTCGCCATTTATCATTTGTACACCACGCAACACATCGTCGGGGCTGTCCAAACTACCTGCATGTATATCCGAAATTTGTACGATTTTAAAACCATTAAATGCCGCAGGTAAATCTTTAAATGATAATTTGACGCGATTAATGGTGTAGCGATATTTACCTCTAGTGATGCCGTACAACATGGTGCTTAAAGGAATAGCAGCAATTCCGGCAGCTAATACGGTGATAAATTTCCGGCGCGAAGGCAAATGACTTCGAGCTACATTATCGCTTGAAAACAAACTACTTATCCATGAAAATAAAGCATAAATCGTACGTCCGCCGTCTTGTAAAAGCATGATGCCTACAAAAACCATTTTGGCAAAAACGGCTGTAAAAACAATGCCCAAATAAAAATTAGCCGATGAACTTCTGAAAATACTCCCTTGTCCGAATGCCACATACATTTGATAAAAACTAAAGTAAACAAACAAGGTGGTTAGTAGGTAAATGACTTGATAAATTCTAATAGACTGCTTGTCTTCAAACAAGGATTTCAGACCAAAATATGTGTATATATCCAATGCAACATAAAAGCCGCACAAAATTAAAATGCTTGCTAATCTTCCTTTCATTCAATGATTTGATTAAGTGTTAAGTTCTTTGTACTTTGTTTGTCGTTTTTGGAGTAATTTTACTTGAACCTAACGTTTGTAAGCACAAAATTGTTACGATAAAATGAATGGAGTGCGATACACATTCATGTAATTATAATATAAAATCAGAAAAAGCCAAGATTAGTATGAGCCTCCGTAATGACTGCTTTAGCTGTCAAGTGGGTAGTAATTTAGGCTATACGCCTAAGTTTGCCCAAAACTGAGACTCCTAGTAGCGGCTGTCTTTAGCTCCGATAGCTATCGGAGAAAAGGTTCGGTAGAACCTTTAACTCGCGTATATTTGCGCCAACGTGAATGCTCCCTTGCGGTCGTGG
>CALIZI010000138.1 GCA_938028705.1 uncultured Saprospiraceae bacterium | reverse complement strand
TTGGACTTTGGACAAAATGGGAACTAGGGAATTGGGAAATTAGGTTTACAATCGTAACTCATTGATAATCAATTGAATGAATTTTATTAATAAAACAAAACATGTAATTAATTATTTTTTGTAAAAATCTAATAAAGTCCCGATAGCTATCGGGATTACCTAATTTCCCAATTCCCTCTGTCCAAAGTCTAATAAAAATGATTATATGCAAAAAGTGTGGTTTTTAAAAAAAACATCTTTTCATAATAATCGACTAAATACCGAAGTTCAAATCAACTGCAAAAGTAGTAATTAGCCCGTTAGTTCAGCCTGTTTTTCAGAAATAAAATTGCAGGATGGCTTTAGTCAACTATCAAAAGTTATTTTTTTTCATGGATTCATGGCTCAAAACCCAACAAAAACCCAACAACTTCGTAAAATAATAACAAGTATATTTTCCTGACTATGGCTATACATAAAGAAGTACTATTTTCACCAAGTGCGATTCGCGCTAAAAATACAGATAGTTTGCCTGAGTTGACCAAACTTAACGAACTTGCAGAGCAGCTTGCTGCCAAAGAGCCAGACGAGTGCTTGAGGCATACGGATGAAATCGTGCGTGTAGGTGTAGAAAATTATTGTTGGAAGGAAGTAGCCAGAGCATATAACACCATGGGAACGGCTTACTGGTATAAAAGTGATTATTTTAATTGTATTGCTTCGCATCAACAAGCCTTAAAAATATGGGAATCTTTGTCGGAGACAGAAGGCATAGGCACATCAATGATTGGTGTGGGGAATGCCTATTTGCGTCAAGGCGATTTTCAGGCAGCACTTGAGCAACTTCAAGATGCCCTTCGGCTTTTTCAAGGCACTGAATATACTGATGGTATTGCAAGTGTATATAATAATATCGGGGTGATTTATAAAAATTGGGGCGATTACGAAACCGCAGCCATTCATTATCAAAAATCGCTGGATATAAAAGAAAAAAGTGGTGCAAGTGCAGGCAATATTTCTAATTCATATAATAATATTGGTCTGTTGTATTATTTTCAAGAAAATTATTCAAAAGCCCTTAAATATATCCAAACCGCAGAGCGCATCAATAAGGAAAGTGCCAATAAAAACCTCCTTGCCGATAATTATAATAACATCGGACTTATTCACAGCAAAGAAAAACGTTATGATGAAGCCCTCAAATATTTGTTTGACTCCCTTGAAATCAAAAAAGAACTGGGAGACAAAAGAGGTATGACGGTTTCGTACCGCGAGATAGGTGGAGTCAATAAACAAAAAGGTAATTATGAGGTCGCATTGAAGCACTACGAAGAAGGATTGTTGATTAGTGAAGAGATACAAGCGCGTGATTCGATAGGTTTTTTTGGAAACAAAATCGGTGAAGTATTGCTACTCACAGGCAAGTTTGATGAAGCCATTTCCTATCTTGATAGTGCCTTAACCATTAATTTGGATACAGGGAATAAAGCATTTATCAAAGAGAGTTATTTGTTTCTTTCAAAAATTCATGCCGCAAAAAACAGCCACGAAAAGGCTTATGATTATTTATGCGATTATGTGCGGGTAAAAGATGAACTGTTCAACGAAGAGCGCACCAAAACCATTAGTGAAATACAAACTAAATATGAAGCCGAAAAGAAAGACCTCGAAATCGAAAAACTCAATATGGAACAACAACACCTCATTGATATTAATAACGAGTTGGAACTCTTCGCCGGAAAAGCTGCCCACGACCTCAAAGAACCTTTGCGAATGATGAGCAGCTACAGCGGATTGCTCGAAATGAGATATAGCGAAGCCCTTGACGAAGACGGAGTAGATTATCTCAATATCATACAAAGTGCTTCCAAAAGAATGACGGCACTCCTCACCGGACTCCTCGAATATGCCCGATCGGGTGCTTCCAATGTCAAAAAAGAAGACATTGACCTCAATGATATTTTGGCACATGTCAAACACAACCTTCAACTCACGCTTAAAGAAAACGAAGCAAAAATCGTTCATAAGGAACTTCCTACTGTATTTGCCACGCCTTCCGGTATGTTGCAGATTTTTCAGAATATTATTGCCAATGCGATTAAATTTCGCAAAACAGATACCAACCCTGTCATCACAATCACCTGCCAAAAAAGAGAGAAGGATTACCACCTCTCTATTGCCGACAACGGCATAGGCATCCCCGACGACCAACAAGCACAAGTCTTTGAAATTTTCAGACGATTGAACTCCAGAAAACACTATTCAGGCTCAGGAATAGGACTGGCTACCTGCAAAAAAATTATCGAAGGATTGAAAGGAAACATCTGGTTAGAATCAACACATAATGTGGGTACAACCTTTCACTTTACAATTCCTTTTACTGTATAACACCCTGTTATCCTGTCACATTATCCGCTTTTCGCAAGAAACTTCTCATTTTAGCATCATATAATTTTGTCTCCAAGTCAAGTAATACATCATCTTGTCAACTCATCCTCTGACTTGCACTTGACCATTCTCCATTTTTAATTTATCAGTTTATTGAGTTGATAAAGTTTATTGAGTTGATAGAGTTTATTGAGTTGATAGAGTTTATTGAGTTTATTGAATAATTAATGGTCGCACTGAAATATAGGCATTTTTAAATTAATTAAAATTATTTTATAATTTATTTATTATTATAAAATAATTCAAAAAATATCCTTATTTCAGTAGAACCATCAATATAATTTTTATTAAAATAAAAAAATATTAATTAAATGTTTATTCAACTAATCAACTTTATAAACTCTATAAACTCTATAAACTGATAAACCAACTACCATAATAGAGGAAACATTATGCAAAAAATTGTAACATTTATTATTGCCGTTTTACTTTTTGCGCCTTACTTACAGGCGCAGAATGTAGGCATCGGAACGCCAAGTCCCGATTACACACTTGATGTAAATGGACAGTTGAGTATCAACGATTACATTTATCACAATGATGATCTTGGCAATGACACCTATACCGGATTTTCTGATGAAAATACTTGGGAAGTTGTTGCAGGCGACAAAAAAATCGCAAAAGCTGATGGCACAGCAGGCGAATTGATTATTAACGAAAACAAAGAAGACGTAGAATTTATGATAGTCGGTGATGGCATCGACCATTTATTATACGTTGACCCTTCCACCGATCATGTAGGTATAGGCACAAGCGTACCCGATTATCTGTTGGATGTAAAAGGCGATTTGCGGATAGTCGGTGATGGTATCGACCACTTGCTATACATTGACAGTGACAATGACCACATCGGTATAGGTGATAGTACGCCGGAGTATCTGCTTGATGTTAGCGGCGATATGCGAATTGTCGGTGATGGTATCGACCACTTGCTGTATATTGAAAGCGGTAGCAACAGAGTGGGAGTCGGTCAGGCTACACCATTATATTTACTGGATGTGAAAGGTGACTTTCGGATTGTCGGTGACGGGATTGACCACCTGTTTTATGTAGATACTGACAGCAATCAAGTCGGTGTAGGCACAAGCAATCCCTCTCAAAGGCTTGATGTAAATGGCATCACGAGAACCAAAGGACTTGAAATGATAAGCCCATATACCGGTGCAGTGACGACCTTTGAGCAGATTTCTACGGGCAACGAAATCGTCACCGGAGGTAATACCGCAGGAGGTGTTCTTACTCATAATCTACAATTCCCAACCTTCTACGTCACCACTCCTAAAGTCGTTGCTACCGTAAAAGGAATGGACAACGGACCCGAAGCTGATGCGACCTTTGTGGTCTCTGTACGTACTGCCAATTCGAGCGGTATCACCCTCAACATTATGCGGGTAGATGGCGGCACCCCCAATGGTAGTTGGACGCAAAATCTCGTCATCTCTTGGATGGCATGGGAGTAAGGTTTGTAGAGTTTATAGAGTTTGTAGAGTTTATAGAGTAATCAAGTTGTGTATATGAAATTTTTCGCTCATCTGTACTATAACTTGACAATGTCATATTTAAAAAATAAAAATTCGTTTGTGCTTGAAATGGGATATTTTTTCCGAATTTGGACTAAAACTCGTCTGACATTTTCAAAATTCACCAATGAACTCATATTTTTTCGGTAAAGTTTAAATGTCTGACGAGTTTTAGCCCAAATTCAAGGACAAACACTGGATATATTAAATAAAAATTGAACATGATATTGTCAAGATAAGGTAAAAATCGTTATTATAATGTAAAATAATAAATGTAAAATGTAAAAGTGTATAACGTGAATATTTTTTTGTAAAAAACTAATTTACAATAAAATATAAATAAAATTATTTTAAAATAAATAATTTTACATTACAATAGTATTTTCATACTTTTCACCTTTTAATACAGATGAGCGAAACTTTTTATATCCCAAACTAAACACTCTATAAACTTCATAAACTTCATAAACTCCATAAACTAAATCAACTTCATAAACTCTATAAACTAAAAAACTAAATCATGAAAGAGACACAATCATATCATAATACAGGCGGAACATTGTATAATGCTTTGCGCCTGATACTGGCAGTGCTGATTATTTGTTTTTTGATGAAGGAAGGCAAGGCACAGCACAATAATGAATTATTCATTGAAGGACAATTATACCTTGAACAAGGTGCAGGAGTATATGTATGGGGCGATGTACATATTGATGGCACTGCGGGCGCATTGAATAATGACGGAACGCTTGTGGTGGAAGGAAATTTTCATAAAAATAATACTGCCAATTATTTTGACTCCGGCTTGGGGCAGCTTGTTTTCAGCAACACCCACGTCAACACATCCGAACCTCAAAGCATATATGGCGATTTTACCGGACAAAACGCACTTAGCAATCTCCAGATTAACAACCAATCCCCAGCCCCGATGCTTTCACTGGTTTCCGGCAATTTGGAAATCACCAATACCCTTCAACTCCTCAACGGTGCTTTGCGTACCGATGCCGTCAGCCATGCCGGTGATGGTGCTTTATACAGTCACGAAGTCTATATTTCCAATCCCTCACCCAATGCCATTCAAGTCCTTGGCAATCCTTCTAGCAATTATATAGAAGGCAAGTTGCGACAGGAAATCATGGCTGGAAATAATTATACCTTTCCGATAGGCAGTGTAGCAGAAGCCGAACCCTTTGAACTCAACTTTCGTAATGCACCGACGAATTTTAATATCTTAACATACTTCAAAAACCTTCAAAGTATGCCGACTAATCTGACGACCGTATGTAATGGACTGGCACACCAAGCAACTAATATTACCGGACGTTGGATGACCGAACCTTCACAAGCTACGGGTTATAATTATGACGTGACCCTCCTGCCGGGTAGCAGTATCAGGGCGCAACATGGCAATAACGATAACCTGATTGCAGAAGGCGGAACATTGGCAGAAAACTGCCCGGAAGATACTCATTTTCAAGCTGATAATCTGACGAGTTTATCTTACTTTGACATCGTGGCGGTATCGCCGAATCTGGCAATAGAACTGGAACGAATATGGGCAGAAAAGACAGATCAAGCGATCATTGTTCACTGGACAACCGCATCCGAAACCAACAATATGGGCTTTGAATTGGAGAGAAGTACGGACGCTTCCAATTTTGAACGTATCGGATGGATAGCCGGACAGGGCAATAGCAGCACCGCTACGGATTATAAATACATTGATACCAACGCAAAAAAGAATATTGTATATTATTATCGACTGAAAGCCATTGAGATAGACGGTAAATATGAGTATTCGCCCGTCGTCTCAGCTTCGCTCGAAGGCGGTGCAATAGAGGCGCAAGTATTCCCTAATCCCGTTCATCAAAACGAAAAATTATCCCTTATCGCTATCAGCGACGGACAACTCGACATCCAAATTTTCGATGATTATGCCCGACAGGTATTCAACCAAAAAACCAACACGCTAAAAGGCGAAATTATCAATATGCACATCCCCGATTTGCCCGGTGGCGTATATCTTGTCACCCTTACAAACGGTATGTATATGCAGCGAACAAAACTTGTTGTCGCTCAGTAAGACATAGGAATATAACATCTTTCTTTATAGCAGAAATCAAAAAGCCTGACCTTTGGTCGGGCTTTTTTTACCGTTATGGTGTGGTCTTTTTTTTATTTAAAAATAATTATTTATTATAAAAAATATTTTAATTTTATATTTTTAAAATAAATAATTTCACGTTCTATCGACCCTTTTACATTTTAAATTTTGTGTTTTACATTTTACATTTCTTTAACCCGTCCTTCCACTTTAGCATCTATAGTCGCGCCTTCTTGTTCAATGATATATTCCAGCATCGCATCCCGAAAAAGTACGCCCAGATTATCCCGTTTTTTATCCACCAAAAAGAATAATTTATCACCGCCATTTGCCAGATAATCTGACATGATGACTTTATAAACTTTATCTTCCTCAATCGGTGAATCATGAATCAAAATATCTACAGTCTGCCCTTCTTTAATGCCATAATTCACCCCTTTGCTGATGGGCCAACCGCCATTAGTTGCCATGACTCCGAAAAGTTGTCGCAACGTAGTAGCATCCATTTCCACCACTACCAACATGTTATCAAAAGGCATTAATTCAAATATACGACCTTTTGTAATATCGCCCTTCGGCAGATTAGGTATTCGCAAGCCGCCATAGTTCACTATCGCAAAATCAATATTTTTATCGTAATAATCTTTTCCTTTTTCGTAAATCAGGTCCGCCACAAAATTACCCATTGGCGATTCGGGTTTTGCTTTCATAAGTTCCCGTTCTGTTTTGCCAATCACCTTATTCATTTCAGCATCCAAACGGGCTTTATAAGGCTCCACCATATCCGCAATATCTTCATCAACAGCCGATTCTGCGGTCTTCATATAAGTCGTTTCTGCGCCTATATAATGTATGCGTGGCCTACAAGCCAATAAGTTCAATAACAGGATAAATACGATATAACGAAACATAATTATTTTTTATGAATGTAAAATTTAACTTAACAATGTCATGTTTTAAAAATATGTTTGCATTTAACATGGGATATTTTTTCCGAATTTGGGCTAAAACTCGTCAGACATTTAAACATTGCTGGAAAATATGACATCATCGGCGAATTTTGAAAATGTCTGACGAGTTTTAGCCCAAATTCAAGAGCAAAATGCTAAATACATTAAATAAAAATATAACATAAACTTGTCAAGTTAAAATAATAAATTTAAAATGTAAAAGGGTGTGATGTGAATGTTTTTTTTGTAAAATTACGATTTTTTTATAATTTAAAAATACAATTAATTCAAAATAGCTTGACAATGTCATGTTCGATTTTTATTATATGAAATTATCGAAATAAATAACTTCATTTCCTATCGACACTTTTACATTTTACATTTATTATTTTACATTTTACATTTTACATTAAAATCTACTTCCCACGTCCTTGTATCAATATCAATACAGTATAAAGTAATATTTTAATATCTAATGCCAGTGACATATTTTCAATATATAGAATGTCAAATTTTAATCGCTGTATCATTTCATCTACATTGGAGGCGTAGCCATATTTGACTTGTCCCCATGAGGTAATGCCCGGTCTGACTTTTAGGAGTTGTTTATAATGTGGTGCGCGAGGTACGATTTGGTCAATAAAAAATTGACGCTCCGGACGCGGACCGACAAGCGACATATCGCCACGCAAGACATTCCAAAAGTTCGGCAATTCATCGAGACGATACTTACGCATGATGCGCCCCCACGGAGTCACACGCGGGTCTTCATCTTGCGAAAGTTGAGGACCTCGTGCTTCGGCATCAGTGTACATTGAACGAAATTTATAAATGTAAAAGGGCTTGCCATTCAAGCCAATACGTTCCTGAGCATAAAATACCGGGCCGGGCGACGACATCCGAACTCGCATTATAATGTACAACAAAAGCGGCAGTAATAGTATCAACATTAAAAGCGAGACGAGGACATCCATAAGGCGTTTGAGCAGTCGCTGCCAAGTGGGCATCAGTGAGGGCGATATTTCAATCAAGACCGCACCATATACATGATTCATTTTGACCGTTCCCAACATAATATCATACATATCAGGAATTATTTTTATGACCAAATTAAAATCATATAAAATATTTAAAATACCACGCAAGCGATTGTGTTCGGAGGTTTCTACTGCTATAATGACCTCTTCGATAGCGTGTTCGCGAATGGCATCGGGTAGGTTTTTGATTTTGCCGATACAAGGTAAATGTGCTTTGAGTTGATTGCGACTCCCACCATTTACATCAATGAATCCTTTGAATTTGTAGCCCAGCGAGCGGCTGCGTCCGGTGATGTCTTGGTAGAGTTCGAGCGCATTGGTATTGCCGCCTACTATGAGGGTATTGAAGCCGATAAGTCCGGCTTGCAATCGTCGGTGAGCTACGGTCAGTATCGCCAATCGAACAAAAGCTGTCAACGAAAAATGTATGATAAATAAGCCCAAAACCAAGTCGCGGTAATTCGGGTAGCCCTGTATCACATCATCCAGCATCAAAGCAAAAAATAAGACAATCACACCAATAAAAGTAAAACCAAAAGTATGAATCAGCACACGCATCCGCGAAGCGCGATAAATATCTTTATAACTTTCAAATACCGCATAGAGTAGCATCCAACCCAAAGGAATGGCGATAATGCCTATAAAAAAATTAGGGTCATTGAGCATAGTCCATTCAAAATCTTGTAATTCAATATATTTTTTTCTATATATAAAAAAACAAGCCCAAGCCAGCATAGCCGCGAGGAAGTCCGCTACAAAATACACCAATATGCCTATGCGTCTGTTGCCCATTTATTAGCAAGTGCCGAGTAGCGAGTATTGAGTAGCGAGTTATTCTGGCAAATGATGTTGTCTGCAAGGTATTGAATCTTGAACTCGTACCCGATACTTAGCTTAAACTTCGTTTATTCGTGAATTAATTTGATGTTATCAACTATCACTTCACCAATAGCTACATCATCTGATTTAAACATTTTTATATATATTTGAAACTGATTAACACCGATACTAGCTGCTTCCTCACTAAGGCTGATATAGACTTTATTCCATGTTTCGCGTGGCGTAAAGGTCACTTTATCAACATTTGCTGCTTCACCCGACAAGCTACTCATACCGCGTATCCCTACTGTAAAATTATTATTACATTTATAATTCATTTCCAGAAAAACATCTTCTCCGGAGGTCGGCAAAAGATAAGATATTCCCGTACCGACCATTGCTACACTACCCGATTCGTTCAACACAATTCTTCCTGAAGCACTCCCTTCAAATACATCATCAAAGGTCAGTTCCATGCGCGTACCCGGGTCGCCGTCGAGGTCATCTACAAATGAATTGCCACCATTAAAATCTTCGACAAATGCAAAATTTGCTGCGCTGTTATAGGTCGTCTGTGGCATGATTTGCAGCGTCTCGCCTTCCACCAATTCACCTGTCGTCGTATAGCGTTGATAAAAAGGATACAACTCACGCAATGCCGAAATACCGCTTTCTATGACCACTGCATCCACCCTGATATCCTGTTCACCGGATTGTAGCACCGGAACAGTTGTCGGCAAAGGAAAAATACCCAATAATTCCGCACCTGCATTCACCTGTACCGCACCGATTTTGTGTGAAGCACTACCCTGTACGGAATTGGTGGTCAACAACATGGTATCTATCTGAATATAAGCCGGAATCGACTCCGGCGGATTGATAATTTCACAGCCATTCCACATCAATACTGAGATAAAAAGTAATATAGTGAGTAGTAATTGGTAATTGGTGATTGGTATATTTTCGCTATGCGACATGCTGTTATTTTTTAATGTGAAATTTTTTGAATACCGAACAAGGATTATCGAATTATGAAGGAATATCTCGCGGTAGGTTACTTTGACATTCGATATTCCTTGTTCGATATTCGATATTCAAAAATAATAAATTTTTATACTATGTACTCCTCTCAATCGCTTCCAAAATACGGTATGCCAACTCCAATGCCCGATAGCCTTCCTGTAAACCTACTTTTGGCGGTTTCTGCTTTTGGATACATTCAGCAAAGGTCTGTAATTCCATTTGAATGGCATTGACAGGTTCCGTCTTTGCTTGTTGGAATTGCAGGTATTTTTTGCCCGAATTGGTGTTCAATTCCATCAGGTTGTCTTGTGCAGACAGGTCGGTATGTCCGGCACCGAACAATCGTATAATGTCTGTCGTTTTGTTCAAAAAATCCATGCTAATGTAGGCATCTTTTTGAAATAAACGGACTTTTCGCATGTTCTTTAAGGACATTCGGCTTGCTGTAAAATTCGCCACACAGCCATTCGCAAACTCCACTCGTGCATTGGCAATATCGGGTGTATCGCTCACCACCGCTACGCCGCTTGCGTGTACCTGCACCACCTCATGCGGCACAAGACTCAGCACAATATCCAAATCGTGAATCATCAAATCTAAGACCACCGACACATCCGTACCACGTGGATTGAACATTGCCAAACGGTGCGCCTCCACAAACATAGGCTGCAAAGCCACATCTTTGACCGCCAGAAACGCAGGATTAAAACGCTCTACATGACCGATTTGTACGTGTACCGGATGTTTTTTTTGTAATAAAATTAATTGCTCGGCTTCGGTGAGTGTGCGAGTGAGTGGTTTTTCGATAAAAACGTGTTTGTGGTGTTGAATGGCGAGTCGGGCGAGTTCGTAGTGTGTTGGTGTCGGCGCAACTATATCCACCACATCCACTGCCTCCAATAATATAGTCGGGGCATCGAAGCGTTGGAGACCGTACTGTTTGCTGACGGCTTGCGCTTGTGCATCATCAGGATCAAAAAAGCCCACCAAGTCATACACATCAGCCAACTCGCGGATACAGTTGATATGTATCTTGCCCAAATGACCAACCCCGAAAACACCTATTTTTAGCATACTGTACTATCGTAATTTTTAGGCAGCTAAAGCAGCCTGTACTTGGATGGCGAAATTACAGATTTTTGGTGAGATAGCGACCTGTTTTTGATGTATTCCGATAATCAATTGGCAGTAAAAATAATGTTTTTAGATTTTTTTTGTCTTAGAAAATACGATTTATAGGGTTTTAAGGTTTTGTAAATCATATTTTTATACAATTTTAAAAAAAAACTTTGTAAAAATGACCCAAACTGTTCCTATGAAGTTTTGATAGAAGCCTGCATCTTGTGGTCGAATTGAGGATATAACCATTATCCAAAAACAAACAAAACACTTCGTATATACGAACCAACCCCGGTTTTCTTCTCATTCACCAACAACATCTTATATAGCTTTTCTGCATCTGTGCCTTTGTACGGAGTAGGCAAGGTATGTCTTGATGTGACTATGAACCATTATTTTTTAACTTTTAAAATTATGAACTATGGCTTGTGAAACGATAAGCAGTTTTAGTATCACGGCATTACCGGAAGACACCATCTACTACGACTCCAACGGAAGTCCTGTAACTGTTGGTGCCAACACACGGCTAAATAAAAACAATGAAGTACATCGAATGCTCATCCGACACCTTTATCGGCGGATAGGCTACGGAGCTAGTTTGGCAGATATTGAATATGCAGATGATAAGACTATTGGGCAACTTGTGAATTATCTAATAGATGATTTTTATCGTGATGAAAATGGTAATCTTGTTCCCGACCCAAATAATCCCGGTGAATATAAGAGGATAGGTGCGGCTAATATAACACTTCCGGTAGATGCTAATGGAAATCAAATGTTTGATTGGCAGCACAGATATATGCAAATAACAGACATTGAAAATAAAAACGTACTTCCACAAGCAGCGAATACGAATCAAATTACCAGTTACTGGATAAACGAGGCAATAACTGAAAGTGTTAGGGGTGTCAGGAGTAAATTGATGTTATTTTGGCACAATCACTTTGTGATAGAAGAACCTATATACTCTGTAAGTTATGCAGTCCTAAGATACTATAATGTTTTATTTGACAATGCCTTTGGTAATTTCAAAGAGTTTGTCAAAGAAATAGGTAGAACACCGATGATGCTTGTATATCTTAATGGCACTGAGAATCGAGGTCAACCCGACGGGGATTATACAGAGGATGGAGGACCTAATGAAAACTATGCTCGCGAGCTATTGGAACTCTTTACTATGGGAGACTATTACAAAGGTTCGCAAAACTATTGGCCTAAAGATATTAATGAATTAGCAAGGGCATTGACAGGGTGGACGCAAGGAAATCATAATGATTTTACTGATATTCCGACAACACACCAATTTCGATTCAATTATAGACAACATGATTGGGGAAATAAAACGCTTTTTGAAGAAAATTATTCAGGGAAAGACTTATGGGAAGAAGTATTCAAGCCGGAGGACACCCCAGTTGTGCCCGTACCTACGGTAGATGACAATCCTAGCAATGTTGTTGCTATAGGTGATCCAGATGCTGAGAACCCTACATTAGATGATAGATATGTAGCTGCCGGAACAAAAGAATACGATAAGATACATGAACTTATTTTTAATAAGAAAGGAGAGGCAGTTTCTTATTTTATTTGTAAAAAACTGTATGAATTTTATATTTATGGAGACACTGAAAACCCCAAAGTACAAGAATTACAAGTAAACGAAAAGTCAATAGAAACTTATATTGATAGTTTAGCCACAATATTTAGAAATAACTCTTGGAATATAATTCCTGTTCTTAAAACACTTTTCAAAAGCCAACATTTCTACGATACGGGTGTGATAGGGTCGCAAATTAAAAGTCCTATGCAATGTGCCGTATCCTTTTTCCATACCGCTGATTTAAAGTCTGATCAGGATAATAATGGTCCTAAGCTGGATGATGACGGTAATGTAATTACTGACTTTGACTATACTTATCAACTTACATTGATGCCCTCTCATTATGAAGGAGAAGACTCACCAATCTCTAATCTGAGTCCCCCGCATCCCAGCTATAAACCTAATTATAATAATGGTAAAATCAGGGCAATGACTGGTGAAAATGCTCTGCCTAGAGTAATGACCGACGAAACAGCTATGCCTCCCAACCTTTCACACGAATATGGGGAGTCGTTTCTTGACCAAGATGTATTTGAGATAAAACGTAGATGCCGTGAAATGGGGCAAGACATACTTAATCCACCTAATGTAGCAGGATGGGAGGGGCATCAGAAATGGTTGAACGAATATACCTTAACCCGTAGATGGGCAATGCTTAATCACTTCATTGATAAATTTTCACCGACAACCAAAGATAAATTCCGGCGATTAGCGGTAAAACTGATGGAAGAAGATCCTATTTCAGGTGCCGATTCTACATCGGGAGAACTTATGGTCAGGTCAGTATGGCGACACTTCTTTTGCGTAAATCCCACAGACAAACAAGTAGCAGATGCCATAGCGGTATATAAGGATGGTTGGACTTATGACGGAGTACCCAATATAGGAGGTTATCCAGCAAGTTCCAGCCCAACAGTTCCAACAACAAGCGAAGTAGCCGAGCAATTTATGAAAATGTTAGAGTATATGATACGTCAGCCAGAATATCAACTGACTTGATTAGAACATCAGGCATATATTTTCATAACACTCAAGTATTTAATTTAAAAATATAAAAAATCATGTTAAATAATAAAAATAATAGATTCGGAAGAAAGCTTGAAGACGGACATGCCGCTCATGCTGCCGATCACCAAAAATGGAGTCGTCGTCAGTTTCTATCCAATTCAAGTATGATGGCTGCCGGAGGTACACTGCTCGGTAGTTCTCCTTTATTCTCTTGGGCTTCTCCCTTATTTTCTTCTTTATATGAGAATCCTGATAACGATAGAGTATTGATATTGATTCGATTGAATGGTGGAAATGATGGGCTGAATACCATAGTACCTATAACCAATTCTGATGCCTTAGATAGTAATTATCAAGGCAGACTTCAGGCATACAAAGGTTTTCGCCCAAACCTTAAACTAACACAAAATCTAAATCCTCTAACAGATACTCAAGGAATAGCTGACTTTGGTTTACCTTATGAAATGGGAACAATAAATAATGGTATAGCAACCGGACTATATGAACTATGGAACAAGGGAAATATGGCAGTCATTCACAATGTAGGTTATCCTCAACACAATCGTTCTCATTTTACAGGGTCTGATTTGTGGGCAAGTGGTGCCGAAAATGATACTAGCACCACCGACGAGCGTAAATATAGCGGTTGGCTCGGGAGATATTTTAACGAAACCTTACCTGCATTTTTAAGTACCCCCCCCGAAATACCACCCGCTATTCAAATAGGTGCAGCAAATAATCTGATATTTAAAGGCAAGAGTGGAATTCCATTTGATTTAGTATTTCGTGATGTAGATTCTTTCAAAGAACTAATAGAGCAAGGCAGCTTATATGGTACAGATGATTTCGACATTACTTGCGAAGAAGATGAAGTGGTCAGAACCAGTATAGCAAATTTAGAACGTGTTTATGTTCGTCAAGTTAATAATAGAGCCTTCAGATATGCAGAGAAAGTACAAGAAGCATATAATAAAACTACGAATATTGATAAGGATGATACCATGAGTGAGCTTAGAAAAAAAATGGCAATTGTTTCAAGATTAATCAAAGCCAAGCTTGGAACAAAAATCTATATGGTTTCTATCAATGGTTTTGATACACATGCCAATCAAATGAGCCAAACTGATGGACATCTGGCTTTACTGAAAGAATTATCAGATGCTATTGAGGTAACATTCAAAGATCTCGGAGACCATGCAGATAGAGTAATGATGATGACTTTTTCTGAATTTGGCAGAACAGTAAAAGACAACGGAACCGGAACAGACCACGGTACCCTCGCTCCAATGATGTTGTTCGGAAATAATGTAAATGGTCAAAATTTCTATGGCACTCCTATAGATTTATCGGGAGATAAGGTGGACGAAGGGTTAGGAGGACTAATCTACTTTGAAAATAAAAACGGTTTTGAAGCACAGCCGGGAGCTATTGATTTCAGAGCGGTATATGACAGAGTGCTACGTGACTGGCTCTGTGCTGATGCACAAACATCGGAAGACACACTCAACTACAAAGTCAGCGACAATACACAACTAAACCCATACAGTACCTGTAACAACAATTGTAACGACCCACTCGGCGGTATGATACTCGGTGGTTGCAATTCCACAGCATCACAATCCTCTACAGTAGATAGCTATATCTCATCACTCATTACACTTGGGTACAACGTAGTCGGCAATACCGTTGAAATCAAATATGCCACAAAAATGCCCGCCGCTATACAGTTAAAAATACTTGATGACAATGATAAGATAGTGGAATATATGGAGGATGGTGAATTGGAAGACCTGCAACTAATCAATACATACCAAGAAGCGGGTAGTTATCTGTACAAATTGGAAAATACAAACATTAAACTTGTTAAAAACACCAAATACATCTGTCAATTAGAGGTCAATGGTATGCTTGTCAAAAGGCAATTGGTCATCCATTAATTAACAATCAAAAACGAAATATTATGTATAAATTAAAATATTTTTTATGGCTCATTGTCCTTTGTATAGCAAGTACCATTCATGCAAATGATATATACCAAGAAGCCAGACAGCTTACATTGAATACTCCCGTAAACGGTTCAACTATTGGTGCAGGAACAGAATGGGCGAATAGCTGTAATTATAATAAATCCAGTGTTTGGTACAAATTTACACCCCAACAAACCGATGATTATAATATTAAAATCAGTGAGATAATAAATAATCCGGAGCCGGACAAATCCATATCATTATACAATGACGTACTTACACTATATTCAAGCGACGGCACAAATATATTCGAAGAAATGTGCGTAAATGATGATGAATTTGGCTTTGCCGGAGAACACTTGTATGTAAATCTTGATGCAAATACAACTTACTATATTATGGTCAGTAGTGCAGACTGTTTATTCGGTAAAACCGAAGGTGAATTTTCTATTGAAGTAAAAGCAGGTGGTCGGCAGAATATAAGAGATGAGGAAGAATGTATAGGTGCTATAGAGATTTTTGAAGGATCTTGCGTTGAAGTTGGCAGTAATATCAATGCCTCAAAAGCCAATCCACAACCCTCATGTTATGAATATGCAGGTGCATCAATCTGGTACAAGGTAAAAGCCACAACGGATAAAATGCAAATCAGCACAGCACCTAATTTTTCTGAAATCATTACCGTATATGAAGGTACGTGTGGCAGTTTAGAAGAAAAAGCCTGTAAAATGAATAGAATACCTCACGATGTAAAAGGAAAGGACTATCTAGATGAATTGATTATCACGGGCTTACAAAGCGGTCAAACGTATTTCATTCAAATCACCGGAACTTTTGCCAGTATTGAAGCTGCCTTTAGTGATACCGATGTTTGTAATGAGGTTATCCCCTACGTTATGTTATCCGCTGATGTTGATTGTACTTCTTTGGAAGATGATGCTTGTAATGACAATAATCCCAACACCATAAATGACAAATGGGATGATAGCTGCAATTGTGTAGGTATCTGTGCAAACATAACAGGCACAATCTGCGATGATGGCAATCCAAATACATGGGAGTCAGAACCTGACGATGAGGAAGCTACCATACTTTACGATCGCTGGGATGAAAATTGTGAGTGTGATGGTACATGCCATCTTAAATGCCCCGACGACCAACCTCTCAATCAATCTACCTGTGAATGTGAATGTAACACTACTTGCCAACTTGGTCTATATTTGGATGAAAACTGTAACTGTGTAGCTTGTCCGTGGGAAGTGGGTACAGAATGTGACGACGGCTACTACTACACCACCAATGACAAATGGACACAGTGGTGTACCTGTGTAGGAGAACTACCCGGCTTTTGCCCTGCCGACCTTACCATTTATGATGACGATGTATCGGAGGGCTATCTTCAAGCCTCTAATTTTATCATAACTGACGGAAGCGTAGTAGTTGAAAACTTGGAAGACCTTACCCTCAACGCTAAAAACTATATCAAATTAAAATCCGGCTTCAAAGCCAAAGCAGGTTCTAATTTTCGAGCTTACATAGAAGGTTGTGAATTTGATTTAAAATTAGACGAATCAACCCTTGCCTCCGTCAAGCACTACCCCAATCCATTCAGAAACCAAGTCACACTTGAGTTCCAATTGGATTTGGATGCTGACGTAGAAATCATGATAACAGATGTCAATGGCAAAATAGTCTCTCGCCTATCCATTGACAATCTATATCGCGGTATCCAAACACATAGCATATCTACACAAGATTGGGTACCCGGCATTTACTTCTATCAAGCATTAATCAAAGAACAAAATACAGGCATTTTGAAACGTGCAAATGGCACTTTGATAAAAATATAAATAAAATCACAAATTTTTCCAACAAAAAAACCCTCACAAAACATTATTAACAAATTATTTAAACAATTAAAAAATTAAACTTTGTAAAAACAGGGCAAACTCTTCCTATGAAATATAAAGAGATTCCCTGACCTTGCAATCAAATTAAAACAACAACACATTTTATTAACAAAACAACAATTTTTCAACAACTTTTTAAAAATTAAGAATTATGAAAATTTTAAAATTAATCGGATTAATGCTTTTGACAGCTAATTTTGTAATGGCTCAGGTAAATACCACCTCTTATGGTACTAATGCCGGAGAAGGTGGTGATAACAACTCTTATTTTGGATTTGAAGCCGGCTTATCAATTACGGGTGTTCAGAATACTTTTATTGGTTCCCAAACAGGAAAAAATGTAGGTACTAAAGGTAATAATACTTTCGTCGGAGCTTTTGCGGGTGCTTCAGCAGCAGGAGCCGGTGATACTTTTATTGGTGCAAATGCAGGTAGAAATGCAGGTGTAACCCTAGGAGGAAACACTGCTGTTGGAGAAAGTGCATTACGTGTAGTAACCGGATCGAACAATATGGCAATTGGTACAAATGCAGGACGTTTCACTACGACTGGTTCACAAAATGTATTTATGGGATCTGGTGCCGGTATGTATAATGTAACTGGCTATAGCAATATACTTCTTGGTAATTTAGCAGGGCAAAATCATACTGAAGGTGTTGGAAACGTCTTAATTGGTCAAGGTGCAGGACAAACTCTTACCAGTGGAAATAAAAATGTTTTTATTGGAAATGGAGCAGGTAATTCGCTCGCATCTGCCCAGCAAAAACTTTACATAGAAAGTTCTTCAGATGCAACTAACCCACTCATCTACGGCGATTTCGCATCAGGTAAGGTCGGTATAGAAACAACCAATATTCCTACCGACTACACCCTCGCAGTCAATGGTAAAACCATCACAACAGAAGTACAAGTCATGCTGTATGATGAAGACAATGGAGGTTGGCCCGACTACGTCTTCGCTGAAGACTACCACCTCATGCCCCTCACCGACCTCGAAGCAGAAATCGAAACCCTCGGTCACTTACCCGGCGTACCGTCTGCGGAGGAAGTAGAGGAAAACGGTCATGCACTTGGTCGAATGGATGCTATCCTGCTCGAAAAAATCGAAGAACTCACACTACACCTTATTGATATGAATAAGGAAATGACGGACTTACGTGAGCGCAACGAAGCCTTAGAAACTCGCTTGAGCGAAGTCGAAGATAAATAATCCGAGTTATCGGGTTAGCGAGTTGCGAGTTACCCGAACCAACTCGTCACCCGCAACCCGATAACCCGCAACTCGAATATTATGACTACAATACTTCTTTTTGGAATGCCCGGTGGTATGGAACTGATGATTATCGTATTCGTTGTACTACTCTTATTTGGCGGTAAAAAAATACCCGAACTCATGTACGGAATAGGCAAAGGCATCCGCGAGTTCAACCATGCCAAAGCACAGGTAGAAGGCGAAATAAAACGAGGCATCCATGAAACACCGGAGCTTCGTACAAACGAAGTAAAAGATTAGGTTTTGGGGAATTAGGGAATTGGGCTCTTCGGCTAAAAGTCGTAAGTAAGTAACTATCAGTAAATCACCCAATTTCCTAATTTCCCAATCCCCCTAATTCAAGATAAGTAAGGGTCACTCCGGTATCCCTTCACAGGCATGTTGTTGGAGAATTACGAATATAGTAATTCATCATGCAGTTCCCGTCAACGGGCGGGACTGCATTATTTCCTCTCCAACAATTGATGAAATGCCAAAAAACATCCCGATAATTATCGTGGACCAACTCATTATGTGTGTTTCACACGATATTTTTGGGATTTGGTACTTGAAATTTTGCCGATAACAACAAACACCCCAATCAACTACTATTTTTTGCTATCCGTCTATTTTGTCGGACTCTAAATCATCAGTTTGTTACAAAAGATTGTAAAAAACTATGAACTATGAACCAACAACTATGAACTGATAGCTATTTTCTAACAACACATTTTATTTCAACAACATTTATCGTGGTGTTTCCTCACCGAAAACCACGAAACACCCGATAAATCCAACAACACAACAATTATGAAAAGTTTAAATTCTTTAACCCAATACGCTCTATCCACTTTTTTTGTATTTTTTATTTTTTTGATGATGGCGGAAGCGCAAACTCTTGCAAATTATAGTCAGCTTCAACGCGAGGACGGCATGATACTTCAACGACTTACCCATGATGAAAGTGCAATACGTCAATGTGTAATGAATTTCCACTCGGATGTAGTGGATGAAAATGACCCTAATTCAGAGAGTTTTGATTATGTGTATTTGAGAGCTACGGAAGATGATACTAAAAGTAATCATTTGATATTGACCGAAGATGGTATGATGATTATAGCGGACCTTGAAAATTGTACTCGTGTAGCGCAAACCAGAGCTTCTGCCGATTCAGCGGAAAATACAGATCCCGACCTCGTCGGAACTGGAATTGATATAAAACTTTATGTAAAAGGACAAATTGCTGTTGAAGGTGGCTTGGGTACCAATACAGTAGTTTCCGATCAACGTTTTAAGAAAAACATTAAACCTTTAAAAAACAGTTTAGATATTATTAGAAATACTAATTTTGTTGAATATCAGTATAACAGCGCATCTGGTATATCATCCGAAAAAGCATACTATGGCGTACTTGCACAGGAAATGGAAAAGGTGCTCCCAAGCACAGTAATGAAGGCGGAAAGAAGAATTAGAACAAATGAAAAGCGCAGTACAGAGTTCTATATGTTTAACCCCAATGATTTAATTTACTCCGGTTTGAATGCTATCAAAGAGTTGGATGAGGAAAACCAATTATTGAACGTAAAATTAGAGCAAGAAATTACTAAAAATGAAGCACTTGAACAAAGGGTTAGTGAATTAGAAAAAGTATTGAAGGCTTTGATTAATGAAGATAAAACAGGAGTAATAAATAGCAATGGATTTTCTTCAGCACAACTTTATCAAAATATCCCAAATCCGCTGAATCAATCTACTGATATACAGTACTATCTACCGGATAATGCCAAAAATGCTTTTATAATAATTCAGGATATAAACGGTAAGATAATTACTCAATTTGACTTACCTAATTCGGGTATAGGTAAAATTAACTTTAATACTAAACAATATGGTATTAGCCCCGGTACTTATACGTATTCAATGATAGTAGATGGACTGCCTTTAACAACTAAAAAAATGTTGTTGGTAGAGTAATCACAGGGTAACAACGATAATTTTATATGCCTACTGGGTATTGTTCACTAAAGTGTGTCAAAAGTTAAAAAATCTTAGTCAGCACGTTGTATTTTTCGCTGTTCTGTCTAACTTTGTGTTATCAGGTGAAGCGGCGTAAGGCTCTGCTGGGGAGCAACCTTACAAGGAATAGCCTGT
>CALIZI010000137.1 GCA_938028705.1 uncultured Saprospiraceae bacterium | reverse complement strand
GTGATTCACGCCTGAATTTCCCATAAAACTCGTCAGACATTTTCAAAATGTCAGACGAGTTTTATGGGAAATTCAAGACAAAATCTAACAAACAAATACGAATTACATTTTTCATAATTTAAAAATATTTATAATAAATTTAAATTAAAAACAAAGCAACCGTAATGACTACTTTAGTTGTCAAATAAATACCTCCACGAGACGCTTGAAACCGTCTATACAAAATTGAAATTTCTTAACAAGACCACCTTTAATTTTACTTATTATAAAAAGGTGTTTCACGCTTGAATTTCCGCTAAAACTCGTCTGACATTTTCAAAATGTCAGACGAGTTTTAGCGGAAATTCAAGACAAAATCTACCAAATAAAACAAGGACGAATTTTATTTTTTTATTTTTTATAAATTTTAATTAAAATAATATTTAAATAAAAAAAACAAACACATATTTTAATTTTATTTAAATATAAAAATCCCCCACCAATCAAACATCAGTATACCTCGATAATTTTCACGTTAAATTAAATTAAAATTTATAAAAAATATTTTTCAAACAAATAAAAAAAATGAAAAAAATACGCTTAGGCATGATTGGTGGAGGCGCGGGTTCATTCATCGGACCGGTCCACAGAATAGCGGCACGAATGTCGGATGAATACGATTTGGTGGCAGGTGTATTTTCCTCAAAACCGGAAAAAACCATAAAATTTGCCCGGCAAATCGGCATAAATCAAGACCGTGCCTATCCCGACTGGCAGACCATGTTGGAAAAAGAACAACAACGCGAAGACGGCATAGAAGCATTGGCAATAATGACACCCAACGACACCCATTTTCCGATTGCCCATGCCTTTTTGAAAGCGGGATTTCACATTATATGCGACAAACCACTGTGCAATAAACTGGAAAATGCCCAAACATTATTGCAAGCGCACAAAGACAGTTCGCAGGTATTTTGCGTGACCTATAATTACAGTGCCTATCCGATGGTCAAGCAAGCGAGGGCGATGGTTGCCAATGGCGAAATCGGTGACATCAAGCAAGTGCATTTGACTTATGTACAAGGCAATTTAGCCGCTTACGACCCCGAAGAAAAAAACACTTGGCGACACGATAAATCCAAAGGCGGTGCATCGCTCGTCCTCTCGGATATTGCGACCCACGCCTTTCATCTGGGCGAATATGTCGCGCAAACGGAGGTACAAGAAATCTTTGCCGAGTTGGGTACTTCCTTTGAAGAGCGAGTTGTTGACGACTACGTGACTTGCTTATTTCGATTCAAAAATAAGGCAAAAGGCGCGATGTGGGTCACGAATGCGGCGGCGGGTGCAGAGCATGGTTTGGGCTTCCGAATCTTTGGCACCAAAGGCGGTTTGGAGTGGCATCAGGAAACACCCAACGAATTGAGACACAGACATATAGACGATTTTGAACAAATATTGACCCGCAGAACAGACGGCAAACTTCACCCCCAAGCCGAGCAAAGTGTTTTCCTCAAATTTGGTCATCCTGAAGGTTATAATGAGGCTTTTTCCAATCTCTACAAAGAAACCGCAACTGCCATTCGCCACCTCAAAAATGGTGAAGCAATGCAACTGCCCGATGGTTTTCCGGGCGTGGAAGAAGGTTTGAGAGGCGTACAATTTATAGCCGCTTGTTTAGCGAGTAATGAGAAAGGAACTTGGGTGAATATTTAGGTTGACCGCTTGATTTATGTATTTAAATTTTGAATTATTTATAATTAAATTTTTATTTAATTTAAAAAATTATAATACAAAAAATAACTTGACAATATTGCGTGTGTGTTTTGTCTAATATGAAAAATGTTTGGGCTTGAATTTGCGCTAAAACTCGTCAGACATTTTCAAAATGTCAGACGAGTTTTAGCGCAAATTCGGGGCAAAATTTCCGATTTAAAACAAAGACATATTTTTATTTTCAAAACATAATATCGTCAAAATGAAACAACCTCTTTTCAAATTCAAATTAATGTAAAATGACAGCACAAATGTTATCAAAAACGCAAGTCGAAACCTACGTAGATGAGCTACTAAACGGCAAAGGATACTTCGTTCTTCCGCAACTATTTTCAGTGGAAGAAATCAAAGAAGCCAGAGATTTGATACATCATTATTCTGATAAAGAAACGAATAAAGCGACTCATTTTCAAGGCAAAAACGAAGATAAAATCCAACTGCAACGGCGGGTTTGGAACTTGCTCAACAAGGGCGATATTTTTATAAAAATGGTGCAGCATCCCGTACTCATGCAGATTGGAGGGGCGTTTTTAGGCGATGAATTTTGCTTGGGGTCTATCGCTGCCAATCGCTTGCTACCGGGCGGTCCGGGACAAGAGGCGCACATAGATTATCCGTATTGGGATATGTACAAAACGAGTTCTTTTCCGGTAAATGTTACGCCCACTTTTCCCATGAATTTGCAGGCAACCATATTATTAGATGATTTTACGGTGGAGAATGGCGCAACCGCAGTTTGGCCCGGCACACAAAAAGAATGTAGGTATCCGACAGAAGAAGATACCAAAAAATTCCCAAGTGAACGCATGTTGGGCAAGGCGGGAGACGTGGCGGTATTTTTCGGATTGACATGGCATGCAGCAAGCGACAACACGACCACCGACTCCGACCGTTCCGCTATTTTGATTCAGTATTTACCCAAATTTATCAAACCATTGGAAGACCAAAAAAGAGGTGTTCGCATGGACATTCAAAAAAATGCTTCGGAAGCACTCCAACAATTACTCGGATTTAATTTTCCGTACCCCATTATTTTAGACCAAGAGGAAGGCGGCAGTGCAGAGGGAAGAAATAGTAAAAAACAACATGCTTACGAAGTGAGTGAAAATGAGTAATACTTATCTGAATTATTGTTAAAACTCGTCAGACATTTCCAAAATGTCAGACGAGTTTTAACAATAATTCGGGGCGAATATTCTCATTTAAAATACAAAATTTTAAGCTAAAAAAATATGTTGGTAACAGCCAAACAATTATTTAAAAATTGCTACGGAAAATACGGAATAGCTGCCGTAAACGTAGAGTTCATGGAGCAAATATTATCCTTATTCGCGGCGGCGGAAGAAGCCAATGCCCCCTTTATCGTGCAGACCACACCTGTTGCCCGCGACTATGCGACCCCTGACATGTTGGTGGCGATGGTAAAAACGGCGGCGCGACTGCATCCAAAAGCAATATTTGCTTTGCATATAGATCATGGCTTTGAGGAACATATTTGGCAAGCATTGGAAGGCGACGATTACACCTCATTGATGATTGATGCCTCGCACGATGATTTTCAAACCAATATTAAAAGAACAAAAGCGGTAGTCGATAGAGCGCATCCAAAAGGCGTAAGTGTAGAGGCAGAATTGGGGGTTTTGTCGGGCAAAGAAGACGACATTTCGATTGATGAAGCCCATGCTTTTTACACCAATCCTGATGAGGTCGAAGAGTTTGTAAAAGCGACCAACTGCGATAGTCTTGCCATAGCGGTTGGCACGAGTCATGGTGCGTACAAATTTTCGGGCGGAGAAGGCATACAGTTTCAAATTCTGGAGGATATACAACGGCGATTGCCACAATTTCCGCTGGTCTTGCATGGCGGTTCGGCGGTCAATTATGCAGAAATAGAACGCATCAATCAGGCAGGCGGAAAATTTGAAACAAGCGCGAAAGGCGTTGACCCCGAACAAGTCAAAAAAGCCATCGAATACGGCGTTTGCAAAATCAATATCGCCACCGATTTCCGATTGCTCTGGACGCGCGTGTGCAGAGAATTTTTCAGAGATACACCCGATGAATTTGCCCCTATCATTCCCGGAAAAACCTACATGGAAGCATTTAAAAAAATGGCACTTGAGAAGTTTGATTATTTGGGGGCGACAGGGAAAGGGGCGACTTTTGTTTGACATGAAAAAAGATGTTTCGCCTTGAATTTGGTCGAAAAACACGTCAGACATTTTGGAAATGTCTGACGTGTTTTTCGACCAAATTCAGAGTAAAGTATTTCTTTTAAAGAATAATATACCTTTTTAAAATTTTAATAAAAAAAATAACAGTATAAAATTATTTATTTAATGCGTAAAAGGATTACCACTCGAATTTGAGTTAAAACTTGTCAGACATTTTGGAAATGTCTGACAAGTTTTAACTCAAATTCGAGGCATATTTCTCATTCAAAAAAATCGAAATTATGCCATTCGAACCCAACCGAATTTACCACATTTACAATCAAGGAAATAACAAAGAACTCATTTTTACAAAAGAAGAAAATTACTTGTTCTTTCTCCAAAAAATGCGCGATTATATTCTGCCGAATGTTCATTTTTTAGCGTACTGTTTGATGCCCAACCACTTTCATTGGTTGGTTTATATCAAGGAAGAAGCCTGTTTGCCCAGTAAATCTTTGAAGCCAAGACCAAGGTCTTTCATTTCCGAAAACTTGTCAGACATTTCCAAAATGTCTGACAAGTTTTCGGCGGATTACCAACAGCAATTAAGCCACCAAATTAAGAGTATGTTGAGTGGTTATGCCAAAGCCTTCAACAAACAAGAAGGACGAAGTGGCTCTTTATTCAGACAGAAAACCAAGTATAAAGACGGTTGGATAAACGAACTGATAACCGTTGGCAGCAAAAGAGAAAACTTGCTGTTTCGTCCCGATAACGATTACGCGAGGCAATGCTTCGAGTACATTCATCAAAATCCTGTCAAAGCGGGTTTGGTGGAAAAACCTGAAGATTGGACGTATTCATCAGCGATAGATTATGCAGGATTGCGTAAGGGAACGCTTTGCAATCAGAATTTAGCGAAAGAGCTACTTTTGTTTCATTTGTAATAGAGACTTTGTCCTGAATTTGGGTTAAAAACTCGTCAGACATTTTAAAAATGTCTGACGAGTTTTTAACCCAAATTCAAAAAAACATTTTCCATTTAAAACAAAAAAACATTTAATACTTTTGAAATAAATTGAGCCTATTATTTGTCCTAAACACGTCAGACATTTCCAAAATGTCTGACGTGTTTAGGACAAATATAGAATGAAAATAAGGCATCGTTCTCCAAATTAATCATGAAGATAATGAGTTAAATATATTAAAAAATTCACTCATTCATAATTCACTCATTCACTCATTGAAATTATGTCAACAATAAAACTAACTGCGGCACAAGCCGTCATCCAATATTTAGACCAACAATACGTAGAGCGCGATGGTGTAGAAACCAAATTTTTCGCCGGCATTTTCGGCATTTTCGGACATGGAAATGTGGCGGGAATTGGTCAGGCATTGCATCAATACGAGCGATTTCCGTACTACCAATGTCGCAACGAGCAAGCGATGGTACATACTGCGGCGGGCTTTGCTAAGGTCAATAAACGCCTGTCGGCTTTTGTCTGCACGACCTCTATCGGACCGGGCGCGACCAATATGATTACCGGTGCAGCAACGGCGACGATTAACCGATTGCCTGTTTTGTTATTGCCCGGCGATATTTTTTCCAATAGAAGCGCGGGGACACTGTTGCAGCAAGTCGAACATCCGGTTTCGCCGGATATTACGGTCAATGATTGCTTCAAACCCGTCTCCAAATACTGGGATAGAATCAACCGCCCGGAGCAACTGATTCATGCCTTGCCGGAGGTCATGCGGACGCTGATTTCACCTGCCGATACGGGCGCGGTGACGCTCTCGCTGCCTCACGATGTACAGGCAGAAGCCTTCGATTTTCCGACCAAATTATTTGAGAAAAAAGTATGGCACATTCCCCGAAATCGCCCCGATGCCGACTTGCTGAAAAAAGCGGCGGACATCATCAAAAATGCGAAAAAACCCGTCATTTTATCCGGTGGTGGTACGCTGTACAGCGAGGCGGAAGGCGTGTTGAACAGATTTGCTGCCAAAACGGGCATTCCTGTTGGTGAAACTTATGCTGGAAAAGGTGCAGTAAAATACGATAAACCCTACGCACTCGGCGGACTTGGTGCTACGGGTACGAAGGGGTCTATCGAAGTTGCAAATGAGGCGGATGTCGTCATTGGAATCGGTACGCGATACGGCGATTTTATTACGGGTTCGAGGTCGATTTTTAAAAATCCTGACGTGAAATTTATCAATATCAATGTCTGCGATATGGATGGTTTCAAAATGGGTGGATTGCCTTTGAAAGGCGATGCCAAAGCGACTTTGCAAGAGTTGAATAAGCTATTAAAAGGTTACGAAGTCAAAAAATCTTATCGAAATAAAATCGCCAAACTCAACAAGGAATGGGAAGCCGAAGTGCAGCGTATTTATCGGGAAGCCAACGACGATACGCCACCGATTCATCAGGGCGCAGTCTTGAGTGTTTTGAATGATTTTATGGATGATAAAGACATTGTGGTCTGCGCCGCAGGAAGTATGCCCGGCGACCTTCACAAACTCTGGCGCACCAAAAATCCACTCGGTTTTCACGTCGAATACGGCAACTCTTGCATGGGCTACGAAATTGCAGGTGGCTTGGGCGCGAAAATGGGCGCACCCGACCGCGAGGTTTATATTCTCTGCGGCGATGGTAGCTATCTGATGCTCAATCACGAAATCGTGACCTCCGTTCAAGAGGGTTATAAAATCGTTATCGTACTTTCCAATAACGATGGTTTTGCGAGTATCGGTTCGCTCTCCGAATCTATCGGCAACAAGCGTTTTGGTACGAAATACCGATACAGAGATGAAAAAACCGGACAACTTTCAGGCGGCACACTCCCCGTTGATATTGCCAAAAATGCGGAGAGTCTCGGCGCACTTGTATTCAAAGCTACCGACAAAACAAGCCTCATCGAAGCCCTCAAAAAAGCCAAAAAAGCCGACCGTACTTCTATGGTCTATATCGAAACCGAATTGGAAAGAACCATTCCCGGCTACAACGCTTGGTGGGAAGTGCCAATTGCGGAAGTCTCTACGCAGAAAGACGTGAAAAAGAGACGCAAAACTTATGAACAAAATAAGAAAACAGAACAAATTTATTATTTATAAAAACGTAACGCGACACTTCCAGTTCGCGCCGTAGAACGATGCTTCCAGCTCGTTCCATGTTAGTATAATTTTAAATTAAGGATATAAAATATTGGTTTAAATTTAATTTAAAATGAAAATAATGTGAGTGATGTATTATTTGAATTTAGTGTAGTTAAAAGTTGTTTTTTATCGAATAATATAAATTTAAATTTAAATGAAAAAAATTATTAATAATATTATGTTTTAAAAATAAAAATATGCTTGTACTTTGAATGGAAAATCTACTCCTTATTTTGCCCTTAAAACTTGTCAGACATTTTCAAAATGTCTGACAAGTTTTAAGGGCAAAATAGGCGACAAATTACCAGTTGAAATTTTGCTGATGTAGAGTAGGAAAAGAGTATTTTTAAATTATTTTATAATAAAAAATATTTATAAATAAATAAAATATAAAATAATTTTTTCCAATAAAAATAAGCACATTTCAGCACGAATTTTACACAAATAAATACGCGAACAAGAAGTATTGTATTACGAGAAAAATCACTATGAATAAAGAACTTATAAAATTGGGCATCGCGCCTATCAACTGGACGAATGACGACCTGCCCGAATTGGGCGGTGAACTCACCTTTGAGCAATGTATCAGCGAAATGGCATTGGCGGGATATACCGGCTGCGAAGTCGGTACTAAATTTCCGCGTGATACCGATGTGTTGCGTGAATACTTGGAAATCAGAGGTTTACAAGTGTGCAATCAGTGGTTTAGTTTTGAATTGACCACAAAATCATTGGAGGAAAACATTAAAAACTTCCATGCACATCTTGATTTTTTGGAGGCAATGGGAACGAATATCGTTGGTGGCGGCGAGGTTGGTAACAGTTGTCAGGGGCAAATGGATGTCTCGGTATTCGACGGAAAAGGCATGTTGAATACTGCCGAAGAATGGAAAAATTACTGTTCCAAAATGAATGAAATGGGCAAAATCGCGCATGACAGAGGATTCAAATTAGCCTTTCATCATCACATGGGAACGGTCATTCAAACCATAGAAGAAACTGACCGATTATTGGACAATACCGATGATAAATATGTCTTTTTGAATTACGATTGCGGACATTTCACCTTTTCGGGCGAAGACCCCGTAGCGGCATTGAAAAAGTATGTTTCGCGCACCGCACATGTGCATTTGAAGGATGTACGACCTGCCGTTTTGCAGCAAGTCCGCGACGAAAATTGGAGCTTTTTGAAAGCGGTCAAATCGGGCATATTCACCGTACCCGGCGACGATAATGGCTGTGTAGATTTTGCCGGATTATTCAAAATTTTGGACGAACATCCGTATCAAGGTTGGATAGTCGTAGAGGCAGAGCAAGACCCCGCCAAAGCCAATCCATTTAAATATGCCTTGAAAGCGCGGAATTTTATACGCGAACATACGGGCGTGTAATTGTACAGGCGATTTCAATCGCCATATGCGGTATTATTTTTAATATGGCGATTAAAATCGCCTGTACAAGGACATTTTACATTTCAATTTATATCATGTTGAATATTCAAAAACAGCGAAAGATAGACTTTATATGTGTTGGGAGAGCCAATGTTGATTTGTATGCGGTAGAGCGCGACACTTCTCTTAGGATGACCAGTGGTTTTGTGAAAAGCGTGGGTGGTTCTCCGGCGAATATTGCGGTGGCATTGAGTCGCTTGGGTGCTAAAACGGGATTTATCGGCAAGGTTTCTAAAGATGCGATGGGCGACTTTGTTTTTGAATACCTTAAATCGAAGGGAGTGGATGTCACGCATTTGACTTATGATGATACCGGAAGCCGGACGAGTCTGGTTTTGGCAGAAGTCAAACAGGACAATTGTGAGGTCTTATTTTATCGAAATAATGCGGCGGATTTGCTGATTGATACCGCAGACATCGAAGAAGAATACATCGGACAAGCTAAGGTCGTCATCATTACGGGAACGGCACTTTCTGCCAGTCCTTCGCGGGAAGCGATGTTTTCTATCATCAATTATGCCCGCCAAAATAAGACTTTGGTCGTCTTGGATTTGGACTATCGTGCCTCCGAATGGAAAAGCCTTGAAGAAGCCTCCATTTACTATAATATGGCAGCCAATAATGCAGATATTGTTATTGGAAATGATGAAGAATTTGAGATTTTGGAATACATGGATTTGGTCAAAAAGGCGAATCATGTACCCGGAAGATTGCTGAATGCACAAGCCAAAATTGTCGTCAGAAAATACGGTAGTAAAGGCTCTGTCATACACCTCAAATCCGGCGAACAGGTCAAACGCGGTATTTTTAAAGTGCCACCATTAAAGCCCTATGGTTCGGGCGATGCTTTTGCTGCCGCCTTCCTTCATTCCATTGTCAATGAAGAACAATCCATAGAAGAAAGTCTAAAATTAGCTACCGCAGCCGGTGCTATTTTGGTTTCCAAACCGGGCTGTGCAGAGGCAATGCCTTCTAAGGAAGAAATATTGCAATTTATTAGAACACAGGAGAGTAAGGAAATGGTGTGATTGTAGAATGGTGTGATTGCTAAGTAGTCGCACCGAAATATAGTTATTTTTAATTAATTAAAAATATTTTATAACTTATTTTTAATTAAAAATCAATGTTTTATAAGTATTTTTTATGGTAAAATAACTATAAACGTATTTATTTTGATAGTACCATATTTTAAAAATATGCTTATGCTTAACATGGAATGTTTGCCCTGAATTTGGGTTAAAACTCGTCTGACATTTTGAAAATGTCTGACGAGTTTTAACCAAAATTCAGGGCAAATGCCGTCCATCATTGAATAAAAATTAAATGAGACATGGGAACAAAAACGGATTGCACCTCTGTAAAATACTCTAAAAGTATTCTTGTTTTAATAAAATTATTACTCTAAATAATGATAAACATTTTTGATAATATGAATTGAAATTGAAGGTTGAATCTGCCCTAAAACTCGTCTGACATTTTTAAAATGTCAGACGAGTTTTAGGGCAAAAGGAACGACAAATTATCATTTTGAAATAAAGAAATGTAAACATATAATTAATTCATTTTAATGAAAATTATTATACATAAAATTGAAAAATACAATCACACAATTTTACAATCACACAATTAATTATAATTAAAAAGTGTAAAATGCCACAACACATCAGACCACACGACAATAAAAACCAAGCCATAGTTGCTGAACATAATGAGCTTGTTCCATTGGTTTATTTCAATGTAGTACGACTCAAAGAGGGAGAAACTTATACTGCCCAATTGGAAAATTATGAATCCGTTTACGTCATGGCAACGGGTTCGTGCGACATCAAAGTGAAGGACGAACTATTCGAGGCAGTCGGCAATCGTATGTCTTTATGGGAAGGCAAACCCGACTCGGTGTATGTGCCTTTGAACATGCCCGTACACGTCACTTGTCGCAGTCAAACCGCCGAAATATACATCGCAGGTGGCAAGATAGAAACGACTTTTGAGCCTTTTCGGGTGCGCCCCGAAGATGTCGGAACGATTCAATACGGTAGCGATGATACCAAAACACATCGTCGTATTCAGCATGTATTAAGTCCGAATACACAGCAAGGTAAAGGGCGTTTATTGGTCAGTGAATTGTTTACCGTTGGTGCAGGTGGTTGGTCGGGATTTCCGCCGCATAAACACGATGAAGACCGTCCGCCGGTAGAGACGCGATACGAGGAAGTGTATCTATTCAAATTTAAGCCGGAATGGGGTTTTGGCGCACAATTTTGTTATGTCAAAGAGGATGATTTCGGACCTGTTTTTCACCTGAAAGACGGTAGTACGATATTAATAGATAAGGGTTATCATCCATGTGTTGCTGCACCGGGCTACGAGATGTATTACTTTACCATTATCGTCGGAGAAACACATAAAGACCTTTTACAATACTTTGAACCCGCCCACGCTTATCAAGTGGAAACGATACCCGGAATAAAAGACATGATTGCAGGATTTAAAAAGTAATTAGTGCATAGTTGGTAGTTCATGGTTCATAGTTGGCAGTTCATAGGTTGTAATTTATTTTTTTTACAAAAAAATATTTATTAAATAATTTAAAAATTAAATTTGTAAAAATAATTAATACAAACCATACATACTGCCAACTACAAACCGCGAACTATGAACTATGAGCTATGAACCATCAACTAATTATGAAAAAAATAAATGTTGGCTTAGTTGGTTTAGGCCGTTTAGGAAAGGAATATGCTAAGAATTTAGCGTTTAAAATCAGGACTGCCAATTTGGTAGCGGTATGTAGTATCGTGCCGGAAGAATTGGAGTTTGCTAAGAATGAACTTGGCATCACAAATCTATATAAGGATTATGACAAAATGCTTCAACATGAAGGTTTGGATGTGGTATTTATCGTAAGTTCTACGAATATGCACGCAGAACATGTCATTAAAGGACTCGAAGCCGGACTGCATGTTTTTAGCGAAAAACCATTGGCGATTACGCAAAGCGAATGTGAAAAAGTAGAGGCAGTTGCAGCGCGTTATCCTGACCAAGTGGCGGTGGTGGGTTTTGTCAGAAGATTTGACCGCAGCTACCAATACGCCAAGAAGAAAGTGGATGAGGGGGCGATTGGCAAACCTTATTTGGTGCGCTCACAAACCGTTGATAAAGACACGATTGCAGATTGGCAAATTCAATATGTGAAAAATAGCGGTGGCATTTTTCACGATTTTAATGTACATGATATTGACTTGGCGCGTTGGTTTTTGGGTGGCGAAATGCAGACTGTTTGGGCTATCGGAGGGGCGTATAAATACCCTGCATTTGCCGAAGCGGGCGATGCAGATAGCGTAATGAGTACCTGTTTTTTTGATAATGGAACGATGGCGGTCATCAATGCTTGCCGGACGGCGATGGTCGGGCATGACACTTATACGGAAGTCGTCGGTACACTGGGCACACTGCGAATTGGTAGAACGCCTCACCTTAATCGCGTCGAAATCTACGACCAGCACGGTGCAAGGCAAGAATGTTTGGAGACTTTCTGGGATAGATTCCATGAGGCTTTTTTGCTGATGGCAGAAGATTTTATTGATTGTTTGTTGACGGGCAGAAAACCGGAATTGACCCTTGCCGATGCCCGACAAGCGACGATTGCGGCAGAAGCCTTTACTACATCATTTGAGGAGAAAAAATTGGTGAAAATAGATGGGTGAATGTAAAATGTAAAATAATAAATGTAAAATGTAAAAGTGCTTGTAGTACGTACACAATACTTTTTTACTGTTTAAATAATTGAATAACAGCAAAATAGAATTTTTTCGTGTCCACTCGCGTCCTACAACTTTTACATTTTACATTTATTATTTTACATTTTAAATTTCTATCTATATTTTGGTTTTCAAGGTAGAATTTCGAATAATCAGTTGAGTTGGTAGCACAATATGCTGCATCGGGTACGCTCCTGTTTTATCATTGAGGTCTTGAAGAAATACATGAGCGACTTCTTCGCCTAACTCCGCTCTTGGCTGAAAAATTGTGGACAAAGATGGATTATTAAATGCCGTACTTGGCTCATTATCAAAGCCGATGACGGCAATATCTTGCGGTATTTTAAGCCCGTGCTGTTGGATGGTGTGCATGGCAGCTACGGCAGTTTCGTCATTGGCGGCGAATATACCATCGGGAATTTCGTCCAAAGCCAATAATTTTCGAGTGGGAAATACGGCTTTCATACCTTTAAATCCGGCGGTTTCAATCAGGCTTTCATCAATGGGTAATCCGTGTGCTTTTAAGATATCCAAGTAACCATTCAGGCGACTTTTCGTCACCGCCAAACCTTCCGGTCCTTTCAAATGAGCAATTCGGCGACAACCCATTTCTATGAGATGTTGCACTGCCATTTTCGCACTCAGGTAATGGTCAATGCCTACGCGATGTGTTGGAAAATCACATTCGCGGTCAAAGAAAACCAATGGAATCCCACGGTTCAATACTTTATTAAAATGAGCAAAATCCCGCGTTTCGCTTGCAATAGACACAAAAATCCCATCCGCATTATTCATCAATAGTTTTTCGATAAATTTGACTTCGGAGGCATACATGTCTTTGGTAATAAAAATTGTGAGCGCGTATCCGAGGGGTTCCAAGACCTTCTGCATCCCGTCAATAATCGCCGCATTGAAGTAGCTCGTGATATTGGGTACGACCACGCCAATGGTGTAGGTTTTATTACCTAATAAATTTAATGCAGTTTTATTGCGCTGATAACCAATCTTTTCGGCATACTCTTGGATGTTTTGTCGGGTGTGGAGATTGATGGACGTGTGGTTGTTCAATGCTCTTGAAACCGTTGAAGGCGAGCATTTAAATTTTTTGGCAATATCTTTTATGGTGGGTGGCTTCTCTTGTCGCATCGGTTCAATCTTTTAGACAATCCAACAAAATGTTGGGCAGGTGAGACGCAAGTTACACAAATAAATCTTTCAGCGTAAGCACTTCGTCAATATGATTTAAGCGATGTTCGTTTTCGGTCACGCCATGCGTAGTAATTAAGATTGTAAATATGTTTTTTTACCTTATTTTGATATTTAAATACTATTTTTTATTATGTAAATTTTATACATGTTTTTTTTATAGCTGTGTAATTTGAGATTACTCATTGACTTTTTCAAGTTCCTCAATAAAGTCCACTTTTGCATGGCGATATTGCGGTAATTCCAACATTTCACGCATCTTCTTCATGGTTGCTATCGGTCCTCTGTCAATAAACATATTGGTCAAAAAGACAGGAATATTTCCACCCGGATCAGTCTTGACGGTATATGAAATATCTACGATACCACCGGACAAAGGCGTGAGTATCCATTGGGATTCAAACACACTTACACGCACAATGCCTTTCTGTTCAGGGTACTTGTCGCTGGCTACCGAAGTTGATGTAACTACCTTAGTATCAGGGTCTTGATGGATTATGGAATCTACAATCAAATCCCTGTCATTGAGGGGCCAGGGGAAGTCAGATACCGAATAATAATAGACATGATGCGGTGCAATCGTCTCTGTAATCTTAGCTTCCTTACTGCTATATACCCATTGTGTATTAGCCGGAACGTCATTGAATAAGGCAATAATACTGCTCAATGAAGTCTCCATTTGAGTGGTGAGTTTGAGTTCTTTGATGCCGGTTTCGGCGATATTACGGGTGTAAACTTTGAGCTTATCTTTTTCTCGTTTGAGTTTCCATTCGCCGTCTTGTGCCTGTGTCGAAATTGCGAATATCATCAAACACAAACTTGTCAATAGTATCCTGTACTTCATTATAATTGGTTAATCAGATAATCGGAGAATTAGTAAATCAGGTTAATTTGATTCAAGAATAAAGCCAAAATTAGTACATAGTTGATGGTTCATAGTTCATGGTTTTAGAATTAATTGAATTACATTTTACTACAATTCAAATTTATATATTTTTATTAAATTTGGTTCCACTGAAATAAGGATACTTTTTAACTACTTTACAATAAAAAAAATATTTGTAATTGATTAATTTCTAATAATAAATAAATTATGAAATATCTTTATTTTAGTGGAACCAAATTAACTGCTTATAGATACTTTTTAATTATAAAATAATTTTATAATGCTATTATTTCAATAAAACCAATACTAAAACAACTATCAACCATGAACCATGAACCATCAACTATTAACCAATCACCTTCAAACAATCTTTCAGGCTATCGCGCCAATGTGGAATCTCCAATCCGAATACAGCTTTAATCTTTCCTTTATTCAATACACTGAAATGTGGTCGGGCAGCCGGAGTAGGGTAGTCTTTGGTTTCGATAGGAGCTACATGGCAGTCAATATTTTTTATCTCAAAAATAGCTTTTGCAAAATCGTACCAAGACGTAACTCCTTCATTACTAAAATGATAAATACCTGCTACTTCTTGAATATTTATATCATCCAAACCTTGTAATATGGTCAAAGTAGCTGCTGCAATATCTCGTGCATACGTAGGCGTACCGGTTTGGTCGAAGATGACGGTGAGGTGGTCGCGTTCCTTGCCGAGTCGTAGCATGGTTTTCACAAAATTGTGCCCAAAACTCGAATACACCCACGAAGTACGAATCACTAAAGTACGCAGATTAGCAGCCAAAACTTTTTCATCACCTTCCAGTTTAGTGGCTGCATAGACCCCTTGTGGAGAGGTTGTATCAGTCTCTTTGAATGGACGATTTTGACTACCATGATAGACGTAATCCGTCGAATAATGAATCAAAGTAGCATTGCGCGTAGCACAAGCTCTAGCGAGATTTTCTGCACCAATGACATTAACCAAACGGGCAGTTGCTTCATCTGATTCAGCTTTATCTACAGCAGTATATGCTGCACAATTAATGCAAGTATCAATATTGTTTTCATCAAAAAAACGAAGCACATCTTCCAGTGAAGTAATGTCCAACGTATCTCTATTATGGAAGTGAAAAGTCCAATCGTATTGCTCAGAAAGCACTTTCAATTCGCTGCCTACCTGACCATAAGCTCCTGTAATTAGTATTGTCATTGTGTTGTGGTATTGATGTGTTGTAGTGTTGGAGAGCGAACTAAGTTAGTTGCGTATGAACTTCAACACCACAACACATCGACACCACAACACTACAACACTCTAAAATCCATAAGCCTCGCAATCTTCTGTAAATTCTTTATCGTAAAAATTAGGATTGATGACGACATTTATATATTCATATTCTTCATACAAACCTTTGTCGTCATAAACTTGCTGAAAGATAGGTAGCATTGTGGTTTTATTAATATAGAAAATAGTTTTTTTAGCGTAAAAATTTGGAATGCGGATGCTTGTTCCGGCTTTTATTTTATTATAATGTTTGATATTATTGACTTCCATTATAGCATGTTCACTAACTTTATTTCGGTCAGCAATATCGCGTAAATATTCGTCTTTTGTGAGTGTATAATTTTCGTAAATAAAGTTAGGTTGGTCTAAAGTGATGCGATAACAATCAAATCCCTGCCGACTGGCTTCGGTTTCCAGAGTCAGGTAATTATTAGGATCATCATCAGGATTATTCTTGAGAATTTTTTCTATGGAATGACGCAAAATAGCAGCTGGCGGTCCAAAGCCTGCGATGAGCATGGTATGGTGATTATCTCGTCGCATTCGCGCATTATACGGACTCAAACTGACATTGAAATAAGGAAATCCGTTGGGATTAATCAATGTTTTGCCGCTGTTTTTACCCGCTACCCAAAGGAGTTCGATGCCATCATTCGGGTAATGTTGTTTCATATAAATACTATGTGGTTGATTGAGTATTCTTATGTCACATTTTGATTTTTTATACGTATCTCCGTATCGCTCATTCATATCTAAGGTAAATGTTGAGGATTTGACATTTTCCATAGCATTGAGCATTTTATTCAATACTTCATAAGGGCTTTGGGCTTGTACAGCTATTGTTACATTGGAGAGTAATAGTATTAAAATTATTTTCTTCATAAAAAAAAATCGTGTTGAAGTGTTGCGGTATTGAAGTGTTGAAGTATTGAAAATTATAACGTTAGTACATCAATACTTCAATACGTCAGCACTTCGATACTTTATCAAAATACGAGCCATTTTAACGAATTACTAATTTACGAGTTAATGAATTAATTTTAATAAAATACAAACCAGAAGGCGTGTTTGTTAATTCGATATTTTTATGATAAATACCTGAAAAATTTTGTAATATTTCTGTATAAATATTGCGTCCTGTGAGGTCGGTAATAATAATATTGAAGTCATCGTTTTTTACTACTTCAAAATGGAGAATGAACTGCCCGTCATTAGGATTGGGGTAGGTGGTCAGTGTGTTGCCTATCGCTTCAATGTTGTCAACGGAAGTCGTACATTCTTGCAAGGCAACAGGCGCAGAAGTCAGCGAACAGCCCGTATCCGATGTAACCGTTACGGTATAGCTACCCACTTCGTCGGCTTCATAATTTTGTGTATTAGTATTGGCAATAGGCGCAGCATCAAGATACCATTGATAACTGTCGGCAGCGGTGGAAATGAGTGTAATAGTCTCGCCCGGACAGAGTTCGGTATCACCGCCGGGAATGCTGATGGCAGGATCGTCGGGAATATCGAGTACTAAAGTTATTGTCGTAGATGTTGCACTACAATTGCTTGGTGTTGTGGTGGTTACATAATAATCGCCTACTTCTTTGGCTTGGTAAACAGCGTCAGTTGCGCCCACAACGGCATTACCATCGAAATACCATTGATTACCCGTAGTGGCACTTGACATCAGCGCGATACTATCGCCGGGGCAAAAGCTCGTTTCGCCCGAAATCACCGGTACATTGGGCAGTGCATAGACCTCAATTGTATCGGTAGCTGTGATGGTTTCTGTAAAGTTATTTATCGTTAGTTCAACCGTCAATTCGCCATCCACGAGTGAGCCTGTGGTGCTTTGTGTAAAATTTATCGTACCACAAAAATCATCTTGATTAAGCACCGCAGGGTCGCTATCCCATACTTCAAGGACGTAATTGCCGGAGGTGAGGTTGAGCGTTGTATCAATCATGATTTCTAAGGGAGGAGATTGGTTTTGAATAGGCGTATCTTCTGTGCTGTATATTTCATCGCCGTTTGGGTCGAGTATTTTAATAAAAAAATCGGGCGCACCGGGTATGCCTGCAAAGTTATCATTGCAATCAGATTCGACGATATTGACCAGTGCCAGTTGTCGTGGTACAGTATCAATCACCGCTTGGTATGTGACGGTATAAGAGCCGGGTTCGGTGTAGGTTTGTGTCGGAGGATTTTCGGAAGTAGAGTTGAGTCCATTACCAAAATCCCAACTGTAGGTAACACCCGAATTGCCATTAGAAGGAAGGTTATTGGCGAACTCGACGGTCAAATCTTCACAGCCTGCCGCCGGATTTGCCGTAAAGCCCACAGTGCTGCTCACCTTTGGCGCAATGAACATATCCTGCTCAAAAGAAGTCGTTTGTGAAATCCCCAAAACGGTAGCCTTCACGATAATCGTCACCACATAATCGCCCGGAAATAGTGGCGTACCACATACCGTCGCACAACCGTCTTTTTCGTCGGGCAGTTCGTAAATCGCATCGGCTTGACTGGTGGTGTAGGTTATACCCTGCGGCAAACCCACCACATCAACAATCTCAACTTGGGAGATATCAAGTCCGCAAAAAACCTCAGGGATAAAGCCCGGAAACTGGTCGCAGATAGGCTGTGTGGTCTGCGGCATACGGAAGGTGAGCAGGTCGTCGTAGTAGTCACCCTGTGTACCGTCCATGACATCGCTGATGTATAGGTCGTCGTCCGCTAAACCCGCTATGGGCGGGCTGATGGGGGTGCAGGTGGGGCATTGGGCATGGACGACTGTTGCTGCAAATATGAGTAGGATGGTTGTCCATGTTGGTGAATATCTTAGTATCTGGGACATAATGTATGGTTTGGTGATTAAAAATACTGATGGAGAAATACCACTTTACTTTCCTTCTCTCTTCTTACGATTTCGTTCTGCATGTACTTCTATAAAACTTCTATTTCTGATATTGGATTCTATCCATATAGAAAGTATATCTGAACCAAAGTGACTATTTTTCGTCTCAAATTTAGTTAAATCTTCTTGAAAATCCTTAAAAAGTGCTTTTCGTCCGGTTAGGGCAAAGACTATTTTTTTAAGATGCCCAAAAGCTAAGACTTGAAATGGGTGTGGGTTTGGTCTGTTCATTGGAAATTGAGCATCATTATAAATATGCCTAATTACCTCGTCACTCTCAAGTTTATGGTGTATAATGATTTCTAATATCCATGCAAAGCGTTTAATGCCTTTACTTGGAACTGATTTTTGGTCGTACAATATTTTGTTAAGCCATTTTTTAGATTCTACGTACTCTTTTAAACCAAAAAACAAAAGTGTGATATTATAATAAAAGTAAACCTCACGAGATTTACTTATCGAATCTCGATGTAGAATGATATTTTTTTCGATTTTTGGCACAAATTCAACGGCTCTTTCATATCGGGCAGTTTCTATATAATACAATAATTCGTAATAGTCCGCATTTTGAAATTCAGATGCTTTTTCGTACTTCGATTTGGCGGGTATTGCTCTGATTTGTTCAATGAGTGATGGAATAACTTTATAATTTTGAATGGTTATACAACCATATACATAGTTAGAAAGATAAATTCTGTATAATTGATTTTCAGACTTTTTTATGTTTTTATGATTATCCCAAAGATTCACCCGTTCCCATAAGTGACGTGTTGATTCCTCAAAATTTTGTAAGACATGGTGATAATATGCCAAAGCACTGTGATAGTTATTTTTTGCATAAAAAGACTTGAGTAATTTGGTGTCTTTGGGTAGATTTTTTATTTCTTCAAGATGTTTCTCCTGATGTACAGCATCACCACCAATGATAGCGGAGTGCAATGCTCTATTGAGGCGTTTGAGTTCCAAAGCTTCCTTGTAATTTTCTAAGGTATTAGAAGCATTTTTAAATAATTCCTCAAATATTTTTCCTACCTTTTCACTTCCATCTGTATTGAGATGATTTATAATATCTACTTCAATGTCAATAATTTTTACAAGAAGAAGTGACTTTTCATATTCAATAGCCGTTTTTTTTGCCATTTTCAACCTTTTGAGTGCCAAATGAAACAGCCCTTTTTGTATCAATATTTGAACTTCTGAGATAAGATTAGATAGTTGAATATCGGTAGAAGAACGCTCATTATAAGTGCGTAGGCTACGAAGTATTTTATTATACAAAAAATTTTTACCTACTGATAGCTTTTTTTTATCGCCACCGAAAAGTAGTAGTAAGTCATCCTCGTTATACTTTTTTCCCATTTTATCAAGAATGTCAAACATCTGAATATAAATTTTTTCATCTCCTGACTGGAAGTTACTATTCAATTTAAAATGACGTTTTTCGTGTTGTGTAAGGGATTCTATTAAAAAAAATAGAAATTCTGATGCTTTCATTTCTCTCATAGCCTACTAATATTTTGAATGTGGATAATCGAAAGGTTTTGTACTTAAAGTATTGTCTATTAGGTTTTTAGTTATTTATATTAATTTTATTGTGACTGAAAATAATGAAATTAGCTACCTTATTTTTTTGTCAATTGACTAAAATACGAAAGAAGATAAGGCTGATATTTGTGGAAGTAAAGACAAAGGATAGTTTTCAAATTATCCTTCTAAAAAATGTGATTTTTCAATTTTAAAATATAAAGACAAAAATATAAAATATTTTTTAAATAAAATATTTTTAGCTTGCAAATATTTTTATATACAAAAAATGTATTTTAAAATGTATTTAAATTCTAAAAAATTGTTAATCAGTTTTTTTTAAAGTATAATTTTAAAAATATAAAATTATAAAAATGATTAGCTGTCAAATATTTTCAGGTAATTATCTACTTTTAGATGTTGAAAATACCCATATTTGCCAGTATCACAAAAATATAAAACAATGGTAGCAGAGATGAAAACATTTTACTCATGCAAGGAAGCAAGAATAATATCGGGTATGAATAATACAAAACACACTGATGAAGATAAAAAGGTGATTATTCGCTTGAAAGATTTAATTATCAATGATATTCACAAGGATATACCGAATTTTTATGCACCCGATTTTAGATTTTTCTTATTGCCTTTAGTTTGGGACGAGAGCGGCAAGTCCGTTCATTGTGAACCACAGGAGAATCTGGAAACACTTGCAGATTTAGGTAATATCGTTTTGAGTAGCAATAATTCAAGGGAGTTGTCAGATAAAAATCAGGTGATATTTTCTGCTGATTCCATTTACGGATACTTAAATATCTTTTTCATGGGAATCGTATTTGATAAAAAAGCAGAATTGACTAAGAGTGTTATTCGGAACATGAAGACGATAGTACGAAAAAGCAGCTTTAATAAACTTGTCAAAGCGGTTACAGATATAGATAAAATCATTGAAAGTATAGACCTATTATTGGTACAATTAAAGGAAAAAATAGAAGGTATTGTCGAAATATATGGTCTGGTGAATTATAGGAGTAAGGAGTTAATAGATTCGACTGATGTGATAGAGTTAAATAATGATAAACTTAATATTCAGTTACAAAAAGACATACAAATAAGCTAACTATATGAGTAAAGAGAAAGACAAACAAGACCTCATGTATGATGATGTGATTCCCAATTTGAGTGGCAATATTAGTCAGTCAAAAACAAGGGGAGTTTTTATTAAAAGTGCCTCATTGAAACAACCGATTGACCTCTTGAATTCGGCAGAGGGTAAGATAGCGTCGCTGTTGGTGACATTGCCATATCCGTACCTCGAAAAGGAATATGAACCTTACTCATCTTATGTGGATATTATTAAAGAAATTGCCGAAAAATTCGATAATACACAACTCGTATTGGTGGTGCAAACAGAAGATGGACAACCGAATGAAACAGAACAAGCAAATATTGATAAGATAAAAAGCGGTCTTAAAAATGGTTCAGAGGTATTAGTTGCCAATGTTAAGCAGAGTGGTAATAATACTTTTTCTATCTGGTCACAAGATGCTTTTTTAATTGCTAAATCTAAAAACACTTCGAGCTCTAATCTAAAATATTTAATCAAGCCCTATAATCACCAAAGAAATAACCGACGTAATGATGGGAGCATTGCGAAGGGGGTGATAGCTGAGTCAACCCTGAGTTACACCCCCTTGAATTTCCCTACGCCACTCGAAGGTGGAAATGTATTGGTTGCTGAAGATTTTGTACTGATTGGTCAAGATGAAATTGTAAATAGCGGATTCACATGTAGTGGATTTTATAAAAAATTTCAAACATTTTTTGGAGACGAAAAACCACTAATTACGGTATTTTCAAAGCGAAAAGAAGAAAAAAAACCCGTCGAACTATCTACGCGTTCTGCGAAAAGAGGTGGAGATACTCGTGAGTTATTTCTTGTAGAAACTAATGACCGTCAATTTCATCACGATATATATCGTTGGCGGGGAAAAGAGCAACCATTATTTCATATCGACCTTTTTATAACATTACTTGGGCGCAATGTACAAGGTAAACAACTTATCCTTGTCGGCAAGCCTGTTATCGGTTTTGATATAAAAAAATTAAATGAAGATGAAAGGCAACTCTTTGATTATCAGTTTGATGATGTACAAGAAAGAATAGAAGAATGTCTGCAACACCTTAAACACGACCTCAACCAAAACGATATACAATATGAGATAATAAGAAACCCTTTACCCATGACTTATTATAGACATGGCTTTGACATGAGTTGGTATTGGGCAAGTTACAACAACAGTCTTGTAGAAGTCATCAATACTGATAAAAAAACGATTTGGCTACCCCGTTACGCTACGAATGAACATCCTCAAAATCCACAGTGGAATGACCTTAAAAAATATGAACAAGAACAAATTGATTTACTCCAAGAAAATGATTTTCAAGTACATTTATTTAATCATGACTTTCATTTTTTGGCACGTAAAAGTGGTTCATTACACTGCATGACAAAATGTCTTTACAGGTCAAATAGTATAGGTCAACTAAAATCCGATATCATGTCAGATTCTAAAATCAAATTGGGAAAAAAAGGTGATTCTTATGTATTATTAAACGAAAACAAGGAAACTCAAATAAAGTTAATTGGAGCTAACAATGGTGAAATTAGCAAAATAGGATGTAAGCTCAAAAAGAAAGGAAGTCATTTAACCATAGAAAATGGCATACTTGACCATGCTACATTTTCTGTACGACTTTTATGTAAAGATGATCTTAACATAGAGCTTGACGAAGATAATGCAACAACTAGTATTGTAGTAGCTTCTGATTTTAGAGAAAGATACGGTGTACAAGGACTTACTTTCATACTTAACGAAACATGGGTCTCTTTCCATATAGAGCGTGAAATGCACGGACCGGACGGAAGAAAGGTGCCTGTTGATTACCTCGTTGTCAATAGCAAGCCCGATATGTGAAGCCTGTAACTACCAAGCACTCACAAAGCAAACAACGACACTAAAAAATACCAACCCCATAAAAATTTTTCTCAACCATCAAAAGAAACAACTATCGACTTCCTCTCAGATAGTAAATTTGGCGATGTGTCTGTTTTCACAGATACATTCGCCTTATTTTTTTTGACTTACCAACTCGTAAAACTCGCTACTCAATACTCGCCAACTCGCTACTCATGTTCATTGATTCTGCCGCCATATCGTCTTTGCGCCTTTGTGGTTGACGGGTGTGAGGTGACTATTGGGAACTTTGATGACTTGTCGCTCGTGTTCTGTGATTTTTAGTTGGACGGGGAGTGGTTTGGTACGAAAAAGTTTAGCAAAAAACGCTGCTTCCCGACGGTCGAATGCACCCGGAATATGAATCACGCCACGCTCTATCACGCCCGTTACGAGTGGTGCAGAGAGGGCTTTATTGCCGATGAGGACGACGAGTTCGCGGTCAAGGTTGGCTTGTGTGACTTCACGAATTTGTTGTGTACCGACCTCGTCAAATGCAATCGCCAAGGCATCTGTCATTACGCCGTATATATTCGGTTTTGTGATAATTTCTACCTTTGTAATGTACTCACTACCAACAAGATACTCTCCCGGCGTATCATCTATCAAATAGAGGTCATACATACTGACATGGATATTACTCGTCTTGATGCCCCACACAAATTGAGCATTTTCGGGTATCATGGCTTGCACTTTTGGGGTATTCAAAAACTGATTGACGAGCGGAATGTTCTCTCCTTTTGCCATACCAATCACCGCAGGCGGATAACGCCGAAAATCTACTTTAAGGTCTTTATACGGCGGGTCATTGATTTGAAAATATTGACTTAGTTTTTCCGATTTGCCATTCAATGTAAGCATGGCATTTTCTAAGGCAGTATAGAAGGTGCGAAGTTGTGGGTCATCTACTTTGTGTACAGGCAATAGCTTGAAAACACCTGTACTCGTCAGTATGGCTTTGACGACTTCGGGGTCTTGTGTGGCTTTGATATTGACGGCTATTTTGTCATCACTTTTCTTGAGGTCGTATTGTTGCCACTGCATACCATAGTCATCCAATCGCTGCTTCAATTGGTTAATCGTCGGGTGTATCCAACGGTCATTATTTACCGTCTCTGCCGCCTCTACACTCAGGGCAAGCGAATAGACAGGTTGTTCGGGTTGTGCTTGTATCATTAGGGGAATGAAAAGTAAAAATATCAGTTTTTTCATAATTCGTACAGGATAAAATTAACCGGACTTTGGATCTTGGGAAATTAGGAAATTCGCATTTAAATCGCAAGTAATTGATTGTCAGTTATTTTATTTTTGCATTATAATTATTTTGGACTTTGGACAAAATGGATATTAGGTAATTGGGAAATTAGGTTTAAAATTGTAATTCATTGATAATCAATTGAGTGTGACACACATAAGTGGATTTGTAATATTAAAATGCATCTTTGGTTTGATAAATACAAATTGTAGATACTGTAATGACTGCTTTAGCTGTCAAGTGTGCTTTTAGTATAATATTTTATCAACTTAAAAACAATTTTTTATGAAATATTGCCACCCACTTGACAGCTAAAGCAGTCATTACGGAATCTCTTGCCAATCTTAGCTTTTTTTGATTTTATATTATGATTCCACTTATGTGTGTCACACTCTAATCAATTGAATGATTTTTATTATTAGAATAATGTATTTGATTAGTTGTTTTATATAAAAATCTAAAAAACAGAATTTTACCTAAGTGAAAGAAATTAAAGACTAATATTGCAGGTAGTGCTGTACATGTAATGCTATTGAACCACTAAGCACACGAAGTACACAAAAATCGAATATACGCAGAGTTCACAAAGTGGTTCTAAGTAATTAATAATGAATTTCTTACACTATCTTAGTTTTCTTACTTCGTCTATTCAACCTCAGTGTTCTTCGTGTTCTTAGTGGTTACAGCA
>CALIZI010000136.1 GCA_938028705.1 uncultured Saprospiraceae bacterium | reverse complement strand
GGGTGCAGCCCAAATTGTCGCATTTTTATTTTTATTAAGTGATTCACGCAGAGAACGCAGAGAACGCAGAGTGTTGATTATCAGTCCTCTGCGTTCTCTGCGAACTCTGCGTGAGATGCACTGACAATACTTAGCATTATTTCACATGCGACAATTTGGGCTGCACCCAAGGTTTTCAAACTTACTTCCGATAAGAATAATTTTTCTCTTTCACAGGAAGTCATAAAAAGACGTGGGAGAGAATGATTTAATAATTCAAAATACAGTATCATTTTACAGTAAATACTCAACTCCACGCGATTATAAGCTCAACACTCACCGTCAAAATATTTAATTCTTATTTTAAAAAAGTATAACTTTGAGCGCATCAAAAATATTTCAAATCAAAATATGCGTAAGTTTAACACAAACGGACCGAATATACCGGAAAAGCATTATACCTTATTTCGTCCTGAATTGATGAAAAAAGGTATTGACTTGGTACATGATAGTCAATATTTTACGATATGGGCACCTCGTCAGACGGGGAAAAGTACGTACTTTGGATTGTTGGGAGAAGCATTAGAGAAGGAAGGTTACAAAGTGGCGTGGATTAATTTTGAGACTTATGCTAATACGCCGATTGATACCTTTATGGCTAAATTGGTAACTAAGTTGAATCTATTTTGGGGTACTGATTTTAAGGTGACTAATCTTGGAGATATTTTTAATAAGATTGAAAATATTACAGATAAAAAATTGGTATTAATTATAGATGAAGTCGAAGGTATCAATAAAGTTTATTTTAATGACTTTTTACACGAAATTAGAGGCGTTTATCATACGAGAAATAATCATGCCTTAAAAAGTGTCATTCTGGTAGGCGTGTCCAATATTACAGGTATTATTCAAGATAATGCCAGCCCTTTTAATGTCACCAACAACTTAGCAATTCCCTTCTTCACAAATGAAGAAACCTTTGAACTTTTGGGTCAACACGAAACCGAAACCGGACAATTATTTGACCAATCGGTAAAAGAAAAAATCATAGAAATCACCGCCAACCAACCCGGCTTGGTGAATGGTTTTGCTCGAAAACTGGTCATGGATTATCCTGATAAAGAGGTGATTACTTATGAGGATTATATGAAGGTTGAAGATTGGTATATCAATATAAGCATTGACAAAAACGTATCAAATATCGTCAATAAAGCAAAAAATCACCGTGCTTTCGTTGAGCATTTATTATTCACAGAAAATGAGGTAGAATTTAAAATAGACCGACCTGCGATTAAAGAATTACATGTCAACGGACTGATAAGACGAGGTGAAAACGGGCAGGTCATTTTCTGGGTGCCGCTGTATCAAAAGAAATTATACAATACATTTTATCCTTATACCAACGGCGAAGGCAGCCGAATTGCCGGAACGATGCTTGCCGATGCCTACCTGACCGAAAACGGCAGAATCGACTTCGATAAACTCATTGATAAATACAAAAATCACATCCAACTCCGCAGCTTTCGACCTTACCGCGAGAAGGATGAAAACGGCAACTTCAAATCCATCAAAGAAGCGGCGATGATTTATAGCTTTGAGACCTTTATCAGTATTTTTATACAAGAAATTGAGGGGAAAAGCTATCGCGAGGCTTTCGTTTCATTGGGCAATAGTGATTTGATTATCAATGTAAAAGGTATAGAATATTTAATTGAAGCGAAAAAATATTACAGTCCGCGTTCATTCAAAAAAGGTAAAAAGCAATTGGCGTATTACAGCAATCGAAAGGGAATTGAGGAGAGTGTGTATATTGTTTTTATCAGTAATGAAATACAAATGGAAGGCGTAGAAGAAGCCAAAGAAATCATTGATGGCGTAGAAGTGAAAACCTACCTGATTCGATATGATGAAGCAACGGATTTTGGAGAATAATGGACTACAAAAAAAGGGCAACCCAAACGGATTGCCCTTCATATTTTCTAAAACAATATTTCGTGTTTACGGTTTTACAAACTTCATAGACTCTACGGTATCTTCGGCAACTAATTGTATGAAATAGAAGCCTGAATTAAGCGTATTAATGTCCAGCTGAATGCGTTGTTGACCGGGAGCATCGTTCAAAATTTGATTCTGAATGATTCTGCCATTGATGTCCATCAGGAATAACTGAACTTCGGTAGATTCGATGTTAGTGTATTCGACATTGATGTATTGATTTGCCGGATTAGGGAAGACGTTGATGTTACTGATACTAGCTTTAGCAACTTCCTCTTGTACTATCTCTGTTTCTGCCGCCATATTCATAGCTACATTTACATCTGTTACATCTATATCCGGTGTATTGGTGTGTACTAAATTTTCGGTTCTGACATTATTCGAACAACCTGAAATAGTCACATCATCAAAATAAACTCTATCGTTATTTACAGAAGCATCTACTCTGAATCTGACTTTTGTAGTCGATGTAAATGTACCTGTAATCGTCACTGATTCTGTATAACTTGTGTTATTGTTAAAATCAGTACCTCTAGCCCAACTCTGAATAGTTTGGTAAGAACTACCACCGTCAGTTGATACTTGCAACCAGAAATCTTCACCATTCTCCATACCTACAGGATAGTAGTGAAAATCAACGGTTAATTCCTCGAAACTACTCAAGTTCAAGTTGTCAGTAGTCATAACTGATGAACTTGTATTGTCTCTCAAACGAATCGTGTAAGAGCCGCTTGAGGCATAATTTGCATAATTATTTCTGTACGAGTCACTTCCGCCAGCGTTCCAAATTCCCCATCCGCTTTCAAAGTTTTCGCTATCAACGGTTACAGTGCTACAACCACCACCGGGATTACCGCCGCCGGAATCAGTAGTGAAGCTATGAGCGGAGGAAGTTGCAGAAGTTGCATCACCGCAGTCAGCTTGTACTGTAAAAGCGTATGTAGTACCTGCTGCAAAACCGGTAATACTTAAAGAGTTGGAGCTAACATTTGTTGTATAGACAGAAGTACCACCTACAAATATTTCTACATTATAGCTGGAAGCACCACTTACTGCATTCCAAGTTAAAGTACCATCTACATCTGTGACACCTGTAGTTCCTAAACCGGTGGGTGTATCACAAGATGCCGGAGGCGAAGAACCAACGCAGAAATTAGTGGACTCTGATGAGGTAAAGCTGCTACCGGAAGCCAATGTGTTACCACCACCGCTTACGCTATAAGAACCATTGCCATAGCTACAACATATACCGTCGCCATAAGCATCGCTGATATTAAAATCATAACATCCGTTGGGCAAACATTCGCTAACAGTCAAGGTGCTGCCATCAGGCTCACTGCCATAAGTACCGCCGGAGGCTACGGTTGCACCGTTGCTATTGGTGATTGTCCAGCTTGTTTCTTCAGGATAATTATCAAATGTGATAGAAATAGTTACTTCATTTTGGCTACAGCCCGTAGAGCAAGGAGTACAAGGACCGCCACAGTCAACACCTGTTTCGCCTTGATTCTGAATACCATCACTACAAGTAGCTGTAGAACCGCCACCGCTACCGCAGCCGCCTGAATTTAATAAACTTGCTCTGAAACCACCTGTATCAAACAAAGCACGCATACGGTCTGTTTGTCCCTGTGTAAAAAGGTTCATACAAGCATCATCAGAATAATCCATGTAGTTTTGTACCATATCGGTAGAGCTACATGAAACGTGACCTGTTGAACAGCCATAGTTGGCAGCATCGGAAGTAGGTGTATCTGAAACAAAATCATCGGCATTACAATTGCCATCACCCCAGATATGGCGAAGGTTGAGCCAGTGACCAACTTCATGTGTGGTTGTACGACCACCATCAAAAGGGGCTTGTGCCGAACCAATAGTACCAAAATACTGAGGACTCATCACTACACCATCTGTTGCAGCACTACCACTGCCGGGAAACTGAGCATAACCCAAAATTCCGCCACCTATATTACAAATCCACATATTCAAATAATCATCACGAGACCAAGCGTCAACACCACCGTTGGAGGAGTACTTCATCGCATCATTGGTTCCCCACTCACTTCTATTGTAGTATTTTCTGGTAACACCACTTGTAGCATTGCCATTAGGATCGACTGTCGCTAAACAAAACTCAATCTGAGTATCTGCGGCTTGTGACCATTGGTTATTTGCATCACTGTTCAGTCGTCTGAAATCATCATTCAGCACTTGCATTTGTGAGTTGATTTGTGCATCGCTGATGTTTTGAGCATTTGTCTGGTAGATAACGTGTACGACTACAGGAATGGTGATAACACCGTCAACTCTTTCGTGGGAAGGTTTGTTGATGATTCTTCGTGTGTGATTTTCAATCATTCGGAGTTTTTCGGCGTGTTTTGGGTCATCTCGTTCGAGTTGGTCGAGGTCTTTAGTGGCACATATTCTTTGTGCGTTTAGATCTTGGATGCCGATAGCTGTTAGTAGCATTGCCACACAGCATAGTAAAAATATTCTCATAAACTAAATCGAAAAGATAAAATTATAAAATAGTTAGTAAAAAATTAGTGGTTTTGTATGTAGGGAGTGTTGTGCTGTTTTCCAAATTTTCTGCAATGTAAACACTATTTTGTGGAAATGTTGTTTGGATCTCGTAAAAAAACGGAAAATGTGTTTTTTTTAGTGACAGGCATATAAATTAATTTTTTATTCATTAAAACATATAAAAAATATCTCTTACATAAGTTTAAGTTATTTATAGGTAATTAATTTTTAATTAATAATGCATTAAATGTTATTTTATGTGTTAAATTAATTTTAATATAAGTTAAAATTATACATGCAAAAATGTGACATTGTACTTTTTTATTTATAATGTAAAAAAAGAAAAATGAAGAGATTATGATACTAAAAAAACAGGAAAGAAGCTATCACAAATGATGGATAAATTTATGCTATTTACAAAAAGAAAAGCCTCACAAGTAATGTTATTTTAGAATAAGATTACTTGTGAGGCTTTTTATTTTTACGGATGCAAAAATTATAATTTGTTGGGTGTAACGAGCCAATGGAAAGTCACGATACGGCGGTTCGGGTCGTTGGCAATGGTACAAGGCTTGTTGATGTAAGGACATTCTTCACCTTTGCCTTGTGACACAATATCAATGCTGACATTGCTGGTATTATTAAAGAGTTCAGCATCGCGGCGGAGGAGAAGTTCGCGCATGTGCTTGCTCATTTCATCAGCACGTAGGCGAGAGAGTGCGCGGTTGAGGTCTTGACGACTGGGATCTTCCGAACCTGTGACGGGCTTGAGCGAATTGTAGAGACTGCTACCTTTGGAGATAGGCGTAGCATCAGCATAACCTTTGGCAACGATGGTCAGGGTCATGTTGCGCTCGCGATATCTATTCACAAAATCAATGATGGAATTGATAAGTGGTCCAAAAGCAGCTTCGACTTTGGGCATGTCTTGACTTTTGATGACAAAGGCTCCCGGACCGAAGAAGGCAGCGGCTTCAAATTGTTTGAATTTATCCACTTCGAGTACATCTACCACAAGTTTGAGTTGTTCGAGGTTGCGTTGTTGGGTCGTATTGCCTTGTGTGCGTATGCGGGTAACGGTCTCGTAAGCAGTTTCGATAATTTCGGTCTGAATGGCAGCCGGATTGACAGCGGAATAAGCTGTTTGCAGCCCTTCTATGGCAGTTTCTTTTGCTTCGATTTCCTTGGCGGTTTCTACTTTGATTTCTGTGGTAACATCCGTGATTTTTTCGTAAGAAACATCGTCTAATTTACCCGTCGTGACTTCTATTTTTGCTTTTTCTTCGACTTCTACAGCTTTGACAATAAGTTGCTCATCCAGTTTTTTACTTTCTTCGAGTTCTTCAAGCAATCGGGGGATAGATTCGTCGGGTTTACTGGTAATAATGTTGACAGCGGACTCTACGGATTGTTCGTATTCGCAGTATCTTTTTCGTTTATCGCTTTGTACATAAATTTCAAGGCTATCTATAGTTCTTTCCACTCGCTCTATACGGTTGGTGATTTTGACAGCGAGGGTGTCGTTATCGGAATACACTTTTTTGAATCGTCTGTCATTTTCTATAAGAGATTTGAGGGCACCTAAATAACGCTCCGCATAGGGGTCTTTTGTGACACGACATGAGGATATAGTCATTAGAATGATAACGAATAATACTGAAAGGAGGGTAAAGCGTTTTATCATAATTTGTTTTTGAGACTATTGGTTCATAGTTCATGGTTCATGGTTCATAGTTTTCTGTAATCCAATTGATTGTAAAAAACTATGAACCATGAACCATGAACCATGAACTAATAATCATTAATTTTCTTTAAATAAACCTGTATTTTTAATAGATTTGAAGGGTGAATCATTTTCTTTTTTGGGTTGTACAGAAACCATTTTACTAGATGTCTGAACAACTTTACCGTCTTTCATAGCCCGTACAAATACCTGCATCACATTTTGATTTTCAATACTAAATGTAACTGTCTGTCCTGTTTTTTTCTCACCCGATACTTCCCATTCGTAGGTCAAATTGGGATCAATAGTCGTACTACTCAAACGTAAGTCAATGGTTTGTGTATCGTAATTTGGTTTCATAGAACGTATGACAAGTTTTTTATACGAGGGTTTAGGCTTTGGTTTCGGAGGTGTTGACACAACGACGGGTTCTTCTTTGAGTGGGGGAGGGCTAATTATGGGTTCTTCTTTAGGTGGCGGTGGCGTGATGATCGGTTTTTCGAGTGTTGGTTCAGTGATTGGAGCAGAAGGTTTTGCGGGTGTATTTTTTGGCGGTGTAGCTCTGAATTTTTTGGTTTGGAGGTCTGCCTGACCATTAGCATAAGCCGCAAATTGTATCGTAATATCTGTAGGTTTAGTGATATTCGGATATGTGTATTCGATTTGTTTAGCGGTCATTTTCACTAAGCCATCACCCATATCATAAAACACGCTATCGGCAAAGGGAGATTCGTTATTCAAGATAAATTTATTACCATCTATCTGCTGTACACTAAACTGCGCCTTACCGCCGGGCCACATGACTTGTATGGTATCTTTATGAATGTTTTTGGAGTCATCAATATGTTCCAAAGTAACAAAATATTTACCGGGTTTTTTGGGTGTATATTCTAATTTATTTCTGTTTTCGTCTTGTTCTATTTTTCTACCATTATAATCATATACTTTCCAACGAAGATGTTTGGTTTTGCGTTGATTGCTGGTAAATGAGTAGGCTTCTCCAAGTTCTTTTTTCTCATCTCCGTTGAGGGTAAAGTGTAGTTCGGCAGGGTCGTCAACGCCTTTATTGGTCAATAATTTCAGCCCTACACCTAATATCAAAAATATAGGAATAATCAAATATGCCCAACGCGGAACAGCGACTTTGGCAGGTGTTATTTTATCAGCATTTTGGGTGATGACGGTTTCAATCAAATGCTCGTCAATCGCCATACGATATGCCTGTGCATTGATGGAATCACGAGTCGCTTTTGAGGGCGGATAACCGTGTTTGTTGAATTGATTGACCACGTATTTGTTAAAAGATGCAGGAATATGCTCTATCTCCCTTACGCGGTTTTTGAAACGGTACAAGATGTCGCTGACGTTACGAAAATAATCACTTCCACCTCTACATTTGACCAAAATATCTCTGTAAAAAGGAGCTTTTTGCCCCGTTCCGAGCATTTCATTCAGCACCTCTCCAAAGGCTTCTATATCTTTTCGTGAGCTATTGGACAAAGAATTATCAGCACTAATAATGTATATTTCATTGCCTTGCAGCAAAATATGTTCACTCGTAAGTTTGTTATGAAAAATTTTCTCTATGTGTAAAAAATTAAGAATAGACAATAATTTGGTAGATAACTCCATGACGGTATCATCATCCGGTTTGTTTCCGGCAAGGTATTCTTTTAGGGTTTCTCCTTCTATAAAATTTCGGTAATACACCACCTCATCACCCAAGTCAGCGGCTTTGTAATTCCTTGAGAAAAGGTCTTCAAAGGCATCTTCTTCTTCCTCGTTTTTACCCGCTCTCAAGACCTTAACGATCACATCGGTAGCGGGTTTACCGGGACGTTCCAGTAAGCCTTTAAATGTTTGATACAATGGATGCGTATCCCCAATCGGATGTTCGTTCAGACGCAACATAATTTGACACGTGGTTTAGGAGCCTGTTACTTTTTAAGTTCAAATTCAAGTATCAAGTTCAAGTTCAAGTTTTAAAATAAAAATTAAATTTTTATATTGTAATTATTTTTAATTTTATTAAAAATTTTCTTTTAAAAATATTTTTAAAATTATAAATTAAATATTCATTATTAAAAAAAATATAAAATTATAATACAAAAACTGAGTGAAAAACTCGAATAAATACTTGCCGAAGGCAAGCCATCATTTGAACTTGAATTTGTCTCTTATACTTGAACTTGCTATGCCATCATACCGGCAATAGCAGCGGTTAAGAAACAAGCAATGGTTCCTCCAATTAAAGCTTGTAGCCCAAATCGGGATAGGGTATTGCGTTGTCCGGGTGCAATGGCACCAATTCCGCCAATTTGTATGCCTATGGACGCAAAATTAGCAAAGCCACACAACGCATAAGTGGCAATTAGAATGGATTTTTCACTCAATGCTCCGGCATTTTTGAGGTCTGCAAGAGATAGGTAAGCAAAAAATTCATTTAGGATAGTTTTTTCGCCGAGTAGTTGTCCTACGGCTACCATATCATTTGAAGGTGTACCCAACAACCAAGCTATGGGCGAAAAAAGTAATCCGAAAATATATTGTAAAGTTAAGCCTTTATAAACTCCATCGCTTTTTTGGGCGATGAAATCATTGAGATTGGTGAAGTCACCAATATACATAAAAATCTTATTAAATAAAAATATAAACGCAGTAAATGCCAATAACATCGCACCTACGTTCACTGCCAATTTCAAACCGTCGGTTGTACCGCGTACCAAAGCATCTAACACATTACTTCCTGCCTCGTTTTTTGGTACGTCAATATTTTGGTCAACTTTTTCCGGTTCGGTCTCAGGAAACAGTATTTTTGCACAGACTATCGCTGCCGGTGCTGATATGATAGAAGCTGTCAGCAGGTGCATACCAAAATACCTCAAAGCCTCCGGATCGTCGCCACCAAGTAAGCCCATATATGCGCCAAATACGCCGCCTGCAATCGTTGCCATACCTCCTGTCATCAGGCACAAAATCTCCGAGCGGGTCATGCGTTCCAGATAAGGTTTGACGACCAGCGGTGCTTCTGTCTGACCAATAAATACATTGGCAGCGGCAGCCAAACTTTCTGCACCGGAAAGTTTCATCGTCTTATTCATCAGCCACGCAAAGCCATAGACCACTTTTTGAAGTACACCAAGATAATACAACAAGGAAGACAGTGCCGAGAAAAACAAAATAGTCGGCAATACAAAAAAAGCAAAACCATAAGGTCCGCCGGCTTTCGCCAAATCACCAAACATAAATTGTGAGGCTTCTTCCGTAGCCGTAATCATCATCACGAAGAAATCAACAATCCACCTAAAGAACATTCGGATGTATTCCAATATACCCAGATTAAATGGATTAATCAATATCAGTGCCAGTATCAATTGAAGGGTGAGTCCTTTGACCACCAAGCCCCAATCTATCGCTTTTCTATTCGTACTAAATATATAGGTGATGCCAATGAGTGCAATAATACCCAAAACACCCCGCAATATACCGGTCAGAAGTTCCATATTTATTTACAGTTTTTGAGAAAAAAAATCGTAACCGTAAATTTAGTCATTTTTCTCGCTTTCTATCACTTATTTCAACACTAGTTTGGAACTCTGAATATTTAAACTAATTTTGAGCCAATATTGGTTTGTGAGTTTATAAAGTTTATACGGTTTATAAAGTAATTAGTTCATTCGCAGAAAGAGTTTTTGCCGTAGGCAAAACTGATTACTTTATCAACTCAATAAACTTTATAAACTCTGTAAACTCAATAAACTCTATCAACTCACTACAAGTTATGACGAACACTTATATAATAGGTATCACAGGCGGCAGTGGTTCGGGTAAAACAACTTTGCTGAAATATGTCGCTGATATGTTTTCGCGGGAGCAAATCTGTATTGTTTCACAGGATGATTATTATCGCCCGCGTGAGGAGCAAAAGATAGATGAAAAAGGTATAAAAAATTTTGACTTACCTTATGCTATTGATAATGAAGTATTTGCAAAGGATATTCAGCGACTTATTAATGGCGAGACCGTCACACGACAAGAATATGTATTTAATAATGCTGAATCTGTATCGGAAATGCGTACTTTCCAACCCGCTCCGGTGCTGATTGTAGAGGGTTTATTTATTTTTCATTTTGAGGAAATAAAAAAACTGATTGACCTCAAAATTTTCGTCCATGCACCCGATCACCTCAAAATTATTCGCCGTATCAGGCGAGACCGCATAGAGCGAAACTACCCCTTAGACGATGTCTTGTACCGCTACGAACACCACGTACAACCTTCGTACAAAAAATACATCGAACCTTACCTCGAACAAGCTGATATTATCATTAACAACCATAACGAGCAAAGTCTTAACAACGGATTAAAGGTCATCAAAGGTTTTTTAAACGAAATGACATAGGAGTGTTGAAGTGTGGTAGTTTCGTAGTGTTGTGGTTAGTAATTCGATAAAACACCACAACACCAAAACACTCCAATACGACAACACTTCAACACCACAACACTTCAACACCACAACACTTTCTAAAATATGCAAGCAATTATTTTCGATATGGACGGTTTACTGATAGATTCAGAACCGCATTGGCATGAGGCACAACAACGAGTATTTTCGGGTGTCGGGATTGAATTAAGTATTAAAGATTGTCAGGATACGACAGGGGTACGGATAGATGACGTGGTGCGAATGCGCTATGCACAAAGTCCGTGGGAAGGCGCATCCTTGCAAGATATTGAGACGGCGATAGTGGATGAGTTGATTGTGTTGATGAAAGAAAAACTGGTGGCGAAGCCCGGTGTGCAGGAGATTTTAGGGTTTTTTGAACGCAAAAAATTACCTGTGGCATTAGCTTCTTCGTCTTCTTTTCGGATTATCAATGCGGCATTGGGCAAGCTCAATTTGCAAGATGCTTTCTCAGTGATGCACTCTGCCGAATCGGAAAAATATGCCAAGCCACATCCGGCAGTTTACATTCACACTGCCGAAAAGTTGGGTATTTCACCTGTTGATTGTCTGGCTTTTGAGGATTCATTGCCGGGTGTGATAGCGGCTAAGGCAGCACGTATGACCGTAGTGGCAATTCCCGAAGTCGCACGTCCGCAATTTGCAGTGGCAGATGTACAACTTCATTCACTTTTGGATTTTAATGAGACAATATGGCAGAAGATTTTGGACATGTAAAATGTAAAATAATAAATGTAAAATTTAAAAGTATATAAAATAATTATTTTTATAAAAGTATATTTTTTAAAAATTTAAAAATAAAATAAATTCACGTCCTATCGACACTTTTAAATTTTACATTTTGTGTTTTACATTTTACATTTCATCCCCTTTCACTCTTTCTTCAATTTTCGGGCGCAATAGGCGGCGGTATTTTTCACACTTTCCGATTTACTGCGCTTCAATTGCTCAATGACTTCATCAAATTCGGGGCTAAGTAAAGGAACGGTAGAAGGGCTTTCCATTTCCCGTTTTACTTCGCGGTACAGTTGCGATTGCAAGCCGCGAATACGCAATTCTTCGGGTGCATCTTCGTCCAAAATAACGGATTTGGTAAACTCAAAAAAATCATCGCCCAAGCTGGCATTCAGCCCGTTCATGGCAGCAATCCGCAATTCGGGAGCGGCACGTTTATTTTCCAATACTTTCAGAATATCGTCGCGGGCAGGTTCGTAATTGCCCAGAGCGCGGATGGCTTCCAACTGTGCAGCTTGCGTGGGCGGATTGTTGAGTATATTTTGAATGAGCTCATAATAATACTCCGAATTATTAATCACACCTGCCAGCAAATTGATGGCTTTATCGGGTGCAATGACGGCTTGTGTCGGGTCTTTCAAACCGGTGCTGAGTATGCGTCGTGCTTCGGAATCGCCCAAAGTCGTGAGTACATACATGGCACGTTCCCGAAATTGTGGGCGGCTGTCGTTAGTGCCAATTTTACGAAAAACCGTCATTACTTTTTGGCGTTCCGACTCCGGTGTTTGGGGCTTGAAAACATACATTTGCATGACATCCATTGCCGCTTCCCGAAATTTCGGAGGCGCATAAGACTGCTCAATTTGTGTCAATATTTTATTTCGTGCAGCTTCGTGGTGGTGGATTTTGTATCGTACTTTGAAGATAGCCGCAGCACGTACCTCGTCGGGCTGCGCGACATCCATGACAATATCCATGCACCTTTTTATATCTTCTTCATCCGTAAATCTGTCAATTTTTGAAATCGCCTCAATACGTTTGCTCGCCGATTGATTTTTATTAAAAAAAGTCGCTAAACCCGCATCGGCAGATTTTTTATAGGCTTCTAATTGTGCCAAGTATTCCTCTCGCGTGATCTGTGCCGGGAGCATGGCACTACTGAGTATAATTGATGTGAGGGTGAGTATGATTATTTTCATTGATAATAATGTCGTGATTCGTTTGATGGAATAAATATTTTTTCTTTTTTCAAAATTCTAAAATCATTTATCAAAACGCTTTTTCAACGAAAATTATTTTGACATTTATATTCAAACAAGCATATTTTTTTAATTGTTTTAAAATAAAATAAATTTATAAAAATTTTATTTTTAATAATAAAAATATTATAAAATAATTTAATTTATTTTTTAACTTGACAATATCATGTTCGATATTTTATTCAATATAGTTGGTATTTTGCTTTTGAATTTGGGCTAAAACTCGTCTGACATTTTCAAAATTCACCGATGATGTCATATTTTTCCGGTAAAGTTTAAATGTCTGACGAGTTTTAGCCCAAATTCGGAAGAAATATCCCATGTTAAGTGCATAAACCCTATCAACTCTATAAACCTTATCAACTCAATCAACTCAATCAACTTTATCAACTCAATCAACTCAATCAACTTTATCAACTCAATCAACTTTATCAACTCAATCAACTTTATCAACTTTATCAACTACTCCCCAATCACCGTCTTATCCCGCTTACGAATGTTGAACTCGGTGCGGAAGATTTTATCCCAAAAATCACTGCTTACGCCGTAGCCGTTTTTGGGGTCGTGATAATGGTGAATCATGTGGTGTTCTTTGAGTTTTTTCCAGTACGGATGTTGAATATTGGCGTGATGGAGGGCAAAATGCGTCATGTCATAAACGAGGTATCCGGTGATAAATCCGGCAAAGAAAGGCATTGTATTTGGTAGTCCTAATACGCTGACAAACAGATAGTAAAATAAAATGGCGAGTGGAATACCCAATGCAGGCGGCATCACCAAACGCAGTGAATCATTCGGATAATCGTGGTGTACGCCATGTACGATAAAGTGAATTTTTTCGCCCAATTTGCCCGGTGGCTGATAGTGAAAAACAAAGCGATGCAGGACATATTCCGAAAAAGACCAAAACACTAAACCGCCTGCAAACCAAGGCACAAGCATCCATCCCAAAGCGTAGTCCGCTGCGCCCCAATACAGAAACGACAGCACCACAGGCACAAATACAAACAAGGGTACACTCCAATGTACGCGCGAAAAAAGGTCGAGAAATTTATTGTGAAATAAAGGTGGGGATTCATCTTTATTGGAAACAAAATGCTTAGGCATAATCTGGTCACTTTTGTTATGTATGAATCGGGAGAGGTGTGGCAAAATTACAAAAAAAATCAGAGAAGAGAGACCACGCACATTAGGAATGATTTTTGATAAAACGGACAATACCACAAGAACAAAAACGTTGTATAATTTGTATGTGTATGATCCAAAAACAAAACAATCCGATATGAAATTATTAAGATTATTTATTGTACTATTTATCCCCTCAATACTTTTTTTTCAGTCATGTGGAGATAATACCATTGAAGACCCGCTTGAGTTTGGTTATGATTATTTTCCGTTGGAGATTGGCAAATATATGATATACGATGTAGATTCTACGATATATGATATTGTAGGCGGCAATAATGTATCTGTTAGGGTCAATTCTATTCAAGTCAGAGAAGAAGTCACCGATTCTTTTCCTGATAATGAAGGACGCACTGTCTTTCGTATAGAGCGTTTTGAGCGTAATGATGAAAGTGAAGAATGGCTTATAAAAGATGTCTGGACGGCAGCAGTGACCGAGCGTCAGGCAGAACGTACAGAGGAAAACCTGCGATTTATTAAGCTCATTTTTCCGGTCAGTGAAAATACCAACCCTTGGGATGGCAATCGCTATATTGATGAAAATACAGTGATTTCGGTAGAAGGTGAGAGTATTTTGATTTTTAAAAATTGGCTATACGAGTATCGTGAAATCGGGGGAAGTCTCAATGTCGGTCCTTTTACCTTTGATGATGTGGTGGAGGTCTATCAAGCTGACGAAGTAAACTTTATAGAATTGCGTCGCTCGTATGAATATTATGCAAAAGGCGTGGGCTTGGTCAACCGCAAAATTATGATCCTTGATACGCAGTGTATTGAAACTTGTGCAGGACAGGATTGGGAAGAAAAAGCACAAAAAGGCTTTATAGTCGAACAAACGATTCGGGAATATAATTAGTGTATTATCACAATGTAAAATGTAAAATAATAAATGTAAAACTCACATTTCTGTTAAATTTTTTTGAGTTCAAATTTTCATTGATTTTCAATTAATAATAAATAATTTAAAATTAATATTTTATTAAAAACAATTTTGAAAACCAAATTATATTTTGAA